>JAJDAG010000073.1 GCA_029262005.1 Candidatus Zhuqueibacterota bacterium | reverse complement strand
CATAAAAGCATCAAAACAGAGTGCTTGCGCCGACAGAGTTTTTTAACTCAGGGTGAACTGAGAACTGCTGTCAAAAACTACATTGATTGCTACAATCACAAACGACTACACAGCGCCATTCACTATCTACCCCCGGAAGCTGTGCTCAGTGGCCGTGCTGAGTCGATTCTAAAACAACGAGAGCAAAAACTCGAACAAGCCCGAAAAAAACGACAACAGAACTACATCAATAATAACAGAAGTACGGTAAACGAAAAAAGTACTCACAAACAAAATCTCGCTTGTCAATTGTTAACGTCATGACTACCTTATTTCATAATGCTCTTTTGTCCAATTCACGCTGAACCAAAACACTTTCGCAGAGATTATCGATGTTGGTTGTGAAAATATTGTTTATAGGGAGTTTTGTAATACAATTATACTTATGGCTAAAACTATCAACGAAATACTTGTCTTTTAAAATGTAGTACAAGTCACTTTTTCTGGTTCGTTTGAGATGACTCGCAATCTTTGGCAATGAATACGACTTATATTTTTCTAACTCAAAATGCTTTATGAGGTATTCCTTCAATTCGAATCCCAGCATCAATTTAGTGTCTTCTTTATCATACGATAAAACAGAAAAACCAGCCCCCAGAAACAAATTCATGCCGTTGTTTGTTATTAGTTTTTCAAATGCTTTTTGATTTTCGAATCTCATGAGTGCCTCGTTTTTTGTTTATTCTTTTTATCGATTGCTATCAGAAATCTAACTTGTGGATCAGTGGAAAATTTTCCATGCGATCAACTCACATGGACGGAAAACTTTCTATCTATCTTGTGATAGATGTGTTAAAAACGGAAAAATTGCTTAACTTTTTCCATCTATTATTCTCTGAGGATTGGGTGATGCATGGAAACGAAACAAGGTACTTGTCACGAATATGAAAAACAAGCAAAAGTTTCAACCCAATCCTGAAGACGCGACGGCCTATGCAGGTTCGGCAAGTCCAGCTCAAGCGTCAGATTTATAAACCGCCTGGATTATTGAAAAACAGAAGAGAACGTTTGCGGAAGGCCAACATTTTTTTTTTGCAAAAACAGATTGCCTTTAAAAAAGCAGAACCGGGAAGAAAAAAGGGCCGCCGCGTCGTGCCGACGCCCCTGTTACAAGCTCACACGTTATCTAGGCAGATCAACATAGAACCACTAAATTTTTGCACTCCACCGAGAAGGGTACTGCAGGTCAATTCTTTTTTGACCGCCGGTTCAGTATTCAAAATTGTGCCGCTTCACACCTTGCCGCCGAATTGCTTCAAGGCCGAAAGCACCGTCATGGCATACTCCACCCTGCCGAAAGGCGCACTGACTTGAAAGCCCCGCACATGCTCAACACATTGCTCAACTGCCTCCCGGGCGATGCGAAGTCCTTCTTCAAGGGCAGCCTCTTTGGATTTTTCCTGGGCCTTGCGCATGCGTTTCATATAGCGTTCCGGCACATCTGCACCCGGAATTTCGTTATTCATAAATTCTGCGTTGCGCAAGCTAACCAGAGGCCATATACCGGCAATAATTGGTATTTTCAGATGGGCTATTTTAGGTAGAAATTTCAACAATATTGCCGGGTCAAACACCGGTTGCGTAATGGCGTACTCAGCCCCTGCTTCCACCTTCCATTCAAAACGCTTAATTTCCTGTTCCACAGCAATGGCACCCGGGTTCAAACCGACGCCAATATGAAATGCCGACGGTGCATCCAGTTTGGTCCCACCCAAATCCAGACCGTGATTCATGCGGTTCACCATATTGGTCAGGCCGATAGAATCAACATCAAACACAGCGGTTGCATCCGGATAATCCCCCATCTTGGGCGGGTCACCTGTTATGATCAGGATATTCCGCAGACCCACAGCGGACAACCCCATAATATCTGATTGCATCCCCAACAAATTTCGATCGCGGCAACAATAATGCAAGATAGTTTCGATGCCAACCTGCTGCTCGAGAATAATGCTCAGATGTTGCGCGCCCATTCGGCACATGGCCCTGGGACCATCCGGGACGTTGATGGCATCTACGCCAAAATCCTTCAGCCTGCGTGTCGCCGCAATTACTTTTGACGCATCACTACCGCGAGGCGGCACAATTTCCACGCTGGTAACCAGCTCGCCCCTGCTCAGTTTTCCCGCGAAAAGACTTTTCTCTGCGGTAGGAACCGGCTCTGCTTCCTGCAAAAGTTCCGGCGGAATATTTATGATAAAATTGTGCTGACGCGGACTCAGCATTCGTACTGACTTTTCCATAGCCTTGATATATTCCGGTGTAGACCCGCAGCATCCACCAACCAGGCGGGCGCCTGCTTTGATGAAGCGCATGGCATATTCGCCCATAAATTCCGGACTGGCCAGATACATATTGCGCTCTTCAACCACTCTGGGGTTGCCGGCATTGGGTTGAATGCTAATCGGTTTTTTGGTGACATGCACCATCTTTTCAAGCGCGCCCATCATCGCTGGAGGGCCGACCGAACAATTTAAGCCAATGACATCCGTATCCCATTTATCAAGGCAATAGGTAAAGGTCTCCGTGGCAGTGCCGTACAGAGAATTCCCGGATTCATCGATGGTCATTTGCGCCACAATGGGCAAATCACAAACAGCACGGACTGCGCGGATAGCCTGCTCAATTTCACTCAAGTCTGAAAATGTTTCAAGAACAAACAGATCCACACCGCCATTGAACAGTGCTTGCGCCTGTTCGGCAAATGCTTTATGTGCCTCATCGCGGCTAATTTTTCCCCACGGTTCGATCTTTACGCCCAGGGGCCCTATTGAACCAGCGACATAAAGTTGCTCACCAGCCACATCCTTTGCAAGTTTGGCTGCCTGGTAATTCATCGCTTCCAGCGAGTCGGTTAATCCATGATTAGCCAGCTTAAAGCGATTGGCGCCAAAACTGTTTGTTTGCAGAACATCCGCACCTGCATTGGCATAGGCCGTGTGCATTTCCTTGATCAATTTTGGATTGCTGAGATTAATCTGATCAAAACACTGATTAATAAAAATCCCTCTGCTATATAACATCGTTCCCATGGCGCCATCGAATAGAATAACGCGTTTATCCAAATCTTTTAAAAAATCCTTTTTCCGCATACTGTGTTGTAACTCCATATTGTTAGGCAGCATCTACGTTGCTGCGCAAAAGTGTGATCGTAATTATTCAGCCCTGCAACCGCTTTCGCAGTCTCACTCTAAGCTACCTGTATAAAGAGTTACTCAGAAGGCCTTGATAATGGCGTGAAACGCTTTGTGAGACGATTTTCATTGAATCACTCCGAGGCTCTTCTCCCCTCACGCCTGAATGGTTGCGTTTTTTTACAACTCTAAATATAACCCATAACCGCGGTTTTTGCAAGCACATTAGAAAATAGAAACCAATCATTGCAGCAAACAAATTGAACTCGCATTGGGCGCTATACTTTAATTGGGACATTTTGCGCACCTCGACATAAATGTAACTATAGTATTAATAACCTTGCATGAAAGGCGTAAATTTATGAGCAATGTACGCATAAGACATTACGTCAATCTGGTTAACCGGGAAACCCCACCAGACGCTCCGGGCAGCCCAATTATGGTCATAGCTGCTAATTGGAAATTATTGTCGCAAGCCCTGACAAGTCGAGATATCTTGCCATTTGACTGAGTGATCAGTCTCTCTGTCCTTCTGACTGCACCCAAAATGTCAAAACCGATATGAATAAGACACCCAGCTCAAAAACTCCCTGCCTGCTTGCCGCGCTCGTGCTGATTTTTGCAACAAATGGCCATTCGCAATCAACATGCATTCCTGTGGCGCTTTCAGCAATTGGTGACACCGCCCGAATCGAGACAAATCGTGACTCCTTAGTTGTGCGCACGGATATGACCGAAGCAGAGCAATCCATTGAAGCTGCCTGTGTCGATGTTGCGGCGGAGGGATTTTATAGAATCCGGGCCGGCGTTGAATATTCCGGTGGAAAGTCCAACGAGAGCTTTTTCCTGCAAGTTATTCATGCTGACTCCGGCATCGGCTCCTTGTGTGATGCAAATGCCGACAATGTCAAAGTCGTTAAAGTGGTTGAAGATATTCCAGACGTTGAAACAGACATCATTCGCGATGCCGGGGTGTTCTTTTTTCAACAGGGGTTGAACACCATTACCTTGAACCATTACGCCTTGATCGCTGCGGAATATCCGCAATTCATAGATCCGAAAATCGGTAGCTTCGATGGCCCGGAAAGTGTTCACATTTACCTGCTACAGCTAGAATACTTTTCTAATTCAGACTATGACTTACAGTTAAATCAATCTGTAACAGCCGATAGCATCAGTATTGGAGACTCCATTTCGTACCAGTTGAAAATTACCAACAATGGCCCCGGCGTTGCCTACAACATTAGCCTGATCGACGAAATACCCACATTTCTGAAACTCGATTCAACCAGCTACAAAATTGCACCGGACTCCATTGCTGTCGGAGATTCGAGCCAACTTCTGCACTGGACTTTTGACTCGTTGTCTACCGGCAACGCAATTGATATTTCATTTTCGGCAGAATCATTAAAGCCGGATTTCCCGTCTAAAACACATGAAAATATTTTAAGCAAAAGCAGACTCGTTTCGGTCTGCGATACAGATCAAGACAATAATCTTGATAGTTCAAGCGTTATCCTCAGGCCGCCCAATATTCTCGCAGATGTCTCGATTCTACAAACTACTGTGACCGACTCTTTTGCTGTAATCAGTGGCGACACAACCTGGTATGTCAGGGCCGGTGAAATTTTCAGCTACGTTTTCACAGTAAAAAATGAACGCGATGTTGAAGCACAAAATGTGGTTGTCGTCAATGCAGTGCCTGATTCTGTTTCAGCCAATTCAACCTCAGGTCCGGATGCGCTCAAATTTGCACTCGGCTCTCTACCGCCCTTTGCTGATACGACATTTGCAATAGACGTTCGTCTGGCGCCAATCATGCCGGAAGGGACAAACATCTTGAGCAACAGCGTTTGCGTTACGGTTGAAAATGAAGATCCGAATGCACTGCTGAACAATGCGTTTATTGACACGGTGTATAACATTGTCCCCAAACAACGTATAGATTTGTCCATCCAACAATTTGTCAGGACAGACTCATTTACTGTTGTCAGCGCTGATACGCAGTGGTTTGCGCAGCCAGGGGAAACATACCAGTATACTATTTTAGTACACAATGAAGGCAATGTTGAAGCCCGAAACGTTGTTGTGGTCGATATCCCTCCTGACTCTGCTTCTGCCGCCGCAGCGATTGGGGCAGACACCCTGAAAATGTTCATTGGCACGCTCGCGCCAAACACAGACACAACCCGGGTGGTCAATCTGTCTGTTGCCGCAACCATGCCGGTGGGGCAAAACCTGCTTGTCAATACTGTCCTGGTTTCGGCAGACGAAGAGCCGCCGTCTGCCCTGTTAAACAACGTGGCAATGGACACGGTTTATAATATAATTTCTGCCGGCTTTGCCAATCTCGCGCTAACTCAGTTTGTTACAACAGACTCATTTACCGTTGCCGGCGCCGACACGCAATGGTTTGCCCGCGCTGGTGAAGCGTTCAATTATTTAATGCGTGTCATCAACTCAGGTAGCGCTGCGGGCGAAAATGTTTTGCTCTTGAACGATTTGCCTGACTATGTTAGCGCCGACGGTGTGGAACAATCCGGCACGGTTCAAATTGAGCCCGGCGACTTACAACCATTGGCTGACACCACCCTTGTCCTGCCGGTTAGGCTTTCCTTAAACCTGCCAACAGGCTTAAATATACTGGTTAACCATGCCTCGGTTACTGCTACAAATGAGCCCGAAAATCATCGCTTCGACAATTCAGCCAGCCAAACTGTGTTCAACTTCAACCAGCCTGCACCGGTTGAAGTTACAGACCTGGCCATATTTCAAACTGCCCGAACCGACTCATTCAGCACAACAGGTAATGACACGCTCTGGTTTGCACGAGCGGGCGATTCCTTTTCTTATTTTTTGACTGTGGTGAACCAGGAAAATGTGCAGGCCAAAAATGTATTAGTCCAAGACATTGTTCCGGATTCAGTTGCAGTAAACGGTCTCGCCGGCGGTGACACGCTCGAATGGTTTCTGGGTGATTTGCCTCCCCTGGCACGGCACAACATGTCATTCCAGGCAACAGTTTCAAAACAAATACCGCACGGCGCAAACGTCTCTTTAGTCAACCGGGCGTTTGTGACGGCAGACAACGAAGATCCGTCAAAGCTTGCCAACAATTTCTCGATTTTGGGAGAATCGGTTTTTGCCTTTTCCCAGCCAACTCCCCAAGAAAATTGCGATCGCCTCACACTTGACTTAAATATTTACAAACCAAATACCGATCAGCCCCTGGCCATAAATTTCACTCTGGGCGCACCAAAAAATGCCCGGATAGATGTGTATGACATGACGGGTTACCATATTCTTGAGTTGGCCAATCGTCCTTTCAGTGCCGGGGCAAACAGGCTTGACTGGGACGGCCGAATTGCCAATGGCAGCGAAGCAGGAAGCGGTGTTTACATAATTTTTCTCCGCTCCGGGCTGATGAATTGCTGGAAAAAAGTCATCCTGATACGATGAAATTTCAATATAACAACGCCCGCCTTTGGGCCGGGAAACCAGTGTTCCTGATGGCTGTCGCGCTTATATTCACAGCCGTAACGTCTAGTAGTCTCGAGGCACAAATTCGCGCCGGTGGTTCTTTTTTGAAAGTTCTACCGGGAGCCCGTCAGCATGGCATGGGCTCAAGCCTGACCGGCGCACTCGACGACATCTACTCACTTTACGCAAACCCTGCAGCTTCCGGGTTCGCGCGGGAATGGCAGTGGTCTTCGACCTACACAGAGTGGTTTGCGGATACCTACAACGCCTCTCTAACTTACTCCCGCAGGTTCAAAACGCCGCTGAGCCGACACTCGCATATCGCTTTGGGTATTCAGCACCAGGGTATTCGCGAATTTGACAGCACGAATAATAAAGAGTCAGCGGCCTCAGCCAGTGACCAGTTGATTACAGTCAATTTTTCCAGTCCCATTTCAGCAATTTCGCCACTTTTATCATTTGGAACAAACCTGAAACTCCTTCATAGTCAACTGGCCAATCTGAGCGCTTCGTCGTGGATTTTCGACTTTGGCATGCTTTACCGAACGAAACGACAAAAACTTGATAACCCGTTTTTCGAGAATGCGATATTTTCTTTTGGTGCGGCCATCACCAACCTCGGGGCACCCCTTACTTTCATCGACAGAAGCACGCCTCTGCCGCGCACATTCCGAGCGGGAACCGCCATGAACATAGGCACGCATGATGGCCTGCAGATGCAAATATCTGCTGACTTACACAAAGTCCGTGATGAGCGCTTGAGTTTCAGCCTGGGTTCCGAGCTGAGCTGGAGCTACCGCTTCTCACTCAGAGCAGGGTATCATTTTAACAGCAAAGTGCTGAACCGTTTTTCGTTTGGTATCAGTTTTAAGTTAGACGATCGTTTTACGCCACTCACTTCTCTTCCCGGACGAAATCGTGCAGTGCGCCTTGATATGGCAGGTCTTGAACGAAGCACGCCGATATCAAGTATTTATCACGTGAGCGCCGGCCTGTTCCCGGTAGCACCGGAAACATTCGAATTGCAGCAACCGCGCCAGGGCGAAAATGTCGGGCAGAGTTCTGTGAAATTTGCCTGGAGCCCATCAGCGGATCCGGATTTATTCGATGATGTCAGCTATGTCCTGCTTCTTGAAAGGCATGAAAATCTCGCAGAAAAAACAGCGCTCAGCGATTTTATCAAGCGGTGCAATACAGGGTGCCGCAACATCAAACAACTGTTGCAGCAAGAAAAATCTTCGTTCTTCCTAATTCGGAATTTATTGTTTCCCGGCAGCGGTCAATCAAAAGAGATCGGGGTTGTTCAGAAGGATCTGCCCAGAGGCGAATACTACTGGACGGTGCTAGCAATTGACAAAGATGAACACAGTCGATTTGCCGGTGTAGATGTCGGCCAACTCGGGCATTTCAGTATTCTACCGGACTTGCAAATCACCAAAGTTGTGTTTTCTCCCAGCAAGTGGATAACCGAGACGGATTATCAAGGGGAACTGCGCATCTCTATCACAAACCGGGGCGCGGCACAAGCGGAGAGTAGCACAATTGCCATTTTCGATTCGCTGCTACAAACAGCGCCACAGGCAGGTTTTTATGCAAACGGACATACGACTAAATTAAACAAGACAAAAATTAAGGTCCCGGAATTATCCGCGGCTGCAAAAACGGTCATTTCACTGCCGTGGCACACGGCGCAACATGGACTGCATCAAATTGTGGTTGTTCTGGATCCGGGCGACTCAATACATGAAACCGATGAAACAAATAACAGGCAAATTGAATCCTTTTCTACGATTCCGCGCGGCTACTTCAGAACAGAAAAAACTGCAATAACGCAAATCGATTCTCTGTATGAATATGAACTACCATTTATTCCGAGAGTCTATTTCAAGCCGGGCAGTGCCGCAATCCAAACTTTCAATTCGTCGCTCATCTACTCGCCCCTGAAAATATTGACGAGCCGGCTCAAGCAACATAAGGCCATACGCCTGAAGCTGCAAGGTTCTTTCGACGATACTGAAGGCGAGCCGGAATCGCTGGGCGTTGAACGGGCTTTGGCGGTAAAACAGCGCTTGCTTGATCTTGGCGTCGAAGATGCCCGGTTGCAGATTCTACGCCCGATGACGCCACAACAAGAATCAACATCACCGGACTCGCTAAAACAAGCCGAGCAAAATTGGGTGCTCGCCGAAAAACGCTTTGTAAAAATAACAGCACACCACCAACACAGCCGGGACAGGCAGAATGCGCAATTGTTCTTTTCAGTGCCCGTCTCTCTGCCTAAATCAAAAACCCCTGTGCCGGTACTTTTTACAGCGCAGCTAACCGGTTTTCGCGCTCTGGAAACAGCTCAGGCAAATCTGCATGTGGACACCCTCCTGTGCCACAAATTTGCACTTGAATATTCAGAAGCTAAGCCGGATTCTTTCAAATGGCGCCTGAATGATTCACAACAAAAATCGCTGGAAGATGCTACGATCAATTATACAATAGAACTGCGAGATGATCTTGGCCGTGTGTTTTATTCTAAATCAGCGCAGGTGCGACTTAAAACCCGAAGAAAAAATCTCATAAACAAACGCGTCATCATTGGTGTTGCGGAGTTTCGCAAGCAACGACCGGATGGCAATCTACTTTGGTCAAACATCGTAAGCAGAGTCAACAGTTGCCTGGACGATGAAGAAATTGTTACAGCAAGCCTGGTCGGCCACGCATGCGCAATCGGAGATTCAAGCTACAATGTTAAACTATCGATGGCAAGGGCCAAGAATTTCTATCAGGAACTAATAAAGCGCCAGCCGCAACTCGGCAAAAAAATGGCCGGACGTTTTCACAAAATCGGTTTACGGGGATTAGGCGAAAGCGAACCGTTTGCCATGCTGGTAAGCAAACAGCTCTTCCTTGAAACACTAAATATACACAATCAGGGTGAGCTTGAGGAAATTACTTACGAGCTTCTCAGCGGCAAGAAACACAACCGCGACTTCCCTTTTTCATTTCGAATAAAGGGAGACAAAATCTTGATCCAGAGCGATAATGAAACCCCGTTTGGCCGACAAATGAATCGCCGCATAGAAATTCGCCTGGAGTCGGCACCGGAAACAACACAGCAAGAATTCACTCACATTCCCCGGTAGGGGGTCCTACACCTTTGCGGAAAATCAGGAGAGAAACAGACTGAGCCGCAAGTTCAAGCTTAATACTGGTTGTGCTTTTGTCTGCCTCCACGGTCGTCACGTCCCTATCGTTCAGGCCTTCCACTTCCCTGATTTTCTGAACTTGCTCCGTTGATGGGTCTTGTGGTGACCCGAGTGCTTTCCATACGGAAAACGCATTGCAGTGCTTTTCATCGATTCTGAAATGTTGCAGTGTGAATGTCACCGAGTCAAAAGAAAGATTTAACAATTCAACTTCAACTGTTGCATCTAGCGCACTTGCTTCAACTGGAGTCTCCATGAAATTCCAGAGTAAAACTGTTATTGCACCGTCCGACCGTAGTGCCGCAAGCCCATCCAGTTGTGGAGATGACTGTAGCCCGGAACTGCTGTTTTCAATTCGCATGGAGAGACGTTTTTCACCAATTTTTTCCAGTAGCTTAAATGCATTAAAAACAGGTTTACAAATATTCTCATTTGTAAACAAGGCACGGTTGCCTTCAAAAAAACGCTTGCCCTCAAAATAAAATGCCCAGGTTGTAAATAACTGAATTGGCATTTGCGTCTGTTGGCAAAAATCCCAAATTTGTTTCGCCATCCTGATTAAGAACACGGGAAAATATGCTGAATTGTTTATTTCAAGTTCTGGGAAATCGAACATACCAAAATTGGTGGCCACGGCCATGTCGCACTCATCGAGCAGACAGGGTAGTCGTGTAAATTCCGGATATTTTTTAACAATTGAATTATAATCATGCAAATGTGTGATGATTTTATCTATAGAAGGCATCTTGAAAGGCTGCCCGGTCAGCGGCCAATCCGTCCCTTTCGCATGAAAAGAAATGAAGTCAAGCCGGGTGCCGCGGCCACCACTGGCCTTGTTTTTTCCTCCGGCACAATGCCGCAAAAATTTATCGAGAAACTTCGGATTGGTGGCCAAGCCCGGCCCGCCGATTTTTATCGTCTCCAGAGCCTGCACTGCACCGGCAACGGCAAAATCATACATTTTACAGTAATCCTTAATGCTGCCGCGAAAGAAGCCCGGGTTGTCCGGTTCATTCCACAGCTCCCAGTACCAGGTGCGAATCTCCTCTGCGCCATAGCGCTGGACATAATATTGAACGGTTCGGAATACCAAATCCTGCCATTTACGATAGTCCTTTGGGGGATAAGCCCAGAGGTTTGTGCCGCTGTAGTTATAAGTCGGTTTTGGCGCGGGGCCGGATGAAAGGACATCGGGCATAAAACCCAGTTCGACAATCGGTTTACAGTTGTTGTTGAGAAAGGTATCAAAAACCTGATCGAGCAATGAAAAATCAAGTTTGAGCGTCTCACCAGCGACCGCTGTGCAGACATTGGTTGAACCTTTTGTGGGCACAGACAATCCGTTGCCAGTCGTAAAAATGTTGTGACAGCGAATATAGTACGGCTCACCTGACAGGCCGCCAATTTCAGCAAATATTTTTTTGCCGCGCGGGGTGTAAGTCCAGTTTATTTCATCGTAGCCAAAAGAGCGCCAGATTGGCTTGAGGGTTTGAACAACTTCGCGGCAATTTATGTTTATTCTGGTTTTGAGCATGCAATTATATAAGGCAAAATAGAATAAAAATAAAGCGGAAATTTTGTGGGGATGCAGGCTGCCGTGAATTTCAAACCCGCCAGGTTTAGGCAACCCGGGAGGTTTTCTGCCTTACGATATTTGAGCAAAAGCAATTTCCATACGGCAGGCAATCTCAGGCAATAATCTGGAAATGATTTGCACTGTCGGCCGGACCAACTATCTTGCGATGAACAGCGGCCTGTTTTTTCGTGAAATTTTTACCCTGAAATATCAAGCACTTTATTGGAAATTTCAAGAAACTCTATATGTTTATAGAAAGAGAATCAGATGTGGCTGCAATAAAAAGATTGTTGCAAACTTTTCCAGTTGCCGCAATTCTGGGCGCAAGACAATGTGGAAAAACCACGCTGGCAAAACAATTTTCGTTTGATCACTATTTTGACCTGGGAAACCCAAGGGATCTCGCCAGACTTGATAACCCACAACTAGCCCTTGAGCGTCTCCGTCGTTTAATCACAATTGACGAAATCCAACGGGCCCCGGAACTCTTTTCACTAATTCGTTACCTTGTTGACACCCATAAAAAGCAACAATATTTGATTCTGGGCAGCGCCTCACGGGATCTTATTAAACAGAGTTCCGAGTCCCTGGCGGGCAGAATTGGCTATTATTATCTTGGTGGTTTTAGCATACGAGACATTTGGTCGAAAAATATCGGATGTTTATGGGCCCGCGGAAGCTATCCACTTGCATATCTGGCAGCAACAGAAGCAGCAAGTCAATTGTGGCGGGAGAATTACATTGCTACCTTTTTGGAGCGAGACATTCCTCAACTGGGCATTCAAATACCTGCCAGAACTCTGCATAGATTCTGGGTGATGTTGGGCCACTATCACGGACAGATTTTGAATTATGCAGAACTTGGCCGATCATTTGGAATCTCTGACATGTCGATTCGGAAGTATGTTGATATTCTGGAAGGCACGTTTATGATTCGAGTTTTGCAGCCCTGGTACCAGAATACAAAAAAACGTCTTGTAAAAAGACCGAAGATTTATCTCAGAGATTCAGGCCTTTTTCATAGTCTGATGTCTATTGAATCAGAAGATCAACTCTTCCACCACCCAAAACTTGGTGCGTCGTGGGAAGGGTTTGCTTTGGAAGGCGTCAGCAGAACAATCGAGAGAAGTAATAGACCTTTATATTTTTGGAAAACTCACGAAGGAGCAGAGGTCGATCTCTTTTGGCAAAAAGGCGGCAAAAACCACGGCATTGAATTTAAATTTATGGATGCACCAAAGCGGACCAAATCAATGCTGGCGGCGGTTGCGGATTTAGACCTGCACCATTTATGGATAGTCTATCCAGGTAGTGAGACTTATGCCCTGGAAGACAGGATAACGGTTCTGCCTTTGAAAGAAGTGATGAATGAACAAGTCATGTTTGCCGGGAATAGTGCGGATTAGGTTGCTTTTCATTCTTTGTCAGACTTTAAATGTAAATCTTCAGAATGATGTTTTATCGTTCTGCCCTCAACCATGAAAATGACTTCCTCACAAATGTTGGTGGAAAGGTCGGCGATGCGTTCCAGGTTTTTGGCGATCATGGTCAACTGTAACGCGCGCGAAATATTTCGGTGATCTTCCATCATATAGGTTAAAAGCTCACGGTGCACCTGGACTTCCAAGGCGTCGACATCATCGTCTTTTTCGCAAACAAGCCTGGCCTGTTCGACATCTCCGTTCACGAAACTATTGAGAGAATCCCGCAGCATACCTTGAACAATGTCGGCCATCAGTGGAATATCGATGAGCGGCTTTAAGCTTGGTGCAGCGGCAAGGCTTTGTGCTTTTTGAGCGATATTCACTGCGTGATCGCCCATGCGCTCCAAATCGTTGTTGATTTTGATCGACGCCATAATAAAACGCAAATCCGCAGCGACCGGCTGGTAACGAGCGAGAATTGTAAAGCAGTCATTTTCAATCTGAATCTCCATCGCATCGATTTCTCGGTCCTGATCGATGACTTTTTGTGCCCGGTCTTCATCCCTATTCTTTATGGCCTTGATCGACCTGTCGATGGCCTGCTCCACCAGACCTGCCATTTTCAGCAAATCCTCCTTGATACTTTTAAGCTCTATGTCTAAATGTCTTTCCATTTCATGCCCTTTCAAATAATGTCTAACCGAAAATGCAATAACTATCATTTCTGTCCGGAAATTGCCGGGTGCCGGAATGACCTGTTTTTTCAAACTTGTGGGCAAATACCAAATAAAACTGCATTGGTGCTAAGCAAGAGTTTACTTAACTAGCCAAACCGACCGGAAATATAGTCTTCGGTCAATTTCTCCTTCGGGTTGGTAAAAATAAGGCCGGTCTTGTTAAACTCGATGAGTTGGCCGAGCCAGAGATATGCGGTCAGATCCGAAACCCGGGCTGCCTGCTGCATGTTGTGTGTGACGATAACGATGGTGTAATCCTTTTTCAGTTCCAGGATCAGTTCCTCGATTTTTGCGGATGCAATAGGATCGAGGGCGGAACAGGGCTCGTCCATCAATACAACCTGCGGCTCAACAGCAATGGTGCGCGCGATACAAAGACGCTGTTGCTGACCGCCTGAAAGTCCCAGAGCGGTGCTATCAAGTCTATCTTTCACTTCATCCCAAAGAGCAGCCTGGCGCAAGCTCCGTTCAACAATTTCATCCAGGTCGCCGGATTTTTTGATTCCAGAGATACGGGGGCCATACGCCACATTTTCATAGATGGATTTCGGGAACGGGTTTGATTTTTGAAAAACCATGCCAATGCGCTTGCGCAAATCGGTAACATCCAAATCCCGGTCATAAATATTTGTGCCTTCTGCATAAATTTGCCCTTGAAAGCGCGCGCCGGCGATCAAATCATTCAAACGATTGAAACAGCGCAAAAGCGTGCTCTTACCGCAGCCGGACGGTCCAATAAAAGCCGTAACCTGCTTGGTTGGAACTTCTAATGTAATGTCTTTAATCGCCCAATCCTGACCATAACTGAAAAACCAGTTTTCGGTTTTGAGCGCAGGCTGCTCTGCATTTGCCTGCGCCAATGTTGATACGCCCTGTGCGCTCAGGCCCGGTCTTTTCTTGCCGGCTATACTTTGCTCCTTCGCCATACCATTTATCATTTCTTTTGTTTCCCAAATAGGTTGCTTTACATTTGTCATCAGTCTTCCCAAATTTAAAAAACCGAGTAAGCCAATTTTTTTCTCAACCGGTTTCTCACTGAAATTGCCACAACATTAAGCAGTATCACAATCAAAATAAGCAGAAGCGTTGTCGAGTAAACCATAGGAATGGCCGCTTCAACATTTGGAGATTGAAATCCGACGTCGTAAATATGAACTCCGAGATGCATGAATTTTCTCTCCAGGTGTAAAAACGGAAAACGACCATCAAATGGCATTGAGGGGGCCAGCTTGACAACACCGGTGATCATGAGCGGTGCAACCTCGCCGGCCGCCCTGGCGATGGCCAGGATCAAGCCTGTCAGAATCCCGGGCAAGGCGCTCGGAATCACCACGCGCCACAATGTTTCAAATTGCGTGGCAGCCAGAGCCAGCGATCCTTCACGAATTTCTCGTGGTACCGCGGCCAACCCTTCTTCAGTGGCAACGATGACAACAGGAACCGTCAACAATGCCAGCGTTAAGGATGCCCACAAAATGCCACCGGTACCCAGTGTTGGCGTCGGCAATGCTTCGGCATAAAAAAGTTGATCAAGGGTGCCGCCGATGGCGTAGACAAAAAAGCCCAAACCAAACACACCATAGACGATAGACGGTACGCCGGCAAGATTATTCACCGCGATTCGAATCGCACTGACCACGAGCCCCTGTTTTGCATACTCATGTAAATAAACGGCAGCCAGCACCCCGAGCGGCGCCACTGCAACGCTCATGATCAACACCAGTATAACCGTGCCAAAAATAGCCGGGAAAACGCCGCCCTCGGTATTGGATTCACGCGGCTCGGCGCTGACAAACTCGGCAACGCGACTGAGAAAAACACGCGACCTTGCTACAACATCCAGAGCGTTGGGCGTAGTCAAACGAACAATATCAAATATTTTAATCGCTTTTTCGCGGCCATCTGCTGAGGTTGCGGTCAAAACCATTTCGCGCGACTTGGTATAGAGCGCAGACAGGGCTTTTTCCTTTTCAAGGTATTGGCGCTGGAGTACGGTCATTTTTTTGCGCTTTTCAGTTAGAGAGCGCTGAACAGCCACAGAAGTTGTGTCAGATGTCAGCAGTAATTTTCTTGCCTCGAGCCTCAATTTTTCCAGGTCATAGTTAATGCTGCCGATTTCATCTTTTTCAAGTTCACGAATGCGGGTACGCAGCAATGCCATTTCCGCCAGAGCGTCTGCCAGAGCCTCCTGGCCAGTGCCAAGTGAATTCGCCAGGATGGTATTGCCCTGCTTAAGCGTATTGAAACGCCCGTAAAAATTCCCCCACTCTAATCTTTCCAAAACCAGCACATTTTCAGGATATCGCTTTGCAACAATTTCACTCTCATCAATCCACCTGAAATCAAGCGGATAAAGGTCGCGGTTGCCAATTTTCAACCTGATTCGGTGGCCGCTCCCCTGGCCATCAAGAGCAAGAATTTCTTCGCGCTCCCAAATTTCTCCAAGAACCGTCTCGCCGTTCTGTAGATGAAGTTCAACTATTTGCGGCGGCCAGAATTGCCGCAACCCATTCACAACAATCAGTCCCAACAGACCCAAAATCATAATCAGGCTTAGAGCTATTGCGCCGCCGGTCAGCCAGACAAACGGGTCGCCGCTTTTCCAAAAATTCTTCATCCAATTAGTCTCTTACAATTTTTGAAATTGACGTCTCAACCGTTGCCGAACCAGTTCGGCTGCGGTATTCACGACAAATGTAATGACAAAAAGCAACATCGCAGCCAGAAACAGTACCCGGTAAAGGGTGCCGCCAAGTGGCGCTTCAGGAATTTCGACAGCAATGTTGGCCGATAAGGTTCTGAATCCGTTAAAAATATTCCAATCCATGATCGGCGTATTGCCGGTGGCCATGAGCACGATCATGGTCTCGCCGACAGCGCGCCCCAGCCCGATCATGACGGCTGAAAAAATGCCGGCGGCTGCTGTGGGAACCACCACTTTGAGCGCGGTTTGCCAGCGGGTCGCGCCCAGCGCGAGCGAGCCGGAAACGAGATTTCCGGGCACATTGGAAAAAGCATCTTCCGAGATCGTATAAATGAGCGGGATAATGGCAAAGCCCATCACCAGGCCCACTACCAGGGCATTGCGCTGGTCAAAACTCATACCTGCCTGTTCATAAAGCCAAACTCTAAAATCACCTGCGAACAGCATCGTTTCCATAAAGCCATTTAGCTGCAGCGACAGCCATATTCCGAACAATAACACCGGTACAAGCACCAGGCTTTCAACACCCGGGCGAACGTTGCTACGGTAACGACCGGGCAAAGCCTTCCAAAGCGCTGAAACCAACAGGGTAAGCAATGGCAAAACCACGGCCATCAACAACAAAGCCGGGATAATTATTTCGATTCTTGGTGCGAGCCACAGACCACCCAGAAATCCGAGCACAACACTGGGCAGAGCGGCCATGATTTCAACCGTCGGTTTAATTTTGTTGCGCAACCCGGGATGCATAAATTGTGACGTGAAAAGCGCACCAAAAATAGCGAGCGGCACCGCGATGACAAGCGCATAAAGCGTGCCTTTCAAACTGCCAAACAAAAGCGGCACCAAGCTGAGTTTCGGCTCGAATTCATCAGTACCACCGGTTGATTGCCAGACATACTCCGGTTCTTCATAACCTTCATACCACACTTTGCCGAAAAATGATTTCACACTGGCTTCCGGATGCGGATTGTCCACATTCCAGTGGGTCAGCTTGCCATCGGCAGCCAGGGTGAGCGCGCCATTGGCTTTTGGAGCAAAGGAGAGGGCCTTGACTGGAATGCCGGCGCCCGTACTAAACTCTGCCAGAAATCGCCCTGACGTACTGTGGTGCAAAAACAAATTGCCGTCGGCATCGGCAGAAATAAAACCCTTACCGCGGGCGGAAGGTGCAAGCTTAACAACGGAACCCACATGTGTCTGCAAGTCGCGAATCTTGGTGAGTCGCCAGCCTGCCGGGCCGATACTGTCGCGCACCAAAAACCAGGCGCCGATGCCGCCGTTTGAATCAGCGGCAATAAGCGTACGACCGCCCAATAAAAACTGCAAGTCTGTAATGCCGCCACCATCGCCCGAAACGGCCTTTGTAGTGGTAACGAATTCAGGCGCTGCGGCCGGAGATAGCAACCAGTGATATATTTTACCATCGGTGCTGCCCATGTACAAGTTGCGCATGGTCCCGTCAATGGCGACAGCCGCAGGCTTGCCGGTCCAAATTTGCTCCAACTGATAATGCGCTGAATCCACCTCAGCTTCCCCGAAGAGCGAGGCTTCTTTTGTTTGTTGAAAAATATGAACCCGGCCTTTATCCGAAATACCCGCGATTATCATGGATTCCTCAGGATCACCCGAGAATGCCACATCTGTCAACCGTTCATTTGAGGGGGCAACCGGCCAAGTCGAACCGCTGTTTATAGCAGGCCGGTAACTGCGTTGTCCCTCAAAGAAACGGGCATTGTAGCCAATATGCAATTGCACGGCCAGGCCATGGTCGGTGCCAAGGACAAACCGGTCGCTTTTGAAAGACTGCCAAACACTCGTAATCTTCTGACCACGGATCTCCGGCAACAAATGCGACTCCAGAAGCTGCCATGTTTTGAGTGAAATGAATTGTACCACGCCGCCAGCCGATAACAGGCAAGCTACTTCGCGATTCTCATCGATGGAGAGCGCCACAATATCCGCCCCGATTTCCGGCGTATCGGTAAACAGAGCCGTAACCGTGCTGCGGTTCACCTCTGTTACTTCTGCCGGCCGGAACAAAGGGGCGATTTCCATTAGAATGAACAACAGAATTGCCAGAATGCTGGCAATGATTGTGAAGCCTCCGCCAGCGACAACCCACCTGGCAATCCGATCATACAGCTTCCGCTTCATTAGTCGAACACGCGATTCCCGGTCAGACAACCGGCGTTGCGAGGTTACCGCTTTTTCACCAAGTTCTATTTGCATAGAGTGCAATCCAATTTAATGCATGTCTGACCGAAAACTCGAACAACCTGTCACTCCGGCTTTCTTTTCTGCCGGAATCCAGTGACTTGAGCATGGGATTCCCGCACAAAGGATAAAAAGAACGACTGCTCTGACGAATCTTGAGTCAGACACTAATTCGTCCCTTCCAGTCTGGCGAGTTCTTCCTGTACAACCTTAAAAGGCAAAGGCAGATAACCGTCCTTAACAACGATCTCCTGCCCTTCTTTGCTGAAGACAAATCTCAAAAATTCTCTGACCAGAGGCGACAGCGGCTTGCCCGGCTCTTTGTTAATATACAGGTATAGAAAACGCGCGAGCGGGTATTTACCTTTCATGACATTTTCCATACTCGCGGTTGCAAGTTCCCCGTCAGCTTTCTTCGAAAGCGGCACAGCCCGAACACCTGAGGTGATATAACCGATACCACTGTAACCGATGCCGTAGCGATCCTTTGCAACACCTTGTACCACCGAAGCCGAGCCCGGCTGCTCTTTAACCGTATCCTTATAGTCGCCTTTGAATAAAGCATGCTTCTTGAAATAGCCATAAGTGCCTGAGGCAGAATTGCGGCCGTATAGGCTGATTGGCTTGTTAGCCCAGTCACCGCCAAGGCCAAGCTCACCCCATGCTTTTATATCTTTTTCATAGCCACCTGAGCGCGTTTTAGCAAAAATAGCATCAACTTGCAGCAACGACAAACCCGAAACAGGATTGTCTTTATTGACATAAACAGCCAGAGCGTCGAGCGAAGTCCGCAATGCCGTGGGTTTGTAGCCAAATGCCTTTTCGAAGCCATCAACCTCCGTGGCTTTCATCTTGCGGGACATCGGGCCAAACTGTGCCGTACCGGCAATCAAAGCAGGGGGCGCAGTGCTTGAACCTTTTCCTTCTACCTGTAACTGTATATTCGGGTAATATTTAGCAAAAGCCTCGCCCCAGTAGGTCATCAGGTTGTTCATGGTGTCAGAGCCGATGCTATTGAGGCTGCCTGAAATACCACTGACCTTCTGATAAACAGCAATTTTGCTGTCCACCACCGGCTTCTGTTGCGCAGGTGCAATTGCAGGCGCAAGCAGAAACAGCAATGAACATGCAAGCATTAACCGGTTCACAGTCTCTGCCAAAAAATTTCTCTTCGACATTATTTTCTCCCTTGTAAGTAAAACAAAGATTAATTTTTAGGATAATACAACCGGTTTGTTACGGTTGTGTTACGCGGGTATTGAGGTTTGGTAACTTTACAACCCGCCCGCATTTTTTTGTTGCGATAGGGCAAGTACAGACTTATATTTGGGCATAAAAATCAGAATTTAACCAGAGAATAGAGCATGGCGAAACAAAAAATATTCATAGTTGAAGATGAAGCGGACATTCTCGAACTGGTGGTATTCCATCTCGAACAGGAAGGATTCGAGGCAATCGGATGTAGTGATGGCGGTCTGGCTTTTGACACAATAGAGAAAGAGCAGCCCGAGCTTGTAATACTCGACCTGATGCTACCCGGAATCCCAGGTACCGAAATTTGTAAGTTGCTGAAGCAAGATGAGGCGACGCGGCACATACCCATCGTAATGCTGACAGCCAAGGGCGAAGAAATAGACAGAGTTGTCGGTTTTGAATTGGGCGCCGACGACTACGTAACCAAGCCGTTTAGTCCGCGCGAGCTTATTCTGCGCGTTAAGGCAATCCTAAAACGAACTCAAATGCCACAAGATGAAAATGAGATCATTCGCCTGGATGGTATCGTAATAGACATCCCCGGACATAGCATACTGCTGGATAATAACCCGGTGGATCTAACGGCTACAGAGTTCAAACTTTTGGTAACGCTGCTTGAACGCAAAGGCCGTGTACAGACACGCGATGTTTTGCTGGAGATAGTTTGGGGATATGATTACATGGGCTTTACGCGCACGGTTGATACACACATGCGCAGGCTGCGTGTAAAACTCGGCAAGTGGGGCGAACACCTCGAAACGGTTCGGGGCATCGGTTATCGATTTCGTGATAAGAAATAACTGCTATGCAAACAAGCATTCGTTGGAAATGGATGGCCGCCCACTTTTTTGTGGGCCTAGCCATGTTACTATTCATGGTTTCTTACCTCAGCTACCGTCTTGAGAATTACTTTGAGGATAAATTTGAAAATCGCTGGGCCAAAGAACTTGCCGTCGTCAGCGACTATGCCTCAACTTTGGGAGTAGGCCTTTTTAGCGAAACCAGAGCCGACGCCTGGGCGGGCCGAACCGGCAAACTTCTTGGACTCCGTGTTACCCTGATCAATTCTGACGGCAAAGTTATCGGAGATTCTCGGGTACCTTTAAACGAACTTGAAGCACTCGAAAATCATGCCGACCGGCCCGAGATTGTCGCTGCGCGTAATAGCGGCTTTGGCAAAAGCCTGCGCTTCAGCACAACCGTAAACCTGAACTTGCTTTACCTTGCCGTGCCATTCAACACCGCACAAAACCAGGCGGGCTTTGTGCGTATTGCCGTTCCCTATTCCGAAATTGCTGAAACGCTCGGAGAAATTCGGATGCTCATTTGGCTTGCAAGCGGCATCGGGCTCATCCTCGTTATAGGAATAGGCTTTGTCAGTGCACGTTCGATGACCGCCCGTCTGCACACTATGGCCGGGGCTGCCCAACAAATGGCACAAGGAGATTTTTCACAAAAAATGGTTACGACCGGCGGCGATGAAATCTCTGAACTGGGCGAAGCCCTAAACCAGATGAGCAGCGATCTGGAACATCATGTAACCGGCATAAAAACAGAACGAGATCAACTCGAAGCAATATTAAATAGCATGATCGAAGGGGTGCTTGTAACCGACGAAGCAGACAATGTTCTGCTGACAAACCCGTCTTTTCAAAAAATATTCCACCTTGATAAAACTGTTGCCGGGCGTTCAGTGCGCGAGTTGTTCAGAGACGTAAAACTGTTGAACGCGTTTTATGAGTGCCGAGACCACAACAAATCCGTGCAAGTAACTTTTGAGCTGCACACGCCAGCAAAGAAGACCTTGCAAGCACAAATCGCCAGACTTGGCAAAGGTCAAACTTGCTCCGGCCTGCTTGTGGTTTTTCACGACCTAACTCGCCTGAAACACCTGGAGCAGGTTCGTAGCGACTTTATCGCCAACGTCTCGCACGAACTGAGAACACCTTTGACGGCCATCAAAGGCTATATCGAGACCCTTATCGATGCTGACACACTGAAGCGTGAACAGGCTGATATGTTCCTGGCCAAAGTTCAAAAGCACACCGATAAAATGACAATGCTTATAACCGACTTACTTCATCTCTCCAAACTCGAATCAAACGATAAACCCACGAGTAAAGAAGATATTGATCTGCGGCAAATCGTTCAGAGAGTAGCAGAAGCCTTTTCAAGCATAATTGAAAATGGGCAAATTAATCTGCAAATAGACTTTCCCGAGGAACTTCCGGCTGTACAAGGCGTGCCTGCAGAAATTGAAACCTTGCTGCAAAATCTAATTGAAAATGCCATTAAATATGGCGGCGACAAGAAAACGATTTACGTCTCGGCCCGGCTGCAAAAAAATGAAATTCATGTTTCGGTTCGGGATGAAGGCATTGGCATTCCAACCGAAGAGCAACCACGCATTTTTGAACGCTTCTACCGCGTGGACAAAGGGCGTTCGCGGGAAATGGGCGGCACCGGACTCGGATTATCCATTGTGAAGCATATTGTGCAGCGGCACGGAGGACGAATTTGGCTCGAAAGCGTTTTAGGTAAAGGCGCGACGTTTACATTTTCACTGCCAGGCAAATGATCGTTTCACCAGATTCAAGACGGCAGGCGTGGGGTGTTGAGCAATTCAATCATATCTTTGTAATGACACGGCTCTTGCATGCAAATCATATATGGTACTGTGATTTAACCGGTTGGAAAGCTCTTTAGAACACGTTTGTTATTTGGTTTATGGAACTTGAAATTTAACCACTGGGATTTGTTTTCCCGGAATCGGCAGATTGATGACAAACTTTGTTCCCCGCCCAACTTCACTTGCTACCTCTATGTTTCCTTGATGCTTTTGCACGATATTATAGGCATTTAACAATCCCATTCCCATCCGGACATGTGAATCCCTGGGGGTAAAATTCATTCTAAATAAAGTTTCAAGTTTGTCGGGCGGAATTCCTTTGCCGGTGTCCGATATCTCTATTTTGATGGATTCTTTGCCCGGGGAAGTAATAATTTTTATTGTCCCGGAATTGGTGATGGCCTGGGCAGCGTTCTCTAACAGGCTCATAAACAACTGATTCAATTGTACCGGAAACGCGTAAATTTCTGGAATAATTCCTAACTGTTTTTCAACTGTTATTGTATCACTGAATTCAGTTTGTACTAAATTTAACGTCGTTTCTATACTCTCATTAATATCCGTCTTTTGATACTCGGCTTCATCCAACCTTGAAAATTTCTTGAGACGATTCACCATTTTTCCAAGCCGCTCGTTAGCCTGAAATATCAAACTGTTAGTATTTTTGAACACTTTTACTGATTTGGTGAAAGAGGCGTTATTTTTGACATCATCCAAAGATTTACTGGTTTCGATTACCGTGACCATCTTCTCAATAGCACGGGTTAACATATCTGAGGTATTTTTAATAGTGCTGATTGGCGTATTCGCTTCGTGGGAAATGCCGGCAATCAGTCGGCTGAGAAAAAACATTTTTTCAGATTGAATCACCTGAAGTTGTCGTTGCTTGAATTGTTCTTCCCGGGCGTTGTAAAGTTTGACGATAATTGCAGAAACTATTGTGAACGAAAACACGAGCAGAACAAAAAGCACGAGCAAAAAAGGCACGATTCTGGAGTAAAGCAGTTCTTGGTACTGTTCACCCGGAAAGTCTATTTCCAAGGCTGCAGTCACCTTGCTTTCAGCATACAGAGGAACAATTACTGAAATAAATGTACCGTTTCTATCTTCATAATAATCTGCAACGACTTCTTCTCCCCGGTAAACTGCATGAATCCGTTCTGCTATTTCTTCAGGATAAAGGTGGCCTCGAAACGGAATTTCATTAGTCATGATACTAAAAACCGGCTTTCCCGCTTTCAATTCGACGACATAGGCTATTCCATCTTTAAGATTGTAAACTCCTTCAATAACTACCAACTGATTTTTGATCTTGTTGAAATAAATATCATTGGTGTGCCTTACTTTTTTTATGTCCATGGCATCAATATTAAAAGAGGCATATTGCGCGGTTGAGAGTAAAGTGCTTTGAAGGTCATTTTCGATATAATTTTGAAGATAAACCGCTGAGAATATAAACACACATGCTATCACAGCCAGTTCAACAATCAACGTAACCAGAGTTAGTTTCCGCTTATATTTGGTTGACCTTTTATTCATAAAAACACGTCCGGAGCATCGACAATCACCAGGTGCTGCCAGGGGCAACTGACGAAAATAACTTTTTCTTTTCACTGCCTGCGGCAAATCCAACGGTGATGGGATGCCGAGTTGTGTTACGCAGACGAAATCCAAAACCAAAATTTGCATGAAGTTTTTCCCCCGGCAACTTTGCCGGACTCGAAGCGGTTTTTGCAAAATCTGCCAGTAGAAATACTTCCAGGTATTTCTGTACAGGCAGGGACAATTCAAAGTTGGCGACTGCAACTGTATAATTTCGAAATCGTTCTTTGGAAAAACCCCTGAGACCGTTTTTTGAACCCACTTCCGGTAAAGCATAGTAGGGCAAAAAATCTTCATCATCGGCAATTAGATGTTCAAATTGACTGCCAATACTAAAATCGAGATTCTTGAACAATGGAAATTGTGTTCGCGTCCGCGCATTAAAGCGAAAGTATGCAGTCGCATTAGTCTTGACCGGATGAGCAATTTCAACAAACGCAGCCCACTGGTTTCGTAAAAAAATCCTCCAAAAATCAATAGATTGGCTATCACTCAAAGTAAACCGTGATGAAATGTATTTAACATTCGAGGCTTGTTCAAACTCCCCACCTTCATCCAGGCCTGAAGTGAATTTCCAAAACCCCGGTGACCAGCGCAAAACCAGGCCAGATTAGATATATCGTTTGACTTCACCCCCCACAAAGATTGAAGCATATTTCACGGCAATCCTTTGCGATTTTGAAGTCGAATTGCCGATGCCATAAAAATACAAGTCACGGTCGGTTTTCCTTTTGAAAAGAAAACTGACTTTCGTTTTCTCCGAGGAAATTGAATTAGCCAGGTATCTGAATTTCCAGGAATAATCGTCAATATTCTCAAATTTAACATTATGAAACATTTTGTCCTCAGAATTCAAAAACGAGGGATGGCTTAACTTTAAGCCCGCGTACGGGTCAAACCAGTCTTCCAAGCTCAGGTACGGGAACAGGCGGATGTGTTTGCCGATGGCAAAACCGGAGAGAATCTGTGTGACTTTCTTGTTAACTTCATTCTTATTTTCATCCGTTTCCTCCACGGCTTCCTGGGCTGAAACCGCTTGAGCGAAATAAGAATAATTTATCATGAAACTGAATAAAATATTGACAATGATTTTGCGGGAGCAGTTATTCGAAAGCGACAATGTATCTCCTTAATAAAAAAGTAACCGACGGAAAGTTATGAATTAGTGTCGGAGCGAAATCTCGTAAAACGCTGACATTCCTGCATTTTTTTGCCGGAATCTTATGGGTTTAGGCAGGAGATTCCCGCACAAAAGCGCGCGAAAAAAATGATACAGGCAATTCGGCCGGGCACTAATTATATAATACAACTTCAGCAAGACTTTGAATAATCCATATTTCGAAATTTGATTTGTGTACACCAAAAAAGATCATTCCCGCAGGTTATTAACAGGCATCGTCTTGGCTATTCTGAAAAAAGAGCAAAGATTCAAAAAAACCTGTGACTAACTCATAATTGGGGTTTTACAAATTGGGATTTGGCAAGTTGCAACTTGCCGTAATGGCTTGAAAACCGTCAGCGAAACAGGCAAGGTCGCTGCGGCATGCATTGGAAGGTCAGCTAATCTTCTGAAATAACAACTTTGATATTCATCGGCGGAGCCGGCGGTTGTCTGTCAACTTGAGGTGGGCTGCCATCGCCTTTTATGATGGTAAAATAGTCCTTTGTGTCGCCCCTCTCGTTTATGAAAGTTACGTTAAGACGATTTCCGTCAATATCAAGAACAAGTGAGCCAAGCTCTTGTTGTGATGTTACCATTATTGGGTGATCGAAGTCGCCTGACTTCTTCTTACCGGAACTACCAGCAACAACATATACGGCACCTTCATGTTCAGCCGGGCCAAGTGTGGCTTTTTTATAAGCGCCGTCTTTGTCTTCTTTGCCATCGCCCTGGTCTAAAGCCATATTACTGGCAAATGAATTCGATTTGCCGTAGTGGCCATCAATTAGAAATGAGCGTTCATAAGAGTGACTATGGCCGCCTAAAACAAGATCAATGCCACTGCTCTCCAGCCTTGGCAGGGCCTCTTCACGCATTTCTATCAACTCACTTTCTTTATCTGAATCATGCGAGCCTTTTGTATAGGGTGGATGATGCCAGAAAGCAATTGTCCAGTCCTTGTCGTTTGCAGCAAGATCTTCTTCCAACCAGGTCCACATTGCGCTGTTAGCCGAGCGCAAGTTGTCGGTTGCCGAATTAAGACAAATGAAGTGAATGTAGCCATAATCAAATGAGTAGTAAGCCTCAGTTCCTGATGTCATACCGCCGGCTTCACCTCTCTTGGGCAAAGAAAAAATATCGTAATACGGATAGGGCCCAGGGTTTGAACTGGTTCCATCATCATGGTTTCCGAGAGTTGCCCAGAGCACTGATTTAATCAACATGTCTTCATACATATTTTCAAAAACAGCTTTTTGATATTCTGAATCAGAACCGTTACTGTAGGCATTGTCCCCAAGCATCAACCAAAGGTCTGTGTGGCGATTGCCGGTAAACTGATAATAAGCATCGCGCACGTTCCGTGCATCTGAATTGGCAGTCCCTGAGTCTCCTAAAATCCAGATCCGGGTTGGCTTGCTGCTACCAGGCGGCGGCGATGTTACGAAAAAGTGCGCATTGTTTCCACCTGCCAAAACACCATCGGTGGTGCCGACTGCGTAATAATATTTTGTGTCTGGAGAAAGCCCTGTCAGCATGACTTCATGTTCCTTCGTAGCGCCGGAAACATCTTCTGCTTGAGTGAGATTACCAGATGATGTGCCAAAGCTCACACGACTGTCTGTAGAGGCGTCAGTGCGCCAACGGATGACAATGCTGGTGTGGGTACCGATTTGCAAATACGGACCACGTACAACATTTTGCGCCAGACCCAATTGCGTAGCGACAAGACAAAGAGCCACAACCACTATTTTAAAACGAAGCATTTGTATTCTCCAACTCGCTCTGCCCAGCCAATTCGTCCAAAGCCAGACGTATCTTTGTGCCAAGGCCAACAATGGAACGCGTGTTCTGCCGACGCAAAGGCAACGACTCAATTTGTTCAAGCGCTGCAACATATTTGGCTTTTGCCTCAACCACTCGACCAGCGCGCCTCAATATTTCAGCGCTGCGGAAAGTCCACTTTTCCTGGCGCCGAGATTGCCTGGAAATCAATTCAATCCGCTTTAATGCTGCGTCAAAGTGTCCAGCCCGTACTTGTAGTTCGATAGCACAAAGCTGCAATGTCACGACTTGTCCCAGTTTAACAAGACCTTCGTCTAATCCCCGAATCGCCGCATCAACAGAGTCGTCTCCTTGAGCAACCAAAGCTTTCGCCCGTTCAATGAAATATTCCGGTTTTGGCTCCGCCATTTTTTGTAGAGCCCGGTTAAAGTCTGCTACAGCAAGCAAGTTCTCATCCAATTGCCTGAGAGCTCTGCCACGGGTTATTAAAGCATCAAAATTATCAGGCTGCTTTTCAAGAAAACGGTCGAGCACACTTCTGGCTTGTTCATACATTCCGGCCGCGAGAAACATTCTGCCACGACCCAAGTCGACAACATGCAATGCTGGATTCAATTGTGCTGCACGCTCATAATCGTTCAGGGCAGATTGCCAATCTTGATGATGACGATAGAGTTCGGCCCGGCGCAAATATAGTTCGGCATTAGAAGAGGCCAGTTTGATCTTTCTGGTCAGCGCTTCAATCCTTTCATGAATGTCTCCATGCGCGCTGCTTGCTTGCGGAAAACCCCAAAAGCACAATAATCCGATAAAAATTAAAACAAAATTAGGCGGACTAAAAAAATCTA
This sequence comes from Candidatus Zhuqueibacterota bacterium, assembly GCA_029262005.1. Lineage (GTDB taxonomy): Bacteria > Zhuqueibacterota > Zhuqueibacteria > Oceanimicrobiales > Oceanimicrobiaceae > JAJDAG01. The sequence goes on along the minus strand of JAJDAG010000073.1, from coordinate 13,330 downwards.
ACTTCATATTTTCATCAACCTTATTCACTCAAAGCGCACATAGTGGACATCTTTGAAAACTCACCTTCCACATTAGCGTCGGGCAAACAAGAAACATTCACAGTTGAAGCAGGTGTAGAAACGAAGTTAGCCTCTACCGCTAAATCAGGCTGTGAAAACAGTTTACTCAAAGAAAGTAAAATCAATAAGCCAATGACCGACCAGGCAAACCGACTCCCCGACAATTGCACAACTTCGTTTCTGTAACCTGTCCATTGCATTATATTTACTCTAATAATAGCGACGCGACTAATCGAGTCATCATCAGTCAACCACAGATACACTGACATTTTGCGGTGATGCCGGCGCATCTGAGTCGCCAACAGGTGTCATGGAAATATTTTGGCCAAATAATGTTTGACCTTCCGGCACATTCACGCTGGTAGAAGCATCATTAAATCCGCTCTTGATTACATACAGCTCATAAGTTCCCGCTTGAATATTGCTGAAACTATAACGTCCGGCTGAATTCGTGTTGGTTTCATAACGTACACTACCATTGCTCTTTAGCTGAACGGTGGCGCCGTCAACAGGATTGTCGTTAACGCTACTCCGTACACGCCCGTCAATGCCGGTAATGCCGCCGCTACCTGAATCAGAGCCATGTGTCCAATCTGTCCAACCAACATTTTTGCCGGGATTAGAGGGCGTCCCGGCGGGAAAATTACTGCCATAATACTTGTTAATTAAATGTGGTTCCCAGTTATCATCGCTACTAGCCTGAAAATCGGCCTCATTATGCAGCCATTCAAACGCACGCAAAAGCGCTTTGTCCGACCAATTCCAGGTATCGTATCCTTGTCGGTAAAGAATGACCGCCTGCGCCAAAGCGCCCTGCAGGCCTTCATAAACATAATTCTCTTTCGGAGGTGGCCATTTAAAACCGCCTGCCCGACGTTGATCGTCCGGTAAAACACCGTCAATGCTATGGCCATTTTTGCTAGCGCCCTTAGGGTTGATCCCCACTGGATTACTTTTATCATTTTGCCAATCGAGGCTGCCATAACTAAAGCCGGAATAGGCTGAACGATCGCCGAGCCAGCCCTTAAAAACCTGAGCACAACGTTCAAGTTCCTGCTGATCACCAAGATACACAGCCACTGCAACACGACTGCCACCAGCATGTGTTCCCCAGTTATTGGGGCGATCTTCATGTGTCGAAATCAAAGTTTTGCCACTCAATGACTCAGTCAAAGTTTCGCGTAACCACGCGCGAAACTTACTATCATCGCTGGTGGGCAGCCCCACCAAATCAGCTGCGATGACATAGGCAATCAGTTCACGTCCAAGTGCCAAGGTCCGCCCCCCTTTTTCTGTGCCAATGGCAGACATGCAGGCATTGATAACATCCTGCCGGTAGCTTTCATCGCCTGTTCTGGCGTAAACCAGCGCCTTGGCCATGACGCGAACATTAACCGGATCATCCTGATTGGAAACGTTTGGCTTTCCGGTAGAACCATCGGCAGCAGACTTTACATTCCACCATGCTTTGCCGCTGGTTGGTAGTGCAGAAAGCTCCTGCTGACTGATCCAGATACCTTTGCTGTTAGGATTCTGAGCTTGAGTCATGACGGGAAAAAGTGCAACTGCAAGGAATGAGATTAACAGAAGCAGGTTCATCCTTTTATACATTTTAGACACCTCCAGATTGCTAATTAGAGTCAATCGTAACATGAACATTTTGAGGTGGTAACGGCGGCGTCCTATCAACACCACCACCATTTCCATTTCCACTTCCACCATCCACACAAACCGTTAAATCGTTTTCTGCAACTTGGGCCCAATCATAAAGATGGTACCGAGATCCTGATTCATCGTGCCCCACCAATATCCCACTTGGAAAATTGGGCGGAGCAGCCGATGAAATGACGTCCAGTCCATCGGTTCCCAACCCGTTTTTGCCGCTGTCATCTTTAGGATCGATGGTTTTTAAGAAACGGTTATTATCTTGCCGCTCATATACTTTGAAAGTTGAATTTCCCTGGCTGGATAAAACCAGATATCCTTTACCGTCGCTACAGGCGTAAAGACCCAGGCCTTCGCGATCGCTGGAAATGCCGTCGCCCTCAGCAAATAATAGAATCCGATCTGCACTTGCTCCCGGACCGGCAAGAAACTTGTGAATCCCCTTGGACTCCTCCGTGATATAAACAAAACCAAGTTCATCATCGGCAACAAAGCCTTCAGCCACACCACCCTCATAGTTTAAATCACGAACCGGCGTGACTGTGACCCCGTCAGAAGTGCCATCATCTGTAACTGAGTACTGTCTCACACTGCCACCGCTTTTAGGCCTGTCAAACGCATAGAGGGCAGCGTTGCTTGGACCTTTGTATAACGTAAAGCCATAACTGTCATCTTGAATATTGTTGTTTGCGCTATTTTTATCTGCCAACTGAATAAGCACATCGCCACCGCTGTAATTCGGGTTGACTTTGAACACAGCCAGCTTACCCACTTCGCGCAAATTTGCTGCAACAATATCTATATGCTGTCCGGCCCAGGCAATTCCTGTTCGGACATCAACATTATTGGTACGAGTACCCTGCTCAATATGCTGAATCTCTTTACCATCCATATTATAAACATAAATACCGGCGTCCTTATCTGTGCCGATAATGACGCTTTTTGATGGATCCGTCGGATGAATCCAGATTGCAGGATCATCTGCGTTGCCGGCAGTAGGCTCGGTGCTGACAACAGGTTCAACGACAACGGTCTGTGCGCTGCTACTTGCTGCAAATACAAAAAACAAACCCACAAGAGTGATTTTCGACAACATAACCGCACCATTCCTTCTGCGATAAAGTGACTTTCTAATATGTAAGATAAGCATGTAATTCTTACAATATAGTAAGTACGACATTCAAATCTCCTGCCTGATACAGGCAGTGTTGCCATCAACGCGGCTTTTCACGCAATTAGTATGCCAGTTTTCTTAACCCACAGCGCTTAAGCTCTGGCTATTGATTGTTTATTTTATTCAGGTATTTCAAATAAATATGACGGTAGGACGGGTAGCCGGACAAAAGTGCCGTGCATTTGCTTTTACAAAAAAAGCGTGGCACTTTTGGTTTTGATCTGTAGATAATTCAGCTTAAAACACAAAACTCCCGGAAGTTCAGAAAATGGCAATTGAACCGCCGGGAGCTTAAATCGCGATTGGCCGAAACCCCTTGCATTTGTTATTTTAGATAAAAGTTCCCGATCCAGTTCCTCACTCCTTAGCCTGGAAATGGCTTCGGAATGACGGCACGCATTGCGTTTGCGCTCAAATACTAAATAATCACAAAGCACAAGATCGCGAACCCAAACTTAAGCTAGCTGCAAAACCTGAGTTTTGAATTATCCCGTCAAATGATCATTGAACTGTTCCCGAAGAATCAATTTCTTAAATTTACCCACACTTGTTTTTGGAATTTCATCGACAAAAACCACATCATCGGGTAGCCACCATTTTGGAAATGATTTGGCGAGATATTCTATAATTTCCTCCCTGGAGGCTGTTTTCCCTTCAGCCACAACAACGACGGCTAGTGGTCGCTCTTGCCACTTCGGGTGCGGCACGGCAATGACAGCGGCTTCAGCAACCGACTCATATCCCATAATGTAATTTTCCAAATCCACTGAACTAATCCACTCACCACCGGATTTAACAAGGTCTTTCGAGCGGTCCTTGATTTCCATGTAACCACGTTCATCCAAAGTAGCAATATCCCCGGTTTTGAACCAGCCATCATCGGTAAACCGGTCGGTTTCACTCTCTAATTTATAGTAAGCAGATGAAACCCACGGGCCACGAACCTCAAGTTCACCCATACTTTTGCCATCAAACGGCACCAGTCCTTCCTCGCCCCGAACACGCAGTTCAACCATGGGCACGGGAACACCTTGTTTTGCACGGTACGAAAATTTGTCAGCATCGCTCAAATGGGATAATTCACTTTTCAAATTGCTCACCGTTCCCATGGGCGAGGTCTCTGTCATGCCCCAGGCATGTACAACTTTTAGATTATGGCGTTTCTCAAACCCTTCAATCATGCTTTGTGGCGCAGCAGCGCCGCCAACAACAAGCGTTTCAAGACTCTTAAGATCGTAGGCGCCCGGATTGGCATCCAGCAACTGCAAGATACCAAACCAAATGGTTGGAACACCGGCAGTAAAGGTGACTTTTTCACTATCATAGGATTCTAACAAACTTGTTGGATCCATGTGCGGCCCGGGATAGACCAATTTGCTGCCACACATAACTGCCGTGAAAGGAATGCCCCACGCATTCACATGGAACATAGGTACAACCGGCAGAACCACATCGGAGTCCTTCAGCGCCAAAGTGGTTGACATGCCGCCGGCCATTGAATGAAGCACCATGGCCCGATGCGAATAAACCACGCCCTTCGGTCGCCCTGTTGTGCCTGAAGTGTAACACATGGCGATGGCCTTATTTTCATCCCAGTCTACATATTCGAATTCAATGGGATCTTCTGCCGCGAGCAGTTTTTCATAATCAAGCATGCCTTCCGGCACTTGCCCGCTGCGGGAGAGAACGATAACATGGTCCAGCTTTACTCTATTTTTAAACTTCTCATACAATGGCAGCAAATTGTCGTCGATTACCAGTACCTTGTCTTGCGCATGGCCGACAATGTACTCTAAATCATCCACCCCAAGCCGCAGGTTCAGTGTGTGTAAAACACCTCCCATCGCCGGGATACCATAATAAAGTTCGTGGTGCTGATAATGATTCCAGCAGAAAGTTGCAACGCGATCACCCTCTTTTACCCCAAGCCGTTTGAGTGCCAACGCAAGCTGCTTAGTGCGCTTTATCCAGTCAGCATACGTGTAGCGATGGTATGACTTATCCGGCTGACGCGTCGCAATTTCCTGATTCCGGAAAATCACTTCCGCACGCCGCATTATTGTCGTCAACGTCAATTGATAGTCCATCATTAAGCCCTGCATATTCTCCTCCATAGGGTTATTATGGTGATTCAGTTGAATTCAGTATTGCCTTGGCAAAAAAAGGGTTATAGGTCGATTTGTGCGGCTCAATGTGTGTCTTTTTTGAAGGATTCTCAGGCTTATTAGTCAGTGGTTCTATGCATACTAAGAAGTACAATTATGAATTTAGAGTATCCTGCTAATCCTGTTATCCCGTCTAAAAGAATTTATCACTGCCTTCGCTCTTAAGATTTTTCTTTATTGAGAGCATTTGTTCTATGTTCTGTATTCTCAGTGTGACTCTGTGCAAAATTTATAAATAGAGCAGACTAAAAAACAGTTAGGGCTTTTTGTTGAAAAAAACGGCCAGAGCCTGCCGGTGCTCATCCGATTTTAAGGCCTGGGCAAAAAGGCGTAACTCTGTATCGAAAGCCTCGTTTAATTTTTCCGGATTTAGTGCTGAGCGAATCAGTCGTTTGACATCGCGTAAGGTTTTGGCAGGCAACGCTGTCAAGCCCAGGCACTTCTCCATGGCTTTTTCAGCCACTTCTGCGTCATCGCAAACAGTGCTGACAATGCCAAACTGTGAGGCTTTATCGATACCAAAAGATTCGCCCAAAAGCAGCACCTGACTTGCACACACTTTGCCTGCAAGAGCAGGCAGAATGTATGTGCTGCCAAATTCAGGCACCAGACCCAATTGTGTAAATGGCAATGAGAATATTGCCGATCGGCCTGCGACAACAACATCACAGTGCAACAGCAACGTCGTGCCAATGCCAACGGCCATGCCCTGGACTGCAGCGACCACTGGTTTTTCAAACGCCATAAGCGATTTCATAAACCCGACAGTCGGCAATTCCATCAGAGCAACCGCCCCCTTGTTAACAGCCGAAAAATCTTCGAGGTCATTGCCGGCAGAAAATGAATCGCCATTTGCCGAGATCAAAACAGCCTTAATGGAATCGTCTGCCGCGGCTTGGGACAACCCGGCGCTCATAAGTTCGTACATCTCCATACTCAAGGCATTTTTCTTGTCCGGACGATTCAGCGTCACTTTTAAAACACCAGCGCTCTTGTCGATGATGACCGGTTTTGGCATAATCAATTCTCCCTGGTAAAGTGGACTCTATGCTGCCTTGGGTGGAAAACTGCTCATAATTTGTTTTGACACGATGCAGGGTTGACTTCCAATCCTGCGTCTCCACCTGCTTGCAGGTAACGCCTGTGGAACACCCCTTGACTGACCGCCGGGGCTTTGGATAATCACTTTCGTCTGGTGGCCAACGCCAAATACAGTGTAAGTGCTCAGGATAACAAATCTATTGCATTGGCTTTGAAAGGATGCTTTTCCCTGGGCTCTTTATAACTAAAACAAAGCCCGCCGGGTAGTTTCACGCACACAGAACCCGACATGCATCTCTTTCGTTGATTTTAACAAAAAGTTGGGTTAAGAAAACGAACCCAATCGACATGACTATTTGTTCGTTATCTCCGAGCGATTTGGATTCTCATAAACAACCTTGCCATTGACCACAGTCAAGAGAATCGAGCCTTCGAATAGAGACGCTGCTGTGTCTGAAGTAAGATTATGCGGATCAAGGCTGATGGCTGTGATATCGGCCCATTTTCCTGCCTCCAGGCCACCGGTGACATTTTCAAGAAAGGCGGCATAGGCCGACCAAACGGTGTAACCTCGAATGGCTTCCTCCATGGTCATGGCTTCCGAAAAATACCACCCATTGGGCGGTTGCAGGTCCTTGCTTCGCCTTGTGAAGGCAGCATGCAGACCGTAGAAGATATCGTGGTCGGAGCCGGTCAGATCTGAATTAAAAGTAAGACGGACGCCGGCCTTACGCAAAGTACGCCAGGCATAAGCGCCCCTGATTCGCTCAGGCCCCAGGCGTTCCTCGGCCCAGGTTTTGTCCTCAACCGCATGTGGCGGTTCCATGGAAGCGATAATCTTCATGTCTGCAAACCGCGAGAAGTCATCGGGATGGATTACCTGCGCATGTTCGATGCGATGGCGGCCATTTTTAGTTTCCGGGTCCCTGTTTTGGACTTTCTCAAAAAAATCGAGTGTTTCCCTGTTCCCTGCATCACCGATAGCATGGGTGCCGACCTGAAAACCTGCCAGCATCATTTCCGCGACCAGTTCCTCGTCAAAGCCATAGGCCTCTCCGCTGACTCCGCGATGGCCGGGACGGTCGGTGTAGTCTTCGAGCAATCTTGCGCCTCTTGAACCGAGCGCGCCATCGTAATACGCCTTGACCGACCTCCTTATCAGCATGCCGTCATTCGATTGCTCAGGTCCTTTCGCCAGCCACGTGCGCATTAGTTTTTCATCCTTGGCGCTGATCATGGCGTAAATGCGGATTTTTAGAGCATCCGCACCGTCCAATGTCTCCAGGGCTGCCATGAGCTCCGTGCCCACACCCGGTATGTGCACCGCCGTATATCCGGAGCGGGCCATCTCCTCGATTCCAGCCAGAACGCGGCGTTTGATTTGCTTCAGGGTGGGCGCTGACACAGCGTTAAAAAGCATATTCACGGCGTTGTTCATGAACAGACCGTTGGGCCGGCCGTCTGCATCCTTAACGATTTCACCGCCAACTGGCGTAGCAGTCGCGCCTGTAATGTCTGCCCGCTCCAGCGCCAGCCGGTTACACCATGCGACAAAACCATGCAAGCTGCCCATGACAACCGGATGGTCAGGCACCTTTTCCGTTAGCAGTTTCATGTCAGGATAATGGCCGGCCCATGCGCCTTCATCCCAGCCTCGAGCCACTATCCATTCGCCTTTGGGCACATTTTTAGCATGAGCCGCGACGAGCTGCACGGCCTCGGCCTCGTTTGCGGCATTTGAAACATCCACTTTTTCAAGATTCGCACCAATGCCATCAATGTGTGCATGCGAATCCACCAGTCCTGGAATGACCGTTGCTCCTTTGAGATCGATGACGCGCGTCTGCTCTGTGCGGTGAGCCATGATTTCGTCATTTGTTCCAACAGCCAGAATTCGTCCACCCTGAATTGCGATAGCCTGAGCATCAGGCTCCCAAATGTTGCCGGAGATCGGTGCTCCAGAAGCCGGTGTGCCATCGCTTTGCGGATCTGCCCATTTGTAAGTGTAGACCTTTCCGTTCATCAAAATCAGATCGGGCTCGGCCCTGGCCGGAGTGCTAAAAAGAAATCCCAGCACTACTATCCCCAAAACGGCCAACAGCGGTCTATTTTTTATCATCGTTCCTCCTTTATGAAAATGTTGGATTCAAGAAAACGAACCCTGCCCGGATGACTGTCCTGAGATTTCATCGCTAATCTAAAATCGTTAAATGTATGCCAACCTTCTTCTCGCAAACGATTCGTCGAATGCATGAATTTGCAATAAAGACAGGCACTTATACTGACAAAACGAAGGGTCGATCAGCGCTCTCAACAGGCACACTTTCTTACTTCAACAGCATAAGTCGTTTTACCTTGCTCTGTCTGGCTCCTGTCGAGTTGTCTCTGGCTTCGAGGCGATAAAAATAAATGCCGCTGGGCAAACCAGTTGCTGAAAATGTGATTTCGTGCGAGCCCGGCGCGTAGGTTTCATTCGCTAATGTGACGACTTCTTTTCCCGTCACATCAAACAATTTCATGTGCACGGACGAAGACGTTGCAACTGAAAACTGAATGGTCGTAGACGGATTGAACGGATTTGGAAAGTTTTGATGAAGACCGAATTGCAACACCCTCTCACCGCTATGATTTTTTGCTATACTTTTTTCCCGGGGTCGATCTGCCAATATCTGCTCACTAAGTATTGGTTCCATCGTTTTCATAGCCGCGCGTTCAAACAGAATTGCATGCCCGGCGTCATTCAAATGCGTACCATCGCCACTGTCAAACTCCGGGTGAATTTTTCCGTTTTCCCGCGCAATGCCATTCCAAAAATCAATGGCCTTGTTACCAAAACGAGCAAAAGTAGAGTCACGCATTGTCAGCAGGTTTTGTCTTCCTGAAACAGACAGGTTTCTCGGCTGTGTTGTTGAAATCCAAACCGGTACCCCTTGCGTATTTGCAGTTGCAATAATTACATCATAATTAGCCAGTTGTTCACTCACTGAGTAGCCGCCGGCAGCATCGTTACTTGGCAAATTGATAATAATCGCGTTGGGATTAAATGAAAGTGCCTTGGTAATATTGCGATCCGGATCGGGTGCCGGTCTTGCAGGAGGCGGAATCGTTCCGCTTGGCATAACCTTGTAAGTCGTATAACCCCCTTTGGCCAAATTGATCACTTGCGCTGAATGTCTAAACCTCTGCAAAAAAGTTCTGTAGCGATTGACCCAGGCGCGACTTGGTGTGCTGGCGCCACTTCCCGCTGCTGTTGAGGAACCAAGGACAACAATCACCACTGGGCCCGAAGTGCCGGATTCATCTTTGCCTTTGCCAAAGAGATCGTCATTCGCAGTCAAAGTCAGCGTGACGGCGGTGATGGCAACCACACAAATTTTCACTATCAAACTCATGCTCAGGATTGTTCTTTCTACGTTGAGATGAAGTTGCTTTTTCATTGCCTCGCGCATGGTACTCATGTTCCCTCCGGTTGGTTTAATGCATATTAATTTGTCATGAAAGCCCTGATTACCCCTCTACGTCGGGTTTGCCGTAGTCATCCAAAGTCGCTGAATTTTCTCAGGTTGGTCGAGTGTAAGAATCAGTCCGCAGACCGTATTCTCCATTTACATAAAAAAATGGATATTCTCAACCATAAAAACTGATTCCCTGAATGTTACGCCATTTTTCGTTCAAGCGCGAAAGGATAGCCAGGTTGGTTGGATTCATCTCCCTGAACCCAATATTTGTTCTCCACTGCAAAATTTTCCTTATCTCATCAATATCATTTTTTTCATTTCCTGAAAAACGCCGGCTCGTAACTGCAAAAAATACACACCTGATGACACAGCAGTGCGGCGGTCATCCAGAGCATTCCACACATTGGATTTTTGGCCCGCTGTTTGAAATTCATTTACAAGTGTTCTGACCTTTTGTCCCGTAACATTATAAATGGTTAATTCCACTTCTGTGGCTTCAGCCAGGCTGTAAAAGATTTGCGTAGATGGATTAAAAGGATTTGGGAAATTCTGCCGGAGCACAAATTCGGATGGAATAATCGTTGGTTCGGAAATATCCGTCGTTAGCGAATCCGTGATGGATATGTCATCAAAATATAAAGTGCCAAACATGCCCACAGCGCTCAAATCCCCAACCAAAAGATTTTCAATTGTTGGCAAAGATGACGAGGTTAAAGAGCTGACCAGGCTATCGTTAATGAAGAAATCTTGTGTCAAGCTTGCTTGATCGACTTGAATCGTTACTTTGTTCCAGCTCTTTGGCGTGAGAATATTTGTAATTGTTGCGTTCGTATCAAGTGCAGTAAAAGACAAAGTACTGTCCCGAAAAAGTACCCTGGTTATGAAAATTGCGCCAGTCTGCCAATTAGCAATAAGCTCAAAAGCGCTGAAGTATGTTGCAGTGGCAGGATAGACCCAGAAATTTATTTCGTGCGTATCATAATCCAGGTTTAGTTGCTGGTAAACATAACTATACTGAACTTTCGCAGTGTCCGACGCCATAAAAGACTTTGCGCCGGAATGAACGACTGAGCTGGAAATGTTAACATTCCCTACCTCCACCCAGCCGGTAAAGTCATTCTCAAAATCTCCGTTTTGAATGATGTTTTGGCTTAGACATACATTTTGTAGCAGCAAAACAGAAAGCAATGTGACGATTCGAATCGTGCTCATTTCACTTCTCCTGATTTGGTGTAAAAAGTTGTCTTTGGTTACAGAGTTTCCCGCAGAATATTGATCTTCTCACCTGCGATGAAATTGCGATGCTTGCTCATGATAAGCCTCCTGCCGGCGAGTAACAGTTATGTAACGATAAGACCTTATTATTCCATTTTCAACTAAAATGTAACACAAGGTGTCACATCAGCAGCAGGCGTTATCCGTTTTGCCAATACTTGCCCTTTGCCGGTTTTATGCACTTGGGTTAACACCATGGGCGTGATTTTTTTTGTTGCAAGTCAATTATAAGATTGTAATTTTGTGGGAGAGATGAAGAAACTGCTCACTCATCAACGGTACACCACCCAGGACGACAACGAAAAAAACAGAAGGAGACAAATATGCCAAAGAACATCGTCGTGTTTTCGGATGGCACGGGCCAGGAAGGTGGGAAAAAATACAATACCAACGTCTACAAGTTATTCAACATGATTGAAGATCGAACCTCAGAACAGATAGCATTCTATGATCGCGGCTTAGGTACGGGTTGGAGAAAAATAGCGGGAAATGTCAGTGGAATGGGTATCTCAAAGAATATAATGGAGTGTTACGAATTTATATTTCAAAACTACACAGCAGGCGACCGTATTTACCTGTTTGGATTCAGCCGGGGCGCTGCTACGGTAAGAAGTCTTTCTGGATTCATCCACTTGTTTGGAATTTTGCCTAAATCGAGAATAGATCTAATACGGCAAGCCTACAAAATTTACAGAATTAGTGATAGCGAGAAAAGAGAGAATAAGGCCAGGGAATTCATTAATAAAAATCACACGATGTGGTGCCGGGTAACATTTCTCGGCGTCTGGGATACTGTTGCAGCATTGGGCGTTCCTTCCAAAAGCATTGACCTCATTCTTGACAAATTACCATTCCTAAGACACAAGTTTCATAATTTCCACCTCAGCCCGAGCGTAGAGAATGCCTATCATGCCCTGGCAATAGATGATGAACGTCTCACTTTTCATCCCGTTCTATGGGAGCCCAAGAAGAAGTCATACCAGGATATGAAGCAGGTCTGGTTCTGTGGGGCACACACGGATGTAGGCGGGGGTTATAAGGAGCAGGAATTATCATCCATACCGCTGGTATGGATGATGCAAATGGCGGTCAAGCATGGCTTGAGAATTTATCCAGAGCATAAAGTTGAGATTAATCAAGACATCAACGGCATCCTGCATGATTCGCGTCAAGGTATCCTAAAAGCTATTTTTAGAAAAAAGATCCGCTCATGGGATACGGAGTCTCACGGTAAGGCCATAATTCATGAGAGTGTCTTTAAAAGGACGCCCAATAAAAACAATACTGAAAATCCTGTATACTCTCCATGGATTATTGATGTTGAGTATGAAATAGAGCCATGGAATAAGGAAGTACCTACCGGCAGGCAGAAAAATACCGAAAGAATACAATAGTGGATTAGTCCGTCTAACCATCGGTTGTAGAGCGACGACCGGCAAATCAACCGCGAATAGTAGAATATGAAAAACAATCCAAAGCAAAATAAATGATTCTTGTAACCGGGGCAGCGGGTAAAACAGGCCAATCGATTATCCGTGCATTGACGAGCAGAAAAACATCAGTACGAGCACTGGTTCATAAAGAGAGTCAGGTTCAACTAATGAAAGCATTGGGTGTGCACAAAGTGACCATTGGCGATATGCGGTCGCAAGAGGTCCTCAAAAAAATCTTTCTGGGAATAAAAGGAGTTTATCACATCTGTCCGAATGTTAATCCCGACGAGCTTTCCATTGGCCAGTCGGTGATTAATGCAGCCAAAGCGGCTGGTGTAGAGAGATTTGTTTATCATTCCGTACTGCATCCCCAGATTGAGTCGATGCCGCATCATTGGCAGAAGCTTCGCGTGGAAGAAATGATATTTGAATCAGGAATTCCTTTTACTATTCTTCAACCGGCAGCTTATATGCAAAACATTTTGGTTCACTGGAATCTTATAATAAAGGAAGGAATTTATCCGATTCCATATGGGCGGGACACCAGAATGAGCATGGTTGACTTAGAAGATGTCGCCAAAATCGCTGCTCTGGCTCTGACTGAGACAGGACACGAAGGGGCTATTTACGAGTTGTGCGGTCCTGAAGTATTTTCCCAAACTGAAATAGTGAATATAATTGGCCAAAATCTGGGTTCTCCCGTTCGAGTAAAAGGGATACCTATCACTGAATGGGAGTTCAATTCCAGGAAACGAGGAATGGGTGATTATCAAATAAAGACCCTTCGCAACATGTTTCAATATTATGAGCAATATGGATTTTGGGGTAATTCACGGGTATTGGAGAGTCTACTTGGTCACCCTGCATCGAGGTTTACAGATTTTGTTGAAAGAACGATGAGGGAACGTATGTAAGCAGCATAATATTACCGTATAAGGCGTTTGCAACCGACGTACGGGTTCTATATACTGTAAAGAATCATTAAGTTCGGATTGTATATCAAATATCATGGTCGATGCCGCCAACGCCTGAAACCCCGTGCTAGACGATTAAGGCAAG
>JAJDAG010000072.1 GCA_029262005.1 Candidatus Zhuqueibacterota bacterium | reverse complement strand
TAGGAATTGAAGTGTTGTACCAGTGCATTAACCATAGTCAGATCAAAAGTGTGCTCGCCGTTGGCCGTCGTCCTGCCGGCATCAAAAATTTCAAGCTCACTGAGATTGAGCATCATAACTTTCTCGACTACGGCCCGTTGGAACCCTCTTTTTCAGACGTAGATATATGCTTCTATTGCCTGGGCGTCTATCAAGGAAAAGTCGCCACAGCAAAGTTTTTGGAAATCACTTGTGATTATTTAGCGCATTTGCTCAATTCAATTGAGACCGTGAACACGGACATCACTTTTTGCCTTTTCAGTGCCCAGGGAGCTGACCCTACTGAGAGAAGCCCGGTTTTGTTTGCCAGGGCAAAAGGACGGGCTGAGAAGAAACTATTGAACTCGAAAATATGCAGAAAATTCATATTTCGGCCCGGCTTCATAAATCCCGGGATAAAGCGAGCAAGATCAAGAATACCTGCCTGGATGGTGAAACCGTTTTATAAGCTTATTCCCGGCATCGGTGTTGATGCATCGGTATTGGCCGGCGTCATGGTTGATGTTGGACTTAACGGTAACGAGCAAGAGATATTGAAAAATAGAGATATCAGAAATAGAGCAGCGATAATTACAGACCAATGAATTCTGAAATTCATATCTTAATGCGTTCGGGAAATTCAAAGTCGTGACGGCACAACCTCTGCGTGTGTTTCTTACTATTTAGCCTGAATAATTCACCGCACTCTTGTCATTCGGAGGAACCTTTTTAATTTACAGCGGTTTACCAGGCTAACAAGACTCCTTCTGAGTGACAAGCCGGTGCATATCGTTTGACCTTAAATTGTGAATTTATAAATTAAGAATTAATCAGGCTAAAAGGAGAGAGCGCCATGAAAAACATTCTAATCAGTACAACGACTTTCCTTGTCTTTGTCTTTGGCTTCATTCTCCTCGCTGGTTGTGGAGATGAACCTTCACGCCCACAAACTGGTTTCATATCGGTATCTGTAATCGACGGACTATCGCAATCCCCTGTTGCAGATGTTGAGGTTGAGATTGCACCAAATCATCTTATTGTGCTAACCAACAACGATGGTTTGGCCGTTTTTGAGGTGGACGCTGGAGACTACTTTGTGAATGCGAAGGTGTGTTGTTTGGGGCCGGGGTTCATTGAATATCACGTTCCGGTCACTGTCAAAGATGGGAAGACGATGGGGGTAGATTTGGAGGCGTGCCTTGCTTGCCTCTAGCAAATGAGTTGCCATGGTAAAAAAAGCCCGAATACGATGCGAGCTATTTGAAGCCCGAACGCCAGGATGACATCAAGTCGCTATCGAGATTTTTATCGGGTTTGCTGGAGAAGCAAAAAGTCCTTTAAGTTGCCTGCGCTACAGCGTACTGGACTCAATTCTATACGCCAAATATCATATCTACGCCCGCCACAGACTACAATGAAGAAGTTCTTGCGATTGCAAGGACTCGCAATGCAACTCAGAAGAATGTTCGACTAGAGCAAGCGGATGCCTTTTCTTTAGAAAACCGCCAAATTCGCCTCAACTATTCCGCCCTTATTCTGTAGCCCCCTCTAAACATTTTTCTTGCCATTTCAAAGATGCCACGCTATATTCATTGCGACAAATCGACGCATCATTTCATAACCAGGAGTCCGTCCAAATGAACAAACTTTTCAGCGGGTTGCTTACAATTTTCATTCTTTATTTGGCAGGATGCGACATGGGAAAAAATGTTTACAAAGTAGATTACAACGACAGCCACTCTTTTGCGCATCCGAAAGATGCCGTTGTCAAACATCTTGATCTAGATCTGAATGTAGATTTTTCAGCAAAAAAACTATCAGGGAAAGTAAGCCTGCTCTTTGACAACACCGGTCATGTCAGTGAATTGCATCTCGACACACGCGACTTGAACATCCAGGAAGTGACCATGGGTGAAGACAATGAGCCAACGACATTTAGACTTGGCGACGAAGTCGCGTATCTCGGACAACCACTTGTTATCAACATTACGCCGACGACTAAACGGGTCAATATTCGTTACGAAACATCACCCGGCGCAGCAGCGCTGCAATGGCTGACTCCGGAACAAACCGCCGGGGGTAAGCAGCCGTTTCTGTTTACCCAATCTCAGGCAATCCTTGCGCGCACGTGGATTCCCTGCCAGGACAGCCCTGGAATTCGTATAACTTACTCAGCGCGAATCCAGACAGAGCCGCAACTCATGGCTGTCATGAGTGCAGAAAATCCAACAGAAAAAAGCAGTGACGGTGTCTACAACTTCACCATGAAACAACCTATTCCCTCCTATCTGCTTGCGCTTGCAATAGGTGATTTGCAGTTCAGTTCACTTGGTGAACGTAGCGGCGTTTATGCTGAACCATCCGTGATTGACAAAGCCGCATTTGAATTTTCCGACACCGAAAAAATGATAGCTGCGGCTGAAAAACTTTACGGACCTTACCGCTGGGATCGCTACGACATCATTGTTCTGCCCCCCAGTTTCCCATTTGGCGGTATGGAAAATCCACGCCTGACCTTTGCCACACCTACCATTTTAGCCGGCGACAAATCCCTGGTTGCGCTGGTTGCACATGAGTTGGCACATTCCTGGTCCGGTAATCTCGTGACCAACGCCAACTGGAATGATTTCTGGTTGAACGAAGGCTTTACAACCTATTTTGAGCATCGCATTATGGAAGAAGTTTACGGTGTTCAATACGCTGACATGCTGGCCGTGCTCAGTTTTCATGATTTACAAAAAACTCTGACCCAAACAGGCCCGGAGCACGAAGACACACACTTGTTTCTCAATCTGGGGGGACGCGATCCGGACGATGGCATGACAGCCATTGCCTACGACAAAGGCCACTTTTTTCTGCGTACATTGGAAAAAGCAGCCGGACGTGAAAAATGGGATGCGTTTTTACGAAGTTATTTTGACAAATTCGCTTTCACAAGCATGACAACCGAAGTCTTCCTCTCCTACCTTAAGAAGGCGCTTTTCACCACTCAGACGCAGCAGACCGAAGCCAGGTTAGACGCATGGGTCTACGGTCCGGGTGTCCCTGATAATGCCGCTTTGTCTGAATCAGAAGAGTTCAGCAAGGTTGAAAGTGAAATGCAAAAATGGCTGGCCGGTGCCGCGGCAAATTCAATCACGACCACAGACTGGACAACGCACCACTGGCTGCACTTTCTGCGGAGCCTGCCGCAAGGCCTAAGCAAGAATCAAATGTTGGCGCTGGACAACGCATTCAAACTCTCCAAAAGTGGCAATTCCGAGATTATGCATGCCTGGCTGCTCCATGTTGTGGCCAACAAATATGATCGGGGGTATGCGGCGCTGGAGCATTTTCTCACTTCAATGGGACGCAGGAAGTTTCTGAAGCCGCTTTACACACAGATGATGAAAACGCCGGGGATGGTACAAATGGCTAAATTGATTTATTCGAAAGCCAGAGCCTCATACCACCCAATCTCCGTGACGACCATTGATGAAATTTTATCCTGGGGAATATAAGAAAACCTCAACTCTGACAGGGCATTAGTCCCTGTCAGAGTTCTGCTTCAGGAAGGGGGCTCAACCGACAAGTCCAGCCTACGCAGGCGCAGGGAATTGGTCACGACATTCACCGAACTCATGGCCATGGCAGCCTCGGCCAGCGCCGGATGCAGCAATCCCAATATGGCAATGGGAATCATCACAACGTTATAAAAAAATGCCCAAAACAGATTCTGCTTTATCTTGCGGAAGGTTGCGTGTGAAAGCTTCAGAGCCCTGACCACACCGAGCAAGCTACCGCTCACGAGCGTGACATCCGAAGATTCAATGGCAATGTCTGTGCCTGTGCCAATGGCCATGCCCACATCAGCCTGAGTCAGGGCCGGTGCATCGTTGATGCCATCGCCGACCATCAAAACCCGCCTGCCCTCCTGTTGCAACTGCCGGATTGTCGCGACTTTGTCCTGAGGCAAAACTTCGGCAACCGTTGTGTCAATTCCGACCTCTTTAGCAATGGCATTTGCTGTGCGCACATTGTCGCCGGTGAGCATGACCGTCTTCAGCCCCAGCGCTTTCAAGGACGCTATGGTCGCTTTTGAGTCCGGCTTCAAGGTATCTGCAATGGCGAAAAGCCCCACAGCTTTTTCATCCGCAGCGACCAGAATAACTGTATTACCAGCCGCTTCAAACTTTCGAACATCCGCCGTTATCTTACGGATATCAATGCCTTGTTCCTGCAACCAGCGTTCGCTGCCAATGTTGATTTCAGATTCACCAACTTTACAAACAATGCCTTTACCCGGCACCGCCTGGAAGTTTGAGACCGCTTCCAGCTCAACGCCCTTTTCCTCAGCATGCGCAACCACAGCCGCTGCCAAAGGATGTTCCGAACGCTTTTCAGCGGCGGCAGCTTTACGCAGCAATTCCATCTGCGAATATTCGGATGCCACCTGCACATGAGTCACTTGCGGTTTTCCCCTGGTAATGGTGCCGGTTTTATCAAAAACAATGGTGTCGATATTCTCAAGCGTCTGAATGGCAGCGCCATTGCGAATCAAAACACCGTTCTGCGCGCCGAGTCCGGAAGCCACCATCAAGGCCGTTGGCGTGGCCAGGCCAAGGGCGCACGGACAAGCAATAACCAGCACAGCTACGGCTGCAAAAACAGCCAGTGAAACTTTGTCCAGCTCCAGATGAACCCAGGGGAGAAATTCGGCTCCCCATTGAGCACCAGCCTGCATAGCCCCGGGAAATATCAGCCAGCCGGCGAGCGTTGCCACCGCCAAAACAATAATGCCGGGCACAAATATTGAAATCACCCGATCCGCAAAAGCCTGAATGGGCACCTTGGTCCCCTGACATTCTTCCACCAGTTTTACCACCTGGGAAAGAAAAGTATCGGTGCCCACTTTTGTTGCTTTCACTGTCAATGCGCCGTTTTGGTTGATGGTAGCGCCAAGCACTTCATCGCCCTTGCTTTTTTCAACCGGCAGGGACTCGCCGGTAGCCAGGGATTCATCAACGGAGCTACTGCCCTCAACAATTTCACCGTCGGTTGGTATTTTTTCACCGGGTTTTATCAACATTAAATCGCCGGACTTAAGTGCGTCGATTGCCACCTCACGCTCGCCCCCATCTACAAGAATGCGCGCTGACTTTGCTTCCAGAGAAAGCAGTTTTTGAATCGCCTGCGAGGTTCTGCCGCGGGCTCGAAACTCAAGATAGCGACCGGTAACATGAAAACAGATGATCATGCCGGCCACAGCAGCATAGCTCGAAACGGGCAAAAACAAAGCGGCTACACCGGTGAGAAATGCAGCGCCGGAACCGAGCGTGATAAGCACGTCCATATTGGTGCCGCCGTGGCGCAAAACATTCCACGAGCTTGCGTGGGTCTCTTTGCCAACCCAAAAGACGACCGGTGCGGCGGCGAGCAGAAATATCAAATTGGCGAACGGCAGCATCCAGCCAAGCAGCATATGCGCCATCATCAAAAGCATGACGGGCGCAGTCAAGCCCCAGGCCCAGAGCATCAGGCGTTT
This sequence comes from Candidatus Zhuqueibacterota bacterium, assembly GCA_029262005.1. Lineage (GTDB taxonomy): Bacteria > Zhuqueibacterota > Zhuqueibacteria > Oceanimicrobiales > Oceanimicrobiaceae > JAJDAG01. Next base: position 24,682 of record JAJDAG010000072.1, on the reverse strand, counting down.
ATAGTCGGCAACCTGCTCAAGCTGTTCATCGACAAAACTTTTATGCGATTCTTCTCTTTCTTCGAGGACATCATAGCCGGCAGAGCGCACTGCAGCCGTAAGTCGGGCCGACGGCACCATAGCAGCATCGTGCAATATCGTGGCGCTTGCCGTGGTCAAATTCACATTCGCCTGTGAAACGCCGTCTAATTTTGCCAGGGCTTTCTCAACATTCTGTACGCAGCCGGCACAATGGAGCCCGCCCAACTTTAAATGCGTCTTCGTCTCCTCAGATTTCACCTGGAAACCTGCCTGTTTTACCGCCTGGACCAAATCATCCCGCTGCACCTGGTTTTCGTCAAAAACAACCCTTGCGGTTGCAAGCGTCAGATTGACGACCGCTGCCTCTACACCAGGCGTGGCCATGAGTTTATTCTCCACAGAACCGGCACAACCTGCACAGTGCATGCCTTCAATTCGGAGTGTAAGATTAACCAACTCAGACTCGCCTGATTCAGGCACCGTCATTTCAATCGACTTATTTTCATTCTTCATGAATCTACTTTATGCCTATATTTAATGATCCGGACTTTTTCCATTGTAATCAGTCCTTCCTCAACATTCTCATCAAGAAAAGGCAGCAATTTCTCTAAATTCGCTTCGGTGTCCACGACTTCAATGACTACCGGCAGGTCATCTGAAAGGCGCAACATTTTTGCCGCATGCACCCGGCTGCTCGCCCCAAATCCCATGATGCCCCGCAGTACGGTTGCGCCGGCAAGGTTCAACTCCTTGGCCTTCAGAACGATTTGTTCGTACAACGGCTTGCCCTGACGCGCATCCATTTCACCCACATAAATACGAAGTAAAAGTCCCTCATCGGGTAATCTCATTTTTCCACCTCACTTGAAAAAATTCAGGAAAATTCGTGCAACCCAAAGTCCGGCAATAACATGAACGATGCCAAGCAGATTACTCAAGACCAAATTAAGCGTCACCAAACGCCATTCACCATCGCGCATCAAGTTAACTGTCTCAAGACCAAAAGTAGAAAACGTGGTAAAAGCGCCCAGCATGCCGATCAGTGCCATGGTTTTTAAATGTTGCGGCACAATCAAGCCTGTAAATGTCTCGGAGAGGAGACCAATTAAGAAACAGCCAATCAAATTAACCGTCAGTGTTCCCCATGGAAAGGAGCTGCCCCAAAGTTGATAGGCGGCACCGGAAACAATATAGCGCAATACAGCGCCAAGCGCGCCGCCTGCTGCAATGACCAGAAATTTGTTCATGCGACAAATATACGATATTCCGACAAAGTGGGCAAGATTAAGTTAAGGATTATTTTGTTTGGCGGGGATTGATGAATGTCACGGGCGCTTGTTGTTTGGTGTGGGTAACATGGGGCTCTCACAGGTGCCGACGATGAACGATAAAACTGTGGAAGTCCCCGGAGACCTTGGGGTGAGACAAAGGCAAAAAAGCGCTTCTGCCGAGGCATCCAGTGCAGCCGCCTGTTATCATTTTTCCTTGTGTTAAATAGCGCCGCTTGACCTCAAAGAGCTGCGTGAGCACATCCAGAACGCCGAGTTCGTGCGCTCGGTGAGATTTTTCTAAGCTGTCGCCCCTTCCAAACCCACGTCATCAGAGAGTGTGGCAGTTGGGAGGGTAGCGTCCTCGGGTATTCTGCGGTACAAATGCATCTGACTCGAATAGAGCGTCAGACGCAGCATCATACGCCAGAACATGTAAAGTTGCTGAACGAGGAAAAGCGTGAAGATGACAAACCCATTAGGCATTGAGAGGCTGTCCGCGATCGGGTTGTAAAGCACCAGAACGACGATGCCTGTCAAAAATAGCGTCAATGCTAATCCAAATGTTTGGCCAAGGTTGGCAAACGCAAATTTGATACCGCGCCAAAGCGAGATGCGCATTCGATTTTCATCTGTAATGACAGTATAAATACGGCTGTAGTCCAGGACCAGACCGAAGAGTAGAATGCTGACCGTACGCAGACCGAACTTCACCCACGCGCCCCAGTAAGTGATGTACTCGTAAGGATCACCGCCCCAGATGAGGCGCTCAAGGCCAACCCAGATAAACTGCAACAGTAATAGAACCCCAAGCACTGGCAAGCCCCAGAGCAGCAGTCGGGCAAAGCGACCAAAGTATTTCCCGCAGTTCCACCAGAAATGGCCAGCCCTGAATTTCTCTCCGCTCTTGAATATGGCGAATGCGCCGCCCGAAAGGAATAAGCCGAAAAACCAGTAAACAGCGGGCACAACCATGAACAGCACGGTGTAGACGTCGAAGATGGTTCCGTTTTCTCTGATGAATTCAAACAAGAAGTCGAAGCTGAACCGGCCGGCCAGTTTTTGCCCCATCAGAGTCTGAGCGGCGAAACCGGATAATACTGCGCGACCGGGCAGCATGAGTAAAAGACCGAACATAAAGTTGGTCAAAAAGAAAATAAAGACCATGCTTTTATTTGTCCACATCTGGGCGAATCCGGATTTCAGGCTTAATATCATCTCTCAATCCTTTCGTTTTCATGCTGTTGCGTCATTTCACACCCCCCGGCAGACCACGCGAATCTCAATTTAAGGACTCCCCGAATCTGAATAACAAATTAGCAAAATCAGGCTGATCCAGTAGAAATTGTTGCCAGAACATCCAACGCGCTGCCAGCTTGTTGATGCCCAGCGTCTGCTTATTCACGACACGACTGTTGTTTGTCAGGTTCGCGTCAAGGGGAATCTTGTAATCCGGATCGACAGCCGCAGAAACCAGCTGTGCTGGTTTAGTGTAGCGAAATTTTTTCCAAAGCGCCTGCCCGTCCCAGTTCTCACGAACAATCTCACCATCATCGAAAACCAACTCCACAACGACCGAAAATTCGAATTCTCCCAACCTGCGGATGTTGACGCCACTGAAATAGAGCTTCTGCTCCGCTTCACCGGAGGCGGTATCAGTATTTGCAGCTTTCTCAACCGTGTTTTCGTCATTCGCCATGACTGAATCACCCTTGGGCGTCGAAAGCGCGTAGTCGTATCCTTTCGGTTTTTTGACCGGGCGTGAAAAGACATCGCTCACCGTGTAGTCCAAAATGGCGTTGGTGTAAAAAGCCTGCTCGAAAAACCAGTCGAGATTTTGCCCGGCAACTTCATTGACAATGTCAAAAAAGTCTCGCGACCTGGGGTGTTTGAAACGCCAGCGTTCCACATAAGTACGCATCACCTCCCGCATCGTGTCCCGTCCGAGATAGTTCTGCAAAGTAGTTAACACAAGGCCTGGTCGCGCATAGGAATTTATGCCATAGCTCCGCCCTGAATAAAATTCCCAGGAGCTCTTGATGATTGGATCCGCGTCAGGCAGGCCGAGATACTGTGCTCTGGCCATTGTTGTCTGATTGATCTTGATGCCCGCCACGTCGATTGTATTTGCTTCTTCGCCATAAGCAGCCGGCAGGATCTGCATGTCCGTGTAAGTGTTCACGCCTTCGTCCAGCCATGCTTCCTCAAATTCGTTGGAAGCCAGCATGTGATACCAATATCCGTGGCCAAATTCATGTGTGTTAATCATCTCCAGAAGGCGCATCCCTTTTGGCAGGCCATAGCTCGTGGTCGTGGTAAAAAGCGTCGGGTACTCCATCCCGCCGGTGGACTCCGCTCCCCGTCGCTGATCGACAACAGTCACGTTCGGATACGGATAGTCGCCATACCAATCCTGGAAATACTGCACTGCCAGCCTGGTTGATTCCAGCATCCGATCTTGCGTATCCAGATGGTCCGGCTGCATCAGCACTCGAATTTCAACGTCCTGTGACTTCCCGGTTACCTCTACAAACTCCGGACTCGTCGTCCAGGCGAAGTCGTGTACGTCCTCGGCATGGTAGAAATGTGTCGCCGTGCCATCGCCGTTTTTGGTCACTGAAATTTCCAGGCCCGTTGCGCCGACGAGGTTCTCCTCCGGCACGGTCATGCGCACATTATAGACTCCAAAATCTGCGAAGAAATTTGTCCGTGAATGAAACTGATGCGTATTCCACGCGCCATCGATATGCACGCCCATTTTGGGAAACCATTGCGCGACCAGGAAATACTCACTCTTCGCGCCGGTTCGCATAAACGATGGTTCGGGCAGCTTCGTCCGGAAATCCAGATAAACGATGACCTTCTGGCCCGGTCTGAGCGGCTTCGGCAGGGACACCTTGAGAATTGATTTATCTTCCTGGTTACCATCATCAGGTTGAATGAACGTCATCCCGGCCGTCAGGTCCGCAGCTGGCTGCAGCGCACTCAGCGCGCTATCCGGGAACAAAGTCTCCGGCAGATTCCGTATGTCACGCGGATAGCTTACCACCAGACGGTCAATCTCTATGAAGCCCCAACCCTTGTCCTTTATCCGGTGACTCCGGCGAGGATTTCCCGTACCCTGCATAAAAGTAGATTCGGTGTTACGAAACCCATTCATGTAAAGATGAAATTGCAGCTCATAGACGACGCTTTGCGTCTGATTGTGCCAGGTCAAAACCTCCTGTGCCGTCAGCACTTTGGTTTCCGTGTCAAGTTGAACATCGATGTTGTAGTTGGCAATTCTAGGACTGAGAGGCTCTTCGAAAAGTATTGGCTGATCCTGCGCATCAGCCGGTAACACAAGGACCGACGAAATGAGCAAAGTCAATGCTGCGAGCAAACTTTTTTGTTCCAATTGCATTCTCCAAACAAATGTGTGCAATACTTATTCTTTTACAAATCAGACAGCTTGCGTTGAGAAATGTTTCACCTCAATTACTACAATTATTAATCGCAGCAGAGTAGTTGTCCTTATTTCGAACACCAATTCAATTCGGGGCTCGCTTTTTCAAAGATGAGTTCTGAAGAAACATCACAATACCGGCGCGTGATTAACGACATTTATTTTTCCCTGTTGGCAGCAACTAAAACGCCCTATTAATCAACAGGCACTAGCCTTTGTCAGGCGATGCATTTCTCAAGATTAGTGAGAACCCAGAGTCCACATTCAAGTCACAAGTCTTGCTCAGGTCGAACTCAGAAGAAAATTTCATCTATGTGCCTTAGCCAGCGTTCGGCATTGCGTTTTGCTAATTTGTTAGCGAGCGTCTGTTCAGGGAAAAGATCAACAGGCGCAGCGAGAATCTCTTCTAAAATATTTTTAAAGGCGCCTTTGTCCTGAACAGGAACAGCATAGAATTTGGCTAACAGGAATTTTGCCATGAGGTACTTTCCCTGTGTGATTTCAATTGCCCGCAATATGTGATCCTTGGCTTTCTCTGGGTCGCCCCCAAGTGTCTTCGGCCGAATGCCGAAATATCCGCCGTAAAACAGGTGTGCGCCGCCGAAAAAATAAGTTTCATCCAATTCCAGTACACGCAGCATCATCGCGTCAACTATCGGCAGTTCAGCTATCCGCGCCGGGCTATCTTGCTGTAAAAGAATAAGGCTCCCCCAGGCGTAAGCAATCCAGAACAACGCCGGGACATCCTTCTTTTGCAATTGCTGCAGCTCTAAAGTAAGGTGTCCTAAATCCTGGTGAAGCACCTGGGGGAGCTGTTTGTGCGATTTGGATAATAATCGTAAGCCGTAATTCTTTCCCCTGTTGTAGAAGTCGATGGCCCGGCCTAAAAGCCGCTCTTTCTCACCATATTCGTAATTCTGGTCAGCTATTTCGATTCTTTCTTCGACAAATCCAAAAGCATAGCGCGAAAAACTGCTGGACGTGATTAGCAGGAGATCGGGGTTTTCCGGCGTGATTTCCAGCAGCCCTTCAAGCATTTTAAGGTTCGATAACATGGCCTGCTCTGCAAGCTCCAAATCGCTTTCCCGGTCAAAAGCAGGCGTCGCTTTCATAATAATGGCCGTCGTTTGGTTAGCGGCCATTTTGGTCATGCTGCAACTGCTATTAAACAACCACAAAAAACAAAGCAGAGCGACCAAGCTGGCCGCAATCAAAAATTTCTTATTTTTAATGCCCATAGGTGATACCAATTCAGTCAGAAAGCTGCTTTTGACAATTACAAATAACTCCCACAAAAACTAAGTATGGCGCGCGGGTTGAATTCGCGCTTAGATAAATGAGATGCTTTTAACAAAAGCCGCATCATGAAAAATCTTGTTCAGCCTCACTATGAGATTCAAAATGTACCGGTAAGGCAATCGTAAAGGTGGTGCCTTTGTCAGCTTCGCTGGAAACGTCCATGCGCCCCTTATGCTCATCTACAATAATTTTGTAACATATCGCCAACCCAAGTCCAACGCCGACTTTCACACCTTTTGTTGTAAAACCCGGATCAAAAATTCTGTCGATACTCTCCGGGGAAATACCGACTCCATTATCACTGATTTCAATTTTAAGATTTTCGTCGATGACCCCGGTTTTAATTTTGATTTCTCCATTGTCTTTTATCGCATCGACGGCATTCTTAAGTACGGCCATGAAAGCCTGATTTAAGTTGGTTGGCGAACAATACATTACAGGGACATCGCCATACTCTTTTTTAAAGACAATGCGCTCAGTCAATTCCGCTTCCAGCAAAGCAACAGCGCTATTCAATCCATCATGGATATCCGCCGTCTGCCACTCAGCTTCATCGAGCCTCACAAACCGCCGCAAGTTGGCAACTATTTTCGCTATTCGCATTGAAGCAGTTTTACTCGCTTGATTTGTATTTTCCAGAATTGTAAGTGCTTTGAGCAGAAGCGCGTTTTCGGCGTTCTTCCGGCTGCGTTCCTCGCTGAGATTGTCCTTTATTTTTACAACTGCGCGACTGATAATATCATTATTTCCGGTAATTGCGCCAATAGGGGTATTGATCTCATGCGCCACACCGGCGACGAGCTGGCTTAGAGATTCCATTTTGGCTGCCTGCACCCGTTCAGCTTCCTCTTGCAGTTGCAGTTTTTCACGAAACCTGGCCGCAATTTGTCTCTGGCTTCTCACCTGTACAATCAGGTAGACCGCCCCTCCAATTGTTACAATTCCCCCAAAGAACATCATACTCAAGAATAGGGGTGTCAAATAAAACGGCTGAAAAACCGAGATGTCAATCGATGCTGGAGGGCTAGAATAATGTAAGTCCTCATCGATTGCCCGTACCTTAAATTTGTAATTCGCTGTTTTCAAGTTCTCATAATGGACTCTTCTTGCAAAAGTAGAAGGCTGCCAACCAGAATCGTGTCCCTCCAGCATATATTGGAATCGCATTACCTCCTGATTCGTTTTAAAGCTTATTGCCTTATATTCAAAACTGATCCGCCTGTTCGATGAAACCTTAATGTCTTCAAAATGATCACTATAAATCTTATCCGCTTCAATTTGAGTAATAAGGATGCGCGGATGGACTTCCTTTGCCGGTGGTGTATATTTTATCACACCGCTATTGGTGCTGGTCAGCCAAATTGCGCCATCACTATCTTCGAATATCTCCTCAACAGATCTAAAAAGGAAGTTCTTTTCCAACAATAGGTTTTGGAAATTTTCTCCATCAAATTTGCTGACACCTTTATCAGTACCAAACCAAAGGTTGCCGGACTTGTCCGAATAAATTTTTTTGACTGAATTGCTAAGCAACCCATCGCCTTTTGTTATGGTTTGGATGCTTAAGGAATCATCAACTGAGAGACTGTTACACCTCATGACTCCATTATCGGTCCCGAGCCACAAGTTGCCGGTCTCATCTTCAAGCGCAACGGTTATCACGTCACTAATGAGTCCATCATCCCTGGTAAAATTCTCAAATTTTTGGCCGTCGAAACGGCATAAACCGCCCCGAGCCATTCTTCCGCTTCCAGAAGGGGACAGGTCACTTCTAAATCCAAACCATAGATGGCCATTTGGAGATTCGATTATCCAGGTAACATGGTTGCTGCCAAGACCGTCCGCCATCGTATAGTTCGTCAGGCTATCGCCGCCATCATATTTATAGATACCGGAATCCCAGGTGCCAATCCACAAATGACCTTTGCTATCAAGGAGCATTTCCGAGCTATTTTCGACCGGAAAGCTACGAGAATGCCGCCCGTCGTAAAAAACAAGCCCAGAGGCTGTGGCAAACCATAAATTGCCAGACGCTTCTTCAATTATCGAACGAACCGCAGTCAATGTATTGTTTTCTGTGAAAGGCTTAAAATTTTTATAAAGCGCGCCCGTGGTCCCAATCCATAAGTTGTTTCTGCTATCTTGCAGCATGGACAAAATACTCTTGTCTTTTGCTTCACCCTGGAGCTTAAAATCATGAAATGCTTTACCGTCATATTGACTAAGGCCGCCTTCGGTCCCGAGCCACAACGTGTCATCCGGACCGTCAATAATAACTTTGACACTGTTGGCGATTAAACCATCGTTCTCTGTATAATGCACCAGATTATTCAATCTGTACTTAAAGACGCCGTTTTCACTGCCAAACCATAGATTGCCGTCTCGATCCTGTGAAATAGTTCGAATAGAGTTAAGCTGCTTACCATTAGTCTCTCTCACATTTTCAAAAACTTCGCCGTTATATCTACTGATCCCTGCATCGGTGCCAAACCATATATCGCCCCGTTTGTCAGCGAACATAGAGTGAATCGCTTTGTCCGCCAAATCACTGGGCATTGTAAACTGAGCGGCATTAACGTCATATTCGATGACACCAAACGTCGTCGAAGCAAACCATAGATTGCCCACCCGATCTTCAACGATCGCAGAGATGTCCGCACCTATGAGCGGACCTTCGATTTTCGCATCGTTGACTTGCTTTCGATAAATGCCGCTTTCTCCCCCAAACCACAAATTCCCTTTATTGTCTTCAAAAATAATTTGCATTGACAAAAAACTATCTTGCCTTGACACAATTTGAAATGCTTTACCATCGTATTTAACGAGACCAGCCATCGTGGCAAACCAGAGAACGTTTTCATGGTCTTCGAACATAAGAGTCACATTGCCAAGATCAATTTCATTAACAGCAGTATGATTCTTAAACCTTTTTCCATCGTATTCGCTGACACCCTGATCTGTTGCAAACCAAAAATGGCTCGCCTTGTCTTGCAATATAAAAATCACGGTGTTGCCTGCCAACCCATCAGAGACATTCAGGTTTCTAAAATGCTTGCCATCGTAACTGCTCACACCGCGGTCGGTTGCGAACCAGAAATTGCCATCCCGATCAGCCAGCGTATAATAGATATTATTACTTGGCAATCCGCTTACACTGTCGAAATTTTGAAAACGAACGCCGTCAAATCTGCTGGCGCCATCAAATTCGGACGTAAACCAGAGATAGCCTTTCATGTCTTCCTGTATCATGCCAATTGAATTCTCAACCAGCCCGTCTGTTGTCGTGTAAACTGTCCATTGTTGAGCAATCGCGACCTGGAGCAGGGCTAGGTGTAGCACGGATAAAGTTGTAACGATGAGAAGCTTTTTTCTCATAATCCCTGGTGTCTTAAATTTGGTTTAATCCATTACTTATTCGTGTAACGATATCGCTGGACAAGGCCTCTGACCTGCTCCAACAATGCTTTCTCATAAAGCTGTCCTACAAATTGGTTTTGAACCCGCACTGAGACTCGAAGCCATTTCTTCTCTTCTATATGAGGGACAGAAACAACTTGCAATCCCCGTTCCTGCAAGACTCGAAGTGATTCTTCATTACTTTCGCGGATTCTTTTGACGAGCTGCTTATGGTATTTTTTTGTAAGTTCCTGTAAAAGACTTTTGTGTTCATTCTTGAGGCCGTCAAAACGTACTTTGTCCATTATCGTGGCGCCTATTCCAACTACAAGTCGGAGGTCGGTCATATACTTTACCTGATTATGCCACTGATAGGCGATGCATGCGAGAGGCGGGGCATAAACGGTTTGCACGTCGTTATTGATTAAGGAAGTCAAGACGCTTTCAATGGGTAATAAAATCGGCTCACGTCCGGCTGCTTGCACAAAGGCCTTCGCTACCGGGTCCAGGGTCCAGGCCCACACTTTGGATTTTTGCAGATCGCTTTGGGTCTTGAGCCGCTCTTTCGAAAACAGGTAAACAAAGCCCAGGTCTGCCCAGCCCAGAAATGTGTGCCCAGTCAAATCGAATCTCTTAACAAATTCCCCGGTTAGATCTTCTTTCACATAATCCCATTCCGCGTATTTTGAAAACAACATTGGCATTCCCAGGGCAGCAATTGCCGGCAATATCTGTCCTAACCCGACAGCGGTCAAAGATACTGCATCACATTGCTTGTTCTTTAGCAAAGCAACCAAATCCTGTTCATCCCGGCCAAAGTAAAATCGTATTTCCAGTTTTCCATTGCTTTGCTTCACCAGCTCGGCATTCATTTGTTTCAAAACCTGTCCCCAAACCGAATACTCAGTCGCTATTGTGCCCAACTTGATGATCTCTTTATCCGCCGTCTGCCCGATGGCCACAGTCCAGATGAGCGGTAGTAGCACAAGAATGCTTTGCCATCTATTCATGATTTTTGTCCTCATAAAAATCGCTATTTGTGCGTAGCTTACCCTCCCATCCATCCGCCCATACCTCTGCTAATCGTTCGAAAGCAAGCGGCAAATATCTTATTTTAAAAGGTCGCTTGAGAAGTGTTGCAAAAGTCATCAGGTCCGGACGGTCTTTGGGTAATCCCTTCTGAGATACTCCATCCGGCTTTACGGTTACGGTCTCGGTGACGCCGAAGGGACCCTTTTTTACGTGCGTGCGATTGATTTGTAATCCATCCGGCGTGAGAGTGATTCGAGACTGAACAACCCGGCCTTCACCGATGATTCTGAACATCATTCCCAGGATGCCTGAGGTGGGCCGCCCGGTTAGTCCTTCAATTTCGTCGTAAACGATCATGTCACCAAAGTCCAGGAGCCGATAGGTGACCTCCCGGTGATTGGTTACCTTGAGCTTTGGCGTCGACAGCGTATCTGCGAATGAGTATTTTCCCGGCAGGTCAGCGCTCTCCGGCCACCCAACTATGACATTTATGGCCATTAGCGGTACCTTGCCCTGCTCGATTATCTCAACCACAAGGTCTTTTCTGAAGTCTAGCAGTTGATCCTGTTTGTACCTGTATGCCAGCCGTGCGAATACCGGCACAGTGGATTCGGTCAGGCCGGTAAGTCGCAGATACGCATCGAACCATTCCTGATGGCCGATAAATAAGACGGTCCCGGCCGAATCACTCGCCATCGCCTTCTCCGCCAAATCCAACAGGACCGCGGCTTGAAAGCGCGCAACATTGGTACTCACGGTGGGTTCGTATCCGGCCTGTGACTGCATTGCTTGCAAGATTTCTTGAGAAGAGGCCCTCTCAATAGACTTCGAATACAATTGACCCGAGTTCAAAAGCAGCATCTGCAAGGTCAAAAGTAAGAAATCCAGTCTCATAATACGCTTTGCCCTGGTTCGCCCCTCCTGAGCTACGCTCGCAGGGGTTTTATACGTCCATACCATTTTACCATGAAATCCCTTGCGCTACGCCATGAACGCTGTCGAAGGGGAACCAATGAATAAGGAATTTCATTCCATTCAACAATTTATGTGTCGTGAAATAGATGCCATTGTCATCAACGATTCTGTATCGAACCATATAGAAACAAATCTTCAGTTTAGCGCTCCCGGGGGGTGCAATCCACCGGCAAATTTAGCCAGGATGTAATCACTCATTTTTTCACCACCACCCGTCAAGCGAAAGTAATTGTTATCCGCAACAGTATTTGGGTGGAGTGGGACTCCAGCCTACCGAGCTATTTATTTGCCCGCTTAATCCGCTTCAAATCAAATGGGCCATCCTTCTCTATGCCATTTTCCACAAAGGTCCAAAGCGCCGTCAGGTGGTCTTCATCCTTTACCGTGATAACGAGTTTTTGCATGTGGCCGTCTGTTGGTTTGGCGAGATTGGTGACATCCATAATAGAAAATCGTATCGTATTTTTCCCATTATTGGCAACGGCGCGCATGCGGGGCTGGTTCATCGCAGAGCAGTAGTGGGTCATCATCAGGTGCTTGCCATCGAGGTGGTACATGCTGATCATTATCGGTTCATTTTCCGGCTGCATTCGTTCCATAACTGCCGAACCGTTCGAGACGACTTCATAAGTCACTTTCACCGGTTTTCCAGAAGGATTCGTACCCTGCCACTCGCCTTCCAATGATTTTAATTTTTCAAATTGGGCTTTTTCGTTCTCACCGGCGTGGGTGGAGGCGATCATACAGACAAGTGAGAGCAAAAGAAATATTGTGAGTGTTGGTTTCATAAGCGTCACCGTTTTTGTTTCAGTTTTTATTGGCTATTTTTTATAACTTGAATAATTCACAACACTCTTGTCGTTCAGTCCTGTAGCGACTGTCTTCCTCGTTCATACTGGAGCCCCCGAATTGAACGGAGTGTTCACTTTTCCCGCTGTTCCGGGACCATCCTTCTGCACCTTAACGCCCCCGGCCTCAGCGCCACTTAGCGCCATCTGGCCGACACAGAACGCCGGTTGCTGTATATTCTGCGGCCGTGCCTGCACTCGTTAGATCATGATTTCGTGTTCGGCTATCGGCTTCGGGCCGCGCTGGCGAGGTTTTCGGTCGCGTTCCTGTGATCGGGGTCTATACGCAAAGCCTTGGCGAACTGCTCAGAGGCAGCGGAGAGATCTCCGCGCTTGGCGAGGATCACGCCCAGGTTGTTGTGCGCATCGGCATGGCTCGGGTCCAGCTCCAGGGCTGCCCGATAAGCGGCTTCGGCTTGCCTGTCCTCGCCGAGGTCTCCCAGCACGACGCCGAGTTCGTAATGCGCGGCGTCCAGCGTCCGATCCAGGCGGACGGCTGTTTCCAGCTCCACGCGCGCTTCGGCCTTGCGGCCGAGTTCGGACAAGAGCACGCCAAAGGCTTTGTGCACGACCGCGTCCCATGGTGCGAGCCTTGCGGCCTCCCGATAATGGACCAATGCGGCCTCGTCGTTGCCGGCTCGCCGGAGTAGGGTCGCTTTCTGGAAATGGGTTTCGCCATCCTCCGAAGTCGCGGTCACAGCAAGGGTGACGAGGCGCTCGGCTTCATCGTGTTTGCCGGCCCATAACAACACATTCGACAGGCTCTTGAGCGCCGCGGCATGGGCTTGCTCGTTCAGGCTGCTCTCCAACTGCTCGCTGATCTCGGCGATCACGGCGGCGTTCCAGGTCGCAGCCGGGAAGACGATTCCCTCCTGCTTCATCTCTTGGACCATGGCCAACGCGAGCAGTCGGTTGCCCTCGATTGTCGGATGCACGTGGTCCAAGAACAACTCAGATCCGGGGATGCCGTCAGGCGAGCGTTCGTTGACGATGAGCGCGAAATCGACGAGTCCCGTGTTTTTCTTCCGGGCGACGTCGGCGACGATCTCACGGACGGACGTCAAGGCCCGCAGCGGACAGACGTCCTCGTCGCGCGCGTCGATGAACGCCCTTCGCGCTTCGTCTATCCGACCGAATGCGCGAAGAGCACGCGCCTGCAGGTACAGCAAATCGGCGTCGCGGTTGTCGAGAGCCAACGCTCGTTCGGAGATCGCCACAGCGTTCGCGTGGTCGCCTTCGCCCAGGGCCATGGTCGCTGCAAGCTTGAGCGTGTTGATTTGTCGAATGTCGAGAGCGCTCACCCCGGGACTGGGCTCGGTTTTGAAGGGAGAGAAGTCTCCGACGTTGGAGGCCGGCGTCACTAGAATTAGCTTGGCTCCGGCGCGCTCGCTGATGCGCGTCATGCGTATCAGGCTGGCCCGGTAGTGCTCGAGTACGGCGCCACGCATCTCGTCATCCCTGTGGTAGTCTTCGGGGCCGACGGAGCGGTCGAGCAATGCCTTGACCTCGGTAGAAAGAACTGCGTCCCGCTCGAAGGTAGCGTTGTAGAGCACGCTGTACAGCCGCGTCCGGGATGCCAGCGCCCCGAGGTTACGCACGAGTTCGGGTGTTTTCAACAGCTTGTCGTACGTCCTTTGTTCGAGGAACTCGTTGTGCCCTGAGTAGACGATGAATAGATCGGGCTCGTAGTCGGCGAGTTCCTCCATGAGCCGGGCTACGCGGTAACTCGCGTAGCTAATGCCTCCAGCGTTGATGACCTCCCAGCGACGACTCGGATCGACCGCCGGAAGGAAAAGGCGCAACCAGCCGCAGAACGACGTGCGGTCGTCATAGGGGCGTCCGTAGGTCGTCGAGCCCCCGATGCAGAAGATGCGGGTCACGCCTTCTGCCTTGCGAGCCGGGAAGCGCTGCAGGTTGAACCACCGCATCTTGTTGTGTGCGGTCTCGAAGATCGGCCCTCCACCGGACGGAGTGCGTTTGAGAAACAGCGGCGCGTAGCCGGAGAATCCGACATAGGGGTCGGTGCTCTCGTACAGCGGCGCCACTCCGGCCGCTAATAGGATTAACTCAACCAGGACAAAGAATACTGTGGTGACGCCACAGCCCAACGCGAGCTTCTTTCCGAGTGCACCCATCAAAAATGATTCCCCGGGAACAAGACCCCTCGAAGACTCGCAGATTCTATATAGAGTGCCGCATATGGAACATTCATGAACATTGGCTTAGTACCCATTAATTCATAACATTTAAAATCAGCCGAGCGCTTTTGGGTTCGGCTGCATTTTTTTGTTAAGGGCAATCACCTTTAGCTTGCCTTTGATATAAATAATAGCCGAAGCTGCAAAATCCAGGAAGAACTCAGCTTCCAATCGACCGATTAATTGTTTTTGAACACCGCCATGTCTAACGAAACCTATATTGCTGCTCAGACCATAAACTTGACTAATTATTTTTCCAACATCAGAATCAATATTTTGATCTTTTATTAACTTTCCAAGCGTGCCATTCGGCTGATTTAGCAAAATCATTAGGCACGATTCAATAGAATTCACAGACTCCTTAATTGAATTTTCAAAATCCGGTGGTGACGTGAAGATAAAATTCTTGGCTTTCAACCACTGCACTCTGACTGGGGATAGTTTATCTGTTAAGACTTCATTCGCACTTTTCCAATTTCGCGGGTCTCTCTGTTTTCTTTTTCTCCTGCCGACATCAAAAAGAAGGTCTGCGTAGATATTACCAATGAGCTCCCGACGTAACGCCCAGGTGCCACCGCAATCTTTCCCGAACTGTTCTATGGTTTTGTAAGTGTTTGGGTTGCTATAACCTGCTTGTTCTAATTTGAGATCCAGATCAATATACGCCTCTTGATATTGTTGTGGTTGTTCGTCAGTTCGACCATCAGTGGCAAAGGCGAGCATCATCGCCTTCACGCCCATAATTGATTTTTCAAGAACTTCCAGTTTACTCATTCCTATTTGTTGTTTCCCTAACATATGTTTTCTACAGATCTGGGTAACTCCCCAAGATTACAATACTTTCATTGACGATCAAGGAAAAAGTGACTAAACTCAACAGGAACCAATTGTATAACATCCGTAATAAGGGCATTGTGAAGAAACTAAGGGTGTTAATCAGCGGCTTAATTTTGTTTTTTCTAATCACCCACACAAAACAACATAGAGCAGCCTTTTTCAATTGTCTTGCCCTGACTAGTTTTGCCTTATCATCTGTGCCTGAACAGTACTTTAGATTTTCTCTGCGGAACGCAGAGCGGTCTCAGGGAACTCTGCTTTAAATTTTTATGGCATAATTCAGGCTAACAAACAGCAAACAGCAAACAGAACAACCAAGACATCAACCCAGGGGGATTGCTGCTTTTTCTAACGCAAAAGCAAAGCCTTTCGCACAGAAATGAAATCACCGGATTGCAATCTGAGCATGTAAAGTCCACTGGCAACAGAGCGCCCGGCTTCGTTCTTGCCATTCCAGTCAATTTGATGAATACCGGCTGTTTGCGGGGCATCGACCAATGTTTTCACCATCTGGCCGGATGCATTAATGACGTCAAGTCGAACCGTGGCATTGTTTTTCACTGGCGGTACTGCATAACGGATTGTCGTGGTGGGGTTAAATGGATTGGGATAATTAGGTTGCAACCAAAAGCTCTGCGGCGCCACCGGCTCGGAGAAGGGGACACTGGTCAATATCTGTTGAAAAGCAGCCAGGGCATCTATTTTGCCGGCGCCATAAGTATTGTCCAAACCTGCCGCGCCATAGTCAACGGCGGTGTTTTGCAGGGCGGCACGAATATCTGCCGGAGCCAGATCAGGTTGGCCGCTCAGCAGCAAAGCAGCCACCGCAGCCGCATGCGGTGCAGACGCAGACGTGCCAAAAAAACGTTTGGTTCCATTAAAGTTAGAACCAAAGCCGCCGGCGCCGGTGATCGCGACTCCGTCTACCGCAACAAGATCCGGCTTGGTGCGAGTTTCGGTGGTTGGCGAAAAGATTCGAACCGGCCCGAGTGAACTGAAGAATTCGATGGTGTTCACGCCTGGGTCAAGTACACTGATTGCACCAACCGTGATGGCCGCCTTTGCCATTTGTTGCCCGGGGATGATGCTGCCTTCAGCCACCCTAAATTCCTGAAGACTAAAATCTTCTCCCGTATAAAACATCTCGAGCAACAAATCCTCTGCGCCAAAGTTACGAATAACAACATGAACCTGTACGGAAGCAGCGGTCACATTATCATAAGTTGCAAACTCGATAGGTGAATGCCTTACATGGCCGTCTTGCGGCCTCTCACTGATGGCCAATACCTCCGTGAAACCGGCATTAAAAATAAGCAAGTCATAATCATTATTTGCTCGTGAAAAAGGATCATTCCATTGCAAAACAACTGTGAGGCTTGAGTTTGCTCCAACCAATATGTCCTGTCCCACATCGCCGGCCTGACCGATTGCCTTGCCAAAATCATGCACGACCATCACACTGCCATCAAAATCAAGCGTACCAGGCGAATAATCGTGCTCGTAATGAACGTCGGCCTGGTTGCCCGCGGATGTCACGTAAATAGTGCCCTCAGCAACAACATCCTCCACAGCCAGGGCGATTGCGCCGTCCTCAAAAGCCGGCTGTGAAAGAAAGCCGAGATCATCGACAATGACATCGCAGCCCTGACCGGCAAATGCATCGTGGGCCAAATAATCGATGGCATCAATCATTTCCAGGCTGGTGGCCGGACCCGAGAAAGCCAGTTCCGCAGCCGGCGCCAGGTCGTGAATAATTTCCAGCATGGCCGTTCCTTCTTCGCCCTCACCACTCAGTGTCGGGTCAATGTCGAGGCTGTCAGGCAAGTCCTGTGTCGCTTGCGCCTCACCGCGGCTATCGACGCCATCAGAAATCACGCCAACGCGAATGCCGGAACCGTCTTTACCGTGAACACGCCTGACCTGATCTGCCAACAACAGTGCATCGCCCTCTGAGTTGACCGAGCCGGTCAGCGTGATGGCGTAATCCGGTAGTTCAATAAGTTCAACCGCAAGCTCTGCTGCAACACGTTCGATTTGGTCAGGCGGCAACCAAACTTGAGCCATTCCCAGACGCCTGTTTACGATATCAAAAGCGATTCCCAGTTGACTGAACCGCTCCAATACCACAGCCGAAAAATCAGTTAAATAGATGTAAGCTTGAATTCTCTTGCGTTTATCAACTCTGAATCGCGGAGTCGAGTATTCAGTCAGCCCGGATGAACTAAACCTGGAATTTTTCTCGATCTTTTTGATTTTTGCGACAAGTTCCCGGATATCCTGGCGTACCTTTGGGTTCCTGTTTTCTGCCCGGAGTTTCAAGTTCTGGCCAAACCCAAATCCGGACAAAACAAGCAGCGACACCAGCAAGATGAAAATACGAAACATTAAAAACAAATTCATGCTATTACCTCTTTTATAAAAAAGTATGATTTGAGCAATATCAAAGGAAACAAAATCTACCGTTTCGGCAGTTTGATGCCGTAATCAGGCGGCTGGATCTTGCTGACAAATTCGAGGTTCGCGACTTCAACCAGACGCTCAGCGGGTACCCACCCTTGCACTAGGCGCTGTTTTTCCTTTGTTGTCTCGATGACAACCGAGCGATCCTTAAGAATGGCGAACGCGTCAACGCCCCACTCGAGCATAAAAATATAACACTGCACTTTCCCTTCACGATCTACCTTCACACGGGGGCTAGATAATTCGCTGAGGTTTTGGCTGGTACCCAAAATAGCCGTTAATCTGACAACCTCGATTTTGTCAATTATGCTACTCAGGGCAGGTGCGAGTTTCGGTGAATGCGTCCCGGTGCCAATCTTACGTTGCTGACTGCCGCCAACCATTGCTTCCGGCTTTTTTGTGGCGCAGCCCATTGCCAGCAGAATTGAAACAAAAACGGAGATGAACGTTGTCAGGAATGTTGAAACCGGCATGTGCGAGTCCTTTCTGATTTTTAAAATAGCGTCTCCCTGTGCGCGATGCGGATAATCTAACAATTTGCAGGAATAAAAAGCAAGCTGGTTTTCAACCTCGGCAATGAACAGCAACGCCTGCCTCCGAGTCGAATTAAGAAGTTGCTCTCGGCAGGAGTTTTCTCTTGCATTTTCATGACAATGCCCTAGATTCTTATCATACAAACAGGGAGGGCAACACATCACATTTGTTCGAGTCGTCATCATTTTTACGCTCATAGCGTTGTTCACACCAAAGACAACCTGCGCGCAAGCGTCACGTGCTGCAAAGCCAACCATTCGCCACATCCGGATTCAGCGAAACGATGTATTCCCGCAAGAAGTTGGCAGCCCTTTTTACTACAATTGGGCCAACACCTTGCACATCATGACAGGAGAAAATGTGGTTCGGAGAAATCTCCTGTTCAAAACCGGTGAAAAGTTTGACAGAGACTTACTTGAAGAAAGTGAGCGCAAGTTAAGGCGCCTGCCCTTTCTGGGTAAAGCCACCATTACAAGACTAACCGCAGATGGCGATTCAGTAGATATTCAAGTCCTTACGCAGGACCAGTGGTCTACGCTGCTGTCTGCCGTCATCAAGCATGGTGGTGGCCGCTCCGAACTCGGAGCTGCGGTTGAGGAATTCAATTTTCTCGGGCTAGGCAAGCAATTTTTCAGCGAAGTGCAAAACGAACCGGAAGGGACGACATTAACATTCAAATATGAAGATCCGCAGTTGCTGGGCTCACGTTGGACGGCAAGTAGTATGGTTGTTACCGGGCCAATTCAGAATAGTTTGGCAACCAACATTTCCCGGCCTTTCTACTCTCTGGATACAAAATGGGCGTGGGGGGCCAATTTTTCTTCCATCAATTTCATCCAACGACAATTCTTGAACGGAAATGAATTCAGCAGACACCGCCTTGAAACAGAAAGCTTCAACATACTGCTGGCACGAGCAGCGGGTGAGCGGTTCAAGAAAAAAAGAGCGCAACTCAGCTACCGCTTTGCTAACAGAGACTTTTCACGCATCAACACACGCACCACAACCGATGTGCCGCAGGATGAGCGCATTCATTCGCTGACAGCCAGCTTGAGTATCGAGAACTTGAATTACGTAGAGGAACAACAGATTGACCGTTTCGTGCGTACGGAAGATCTGACGCTTGGCAATGTTACCACGCTAAAAATAGGCCGTACAGGGCTGCCGATTCCCCAGGGCGTGCGCCGCTTTGAACTGCTTTTCAGTCGAAATCAGGCACACCGGTTTGGTGCAGTACAATACCTTTTCCTGAACGCCGGTTTCCAAACCCTGTTTGAAAAAGACAACATTGCATCATTCCGTCTTCGCTATTACAACAAAATGCTGCCCTTTCAAACAATCGCACTTCATGCGAAACTTGATTACGCCTGGAATTTGGAAACTTCCAGGCAGTTTCTACTTGGGGGTGATTCAGGCTTACGCGGCTACAAAGCCCGCGCGTTGGCCGGGGACCGCAGGCTGCTTTTCAATTTGGAAAATCGTATCTTTACCAGATGGAATGTTTTGACTGTGGCTTTGGGCGCTGTGGCCTTTGTGGATGCGGGATATGCATGGCCCGAATCTCAGGGATTCAGTCTGGGTAATTTAAAGTACAGCGCTGGTGTCGGCTTGCGATTAGGATACACCAAATCACCAAGCTCTCGCGTTGGTCGAATCGACTTTGCATGGCCTCTAAACAATGAAGGGGGGTTTGGCATTTTTGTTGGAGTCGACCAGATTTTTTCTATTGACCAATAATGCGCATAAAAAACGATCTTCTCCCGGACCATCTCTCACTCACTTGCAATTGACGGAATCATTCAATGTTGAAACCCTATAGGATTGCACAATGAAACGTTTTAGCATCAAAAAAACAAGTGTGACAATAATGAAGAAAGAAAAACATTGGGTTAACTTCTTCGTAAATTGGGACTTATTACTCTTTATTACAAAATGAATGACAATTCCTGGCGCAGTAGTTGCGATGTCATGGTATAACGACCGAGTAGCATTACGCTGAAACCGGCAACTCCCCTAACCCGCTTCAGTGTAATAGCTCGGTCTTCTTGAATGAGATAATGAAAGGATCACCACGATGGTGATCCTTTTGTTATTAAAATAACACCATTGTTTCCACAGCAAAGACAGGGGGGAGACAGCCACCGGACTAACCGAACAGAGCGTAATTCCCTTTCTAATATTTTGTATCGAAACCCAACAAAGCCGGCACAGAAAACCATTTCACATTGATTGGCGTGCAGCACCTGCAGAACTAACCTCGCCAAAATATCAAAAAAAAGACGTCGGAACGGGGGTTGAGTTTGTATTTGCTAGTATTTGCTTATCAGGTAGATACCACCAATCACCAGGAGAAGTGGTACCAACGGACCTAAAACCAGCAGCGGCGCGAAAACAACGGCTACAATGCCCACCAAGGTTGCGAACGGCAAAATAAGCACCAGCAGCAACACCCCGAAAACCGCTCCAAGAATCTGAAAAGGTATACTCAAAACAAATAAGCCCGCTTTAAATATGAAGCCAAGTATTTTAATAAAGAACAAGAAGAACGCAAGCAAAATAAGAATGACAGCCAATTCCATCGTTTTCCTCCCAGGATAGTTTTTTTCTTTCCCGCATACGTGTTGAGTCTGCGCTTGTTGCACACCCCACGTTGCATGCGCCAAATTCTTACCGCCTAAATCAGCCGCCACCTGCTTATAAGCCTGCCTGAATGGCACTCCTTCTTTCACCAATGCGTAAGCCCGCTCCGTGGCATAAACTTCTTCGGTGAGAGCCAGGGCACACTTTTCATTATTAACTTTTAATGCTTCTACAACCAAAGTCATTATTGAGATGCAAGCCAGTGCGATTTCAATGCCGCGCATAACGGGTTCTTTAGTAAGCTGCAAGTCGCGGTGATAACCGGATATCAGATTGGCCATGGTTGTCCGGAGCTGTAGTTCACACGCCAGTGCCTTATTTCTTGCAGGGCACATATTATCCTTGAAATATGCAAAGAGACTGCGTAAATTTACACCACTAAATTTTCAATTTATGCTGCTCAATACCAAGCGCTTCTTTACCTCTATCACGCGAGACAATGCCAGAAACCAGCGTCATCATTCCAACTTACAATCGTCTGCCCTTTTTGCGCGAAGCAGTTGAGTCTGTGCTTAAGCAAACCTACCAAGACTTTGAACTCATTGTAGTGGACGATGGCTCGACAGATTCCACAGCAATCTATGCCCGGGAAAATGCTGCCCATTTGAAATACATTTTTCAGAAAAATCAAGGCCCGAGCGCCGCCCGCAATCGTGGCATAAAAGCCGCACAAGGCGAATTTATTACATTTCTTGACTCGGATGACCTGTGGCAGAAAAACAAACTGGACGTTCAGTTACAATTCATGAAAGCCAGAACAAACTGTCGCGTCAGCTATACCAATGAAATCTGGATTCGTCGTGGTGTGCGAGTTAACCCCAAAAAGAAACACAGCAAACATTCCGGCTGCATATTTGAACACTGTTTACCGCTCTGCATCGTCAGTCCCTCATCCGTGATGATGCGCAGGGAGTTTTTTGATGAGGTTGGTTTTTTTGATGAGGCGCTACCGGCATGCGAAGATTATGATTTGTGGCTGCGTGCCTCTCTCCACATGCCGTTTCACTTTATCGACAAGAATCTAATTATAAAACGGGGTGGCCACTCAGACCAATTATCAACGGCGTGGGGCCTGGATCGTTACCGTGTACAGGCCCTGCTTAAACTTCTCGACAAACCGGAATTGACTCCAGAGAAAAAGCAGAAAGTAAAAGCATACATTATTTCAAAGTCACAGATATTGGCGCAAGGATTTAACAAACGAGGCAAAAAAAAAGAAACGGCCTATTACCAGTGCGTACTTAAAGAGCAGCTTGCCAATTAGCCAAGAAGCCCGCTCTCCTTTCAGACACCTTATATATTTTTTTCAAACCAGGCGATGGTCTTAGCCAATCCAGCTTCTAAACAAACCGTCGGCTCCCAGCCAAGAATTGATTTGGCTTTACTGATGTCAGGCTGCCTGACTTTCGGGTCATCAACCGGCAAAGGGTTATAGGATATTTTACTTTTGCTGCCGGTTATGCGAATAATCGCCTCTGCCAATTCTTTAATGGTCATCTCATTTGGATTGCCAATATTGACAGGTTCATGGTGATCCGACATCAAAAGGCGATAAAACCCTTCAATGAGATCATCGACATAGCAGAAACTGCGGGTTTGCCCACCATCACCGAAAACAGTGATATTCTCGTTACGCAGTGCTTGTGGCACAAAAGCAGGAATGGCACGGCCATCCTTAGGTCGCATGCGCGGGCCATAGGTGTTAAATATGCGAACTATTTTTGTGTCCACACCATGAAAACGGTGATATGCCATAGTAATGGCCTCAGCGAAACGTTTTGCTTCGTCATAAACCCCGCGTGGCCCAACCGGGTTTACATGCCCCCAATAATCTTCTGTTTGTGGATGCACCTGTGGATCGCCGTAGACCTCCGAAGTTGAAGCGAGAAGAAAAACCGCTTTTTTCTCCTTCGCCAGGCCCAGTGCCTTGTGCGTTCCAAGCGCGCCGACTTTTAAGGTTTGGATTGGCAATTCAAGGTAGTCCATCGGGCTGGCCGGAGACGCGAAGTGCATGACGTAATCAATAGGACCGGCGCAATAAATATATTCTGTTACATCATGCTTGATAAATTTGAACTGTTCACACTGAAGGTGCTCGATGTTTGCGACTGCACCGGTCAGCAGATTGTCCATTGCAATGACTTCATGTCCTTTCTCGAGCAGGTACTCACAGATATGTGAACCTAAGAAACCCGCCCCACCTGTTACTAATGTTCTTGGCATATTTCCTGAAAAGTTAAGTGAACCCACAATTCTAACTCAAAGCAATCAGCTTGAATCTAACCATATCATCCGTAGAACTTACACTTCGCTGACACCAGCCGTGATTCTCCGCACATGAAATGTTCTACGTTTTTGTCTTTACCTGCAAAGGCACAGGTTTGGCCAATCGTTTTTGAACCAATATTCAAAAAACACCGGATTTCCACATAAATACGATATACCTGTCCTATTTCGCTATTCTCCAATTCACCACCGGGAATACAACCAATAGAACTGCAAACCAAATTGGTCTATAAATCAACTCTCACGAACGGTGATAAAGCTTACCAGTTTTTGCAGGGACTCTTTATAGGGAGTATCTGGATAGCGTTCCAGAGATTTGAAGGCCAATTCAATATGTTCATTTGCCCGTTCCATGGCATATTTAATTCCACCATGAATTTCGACAAACGAAATAATTTCTTTAATCTCGGCCTTGCCTGCGCCCCGCTTAATCAGACGGATAATGCGGCGTGCATCTTGCTTTCTCGCCTGCTTCAGTGCAAAAATGAGAGGCAGGGTTACTTTGTTGTCACGAATGTCATTGCCAATGGGCTTACCGGTTTTCTTTTCTTTTCCCAATATGTCGAGCAAATCGTCACGAATTTGAAAAGCGATCCCCAGATTTTCACCAAACTCCCTCATAGCCGCGATATCTTTTTCGTCATCACTGGACGACACGGCCCCAAGCTGACATGCCGCCGCCAGCAACGATGCCGTTTTATCGGCTATCAAACGAAAATAGACTTCTTCTTCCATCCAGTAGTCTTTTCTGCGCTCAAGGCCGAGCAATTCACCCTGTGCCATGCGCTCTGCAGTTACCGAAATAATTTCATAAGCCCGCATACTTTTTAAGCTTAACATGGCCAGGAGCGCCTTGGAAAACAGCAGATCGCCCATCAGTACCGCTGCCTTACTTTTCCAAATTGAACTTACAGACGGCATCCCGCGCCGTTGGCTGGAAGAATCGACAACATCATCATGCACCAGAGTGGCAGTGTGCAACATTTCCATAATCGCTGCAGCCTTCAAATTGCGCTGATCAAGCGCTGCGCCGTTGGTGTTGTGCATCCGACTTGTAAGGATTACAAGAATGGGTCGCAACCGCTTTCCTTTATTAGCAACGATATATTGTGTGACTTTATCAACGAGAAAAACGTTGGACTTTAAGAGAAGCTTAAACTCTTTTTCATAAATCTCGAGATCTTTCTTTATGGGCTGGCAAATTTCTTTCAGGGACACTTCAAAACCTTCAAATCATCTGATTTCACAGCTCGAAAACAAGGTAATAATGTAGCAATAAGAAGGCTGATAGTCAAACGAAAACTCTGTGAAACCATAATCGCACACGGGACAATAATTAGCTCACTTCCTGTTATTCACGGGTAATGAAATTGTAAAAGTTGAACCCACATTGGCCTTGCTCTCTACCCGAATTTTTCCACCATCCCGCTCTATAATCATGTG
>JAJDAG010000071.1 GCA_029262005.1 Candidatus Zhuqueibacterota bacterium | reverse complement strand
GGAGGCGTCTTGTTAGCTTGGTAAACTGCTGTAAATTAAAAAAATCCTCCAGAATGACAAGGATGCTGTGAATTATTCAGGGTAGTAATACTTACCAAAGACGACCATTAAAATGCCACCGAGTATCAATAAAGCCGAGATTGTTAGACGTAAGCTTATTTCCTCGGAGACAAATATCACGCCCCCCAAAGCTGCAATTACTGGAACTGCCAGTTGCACAACCGCAGCCTGTGTCGCGGAAAGTCCACCAAGCGCGGTGTACCATATCGTGTAGCCAATTCCAGAAGCAATACCGCCTGATAATATTGCCAACAACACCCCCTTTAACGAAATATGTGCGGTTTCATAGGCTATGACTGCCAAAATTACAACTAATGGAATTGTGCGCACGAAATTGTAGGCAGTATCAGCCAGCGGATTCAATGAGCCACGCCCCTTTAGGGTATAAACACCCCAGGCAATACCGGCTATTGTCATAAGCGAAAAACCTGTAACAGAGGGTGTGCTGACACCCGGTAAGACAAGATATACAAACCCGATGAATGCGATTATTACGCCGATCCATTCGGATAAATGTAACTTATTTCCTGAAAAAAGTGATAGCAATATCATGGTTATCTGTACCGCACCAAACAGAATAAGCGCTCCGGTTCCGGTGTCGAGTGTGATATAAGCAAATGAAAATGGTGCGGCATAAAGAAATAACATGATGGCGGCAAGCCAGCTACCTTTGGCAGAGGCGTTGTTTTTTTTACCGCTGAGCCGTAAGATTACTAAAAGAACAATAGCCCCGGACAACAACCGGATCGTGGTAAAATTTGCGGCATCAATCGTTTTTTCACCAAGAGCCAATCGACACAGTACTGAATTTGCAGCAAAAGCAACGAGGGCCAACACGGTAAAAGTGGTTGTTTTTATTAATAGATGCTCTGATTTATTTGACAACTAAATATTCCTTGGAAAAAGTAATAGCCACTTTACGTGCGGTGATATTTCAATGTACGGACTTTACTGAAAAGAGAAAAATCTGAAAATGCACAGAACTAACCCAGATCGCCGGTACCGCCGTCGTCGTTGTGTGGTAGGTGGTTATGTGAAACCGTTCCGCCCTGCGGGTATTGGAGGCGTTTTGAGATTTATAAATTTCATGTCAAAAGAGCTGTTCATTTTTGCAGGCATTAAGTCGGAGCGAGAGAGTGAATGTGGTCAGGCCAACGGCGAAAATCATTAAGATGCCTTTCCTCATAAATAGTGTTTTGACATTAATTATACAGGCAAAAAGAAACATCCTGAGTGACAAAAGTAAATATTCTAGGGATTGTTGAAATCCAGAAAAAGCCGCATCTCTTTGTATTTCATTTCCAATGTGCCGCTTGCAATTCCCGCTTTTAAAAAGGGTCCATCAAAGAGCTTGTATGATTTGAAATCAATGGCATTGCCATTCAGGGTTCGCTGACCGCGATAATTAAATGACATCTGATCGCCGGCCAGGGTTGTGTAACTTACCTCAAAATTGCTTTCTGCAAGTTCAACGTTTATCAAATTCGATTTTATCTTTTGTTGAAATTCGTTGAATGAGGGATAAGCATCTGCATCAACCACCTCAACGACACAGCCATTTCTGAGGAATTTGCTGCGCAGCCGCCAGCAGTTGTTTTCCTCAATCCATTCATAGGGTTGCAATGGGTAATAGGCGATGTAAGTTTCCCCGGCGCGACAAAAAATCCAGCGAGAATTTGGCGTGGACTCAGCGGTGAACGGCGCATAAATGCGTTCATCCAAATCTTTCGAGAAAAATCCGTCGATGTGCTCAAATCTTACGCCTTTTGGAATGTCGTACAGGACAATCAGCGAATTCTCGTGCTGGAAGGTTTTTTCATGTGGTGAGCTGCTTGCCCACTTGTCCTCTTTGCCGTAGACGGTATGAAAACGCGCAACTTCATCCACAACAAATTTCATTTCCTCTGGGAAAAACATGCCTAACTCACGTTCAGACACGGACGGGTGTAGCGTAAACAGCGTGTTGTTAGGTTTGTCCGATACAAATGTAATATCCCAGGCATGCTGTTGAATCGGCTGCAAAATACCGCCGTGCATCGAACCCAGGCAGAAATTTTTAGTCATGTAGCTGTATTTATAAACCGGCGGGTTGCGCTCTTTGTTGAAACGAATGATGTTTCGCACTCGCTTGGTTTCGGTGTGCACATAAGGCTGACTGCGATCGGTGGCGATGTGATAAATAATGTCCGGCATCCGGTAGCTGCTCAGGGCGGCTGCAAGGAT
Source organism: Candidatus Zhuqueibacterota bacterium (assembly GCA_029262005.1). Classification (GTDB taxonomy): domain Bacteria; phylum Zhuqueibacterota; class Zhuqueibacteria; order Oceanimicrobiales; family Oceanimicrobiaceae; genus JAJDAG01. Next base: position 2,794 of record JAJDAG010000071.1, on the reverse strand, counting down.
TTCAGTCCGCATGACCGGTTCGGTCTGGCCGAAGTAGAGCCATGCCCAGGCAGTCATCGGTGCTTTCCTCGGCTCGATGGCGTCATACGGATAATCGCGACTGTGGGCGCCACAGTACATGCCCTGCAAGTGTTCCACGGCAAAATCTGCCATGAGGTAGTGCACCATCATTTTCGCTTTCTTTTTCATCACCGGGTCTTCGGAAAACTGGGCAAGCACCAACATGGGCGAGAGGAAGACCATGTGGTAGGTAGGCGAATCGAATTCTCCCTGGCCGATTGTGGTTGTGATTTTAATCCACTCGTTTAACCAGCCTTCGGCTTCACGAAAATTCTCTTGTGAAGATTTGCCTGTGTACCAAAATTCTCCGTCAAATCCTTGCCAGGTCTGGGCGGCAAGGTAGAGTCCGCTATAGTACATAACCCAATGGTTTTCGGTATCCCCACGGTAGAGAGGACGGGTTCTAAAAGAGTCCCGAATTTTGCGCTTTAACTCCGGTGGTATTTCGTCAAAGCCGTAGAGGTAGGCCGCCATGAGTTCGTAAATCACGAACATGCCGCGAGCGGAAGCTATCGGATCATCGAGTAATGCCTCGAGCATTTGCAAACCGGCTTCGATGTCGGTTTTGCGCACGAGCTTTGCCGCGGCAATGAAATAATTCTGCTCATTCGTCGAGTCTGTATACGCGAGGAGTTGCCGGCAGCGTTGCTCGTACTGCTTGGAGATCGAGCCTTCCTGCGCCAAAACCTTTCCGCCGGCAAGTGGCGTAAGAGGGTACATGCTTTCCATAATCATGACCAAAAGGAGTAACAGTAAGTATATTTTTGATTTAGTTATGGTCATCAGAAACATAATTGTAAATAATGTAGCATCCTAATTTTGTCTCCTTCATAGTTTGTTATAGAAGAATCTCAGTGCCAATTTATTACTGTGAAGATTTCTATTGAAAACTGAATCAGGACGATTATAGTTTCTTAAAAAAGAGCAAGATATCTTCATGCAGTTCATCTCTGCTCATGCTGGATGCGATGGTTTCTTTGTTGAGACGTATATCATAATTCATGCTTAATTGTTGGAATAGGCTGTCACTATTCTCAAAAAGTATCTTTTTACCGTCTACTACCTGAAAAATATTGGCTTTGATATTCTGCCAACTATTCCGTTTTGGAAGCGTTAGATTCTCAGATTCGAAAAATGTGTCTATGCTTTGTATGATTGGACGAGTAAACAGATTCTCTTCCGTTTCGCCAAATTTTTCTTGTACTGCTCTTTTCCATGCACTTGGGACAAGAAGGTAGTTTTCTATGTTTTTTCTTTGCCACTCATATAGTGACGGGTTGTCGTGTTCGGGGTGAAAGGCAGTTTCATCTGAATCATAGTCGAAAAGCATAACACGCTTTACATTCGGTACTATTTTTTTTAATCCCCTAAAATGCTGCTCGGCATGATTTTTCATTTCTCTCTTGCTGCTTCCACCCATTTTGTAGACAAAGTACTTTTCGAGGATATTGCTATTCAGAACAGAAGCCCATTCATAAAGAATACGTTCATCATCCTCACCCTCTACATACAAGATATGAGGTGACTGAGTTGTTTCAACCACCGCCATGTTGTCAACATCTGCTAAAGCAGTTATAATTTCGGGGGCTGAAGCAATCCGCTCAGGCTCGGTTTTTAGAACAGAAAGTATGTTGCTGGTAGAGACGCCTTTTATGAATTCTTCAGCGTGTGTTGCAACAACAAACTGGACAATTTTTTGTGCCTTAAAATAATTAAGGATTTCTCGCTGCAGGTTGACGTGAAGATGCGCATCAGGTTCGTCAAGTAAAATGGTTGTGATACCATCGAAACCGTATTGAAACGCCAAAAGAGTTAAAACTTGGTGGAAACCGCTACCCGCCGCAATTATATCAAACTCTGTTCCTTTCTCATCGGAATAGGTTATTTTTATCTCGGTGCTTACACGCTTTTCATAGTCAGGAGGATTCAATTTTACGCCAAACCACTTCTTGGTAAGCTTTTGAATTGTAAGCCAATCATCTATTTGGTCAGGTTTTTTCCTCACGGAATCCCCGATGTCATTTTTTTCATATTTTTCAACAACCCTGAACAGCAAGTTCCTTAATACGGAACCGGGCTGAGCCTTGCCAACTTGTTTCCTTAACACGCCATCATCATACCAAATCTCGTTTGGTTCTAAACCTGAAAAAGGCGGGACATAAACTACCCTTGGCAATTCACCATTTTCATCCCTTTTTCTGAATTCCTGCCATCCTCCAATTGGTTTCGCGTAGACCGATTGCGGAGAGTTATATCGTAGGCTCACCCCAAATTCATCCTCTTTGTTGTTCTTGTTTTTCCATTTTACAGTTATTTCAATGTAAATGAATTCCTGTTTCTTTTTCTTTTTACCGCCAATAACCTCAACTACTGGGTATTTTCTCTCGGTTCTGTCGTTCCATAATAAGTTAAATTCAGGAAGAGGAAGGGCAGTAAAATTTGGCAGCACAATTTGCATAGCTCTCTCCCCCTTTCGGCTACTGCGGTGAAATTCATCGACGCAAAATTGCCAAATTGCAATGGCCTGCAGAACAGTGCTTTTCCCACTATTATTTCTTCCTACAAGTAAATCGAAGTTTGTGAAGGAGTACGTCTGCTCCTGAACGCTTTTAAAATTTCTGAGAATTAATTTAGTTATCATATTTGTCTTCATACTTTAGAATGTTATAGAGTTTATTTCTTGTTGAGGAACGTTGGTGTCCTTTTGAAATTGACCTTCTTTTCATATTTCACC
>JAJDAG010000008.1 GCA_029262005.1 Candidatus Zhuqueibacterota bacterium | reverse complement strand
GTAGGGCCTAACTGGTACGCTTTTTTTTTGCCAACTTAATTGCAATTTTAATAGCCTCCTCCATACTACCTGAATTCGCCAGTCCTTTTCCCGCAATATCAAAGGCCGTACCGTGATCCGGGGAGGTTCGAATGAATGGAAGACCCGCGGTATAATTCACGCCGCGCCCGAAGGAAGACATTTTGAGTGGTATTAAGCCTTGATCATGATACATTGCCAAATAAATATCAAACGGTTTATTATTAACGTCGCAAAACAAAGTGTCTGCAGAAAAAGGACCTTGCACTAAAATTCCCAAGGCCTTAGCAGCCTCAATTGCCGGCTTGATTATTTCCACCTCTTCGTTTCCAAACAGACCGTTTTCCCCGGCATGCGGATTCAAACCAGCAACAGCAATATGAGGTAAAGAAATACCGTGACGGGTTTTCAAATCCTCTTGGATTATGGTCAACATTCTTACAAGCCCATCAACGGTGAGCCGCTGCGATACTTCCGACAAAGGACAATGGGTTGTCGCCAGAGCCACACGAAAACGGCCGCTCATAAGAATCATAACAACCTTAGCGCCAAACCGATGCGCCAGAAACTCAGTATGAGCAGTGTACTTAAAATCTGCCGCACCAAGAGCCTCTTTTGATATTGGCGCCGTTACCAACGCATCGATAACCCCTTCTTTAACAAGTTCAACGGCTGCCTCAATGGCACATCCCGCAACGTAGCCGGCCTCTCTATTAATTCCAGATGGCAGAGGACTTTTCAAATTGACGAGCTTTTTCGGTGTGTGAAAGATGATATCTTCATCGCTTCCCGTAACCGATGTGACTTCGCGGGTGTCTTGCAAACCAAACAGCGGCACGGTACCTGAATGCCTAAGAAACAGCCGCTTTGGACCAACCAGAATAAATCTAGCCTGGCTGCGCAGCGCCGGATTGGCCAACGCCTTCAAAGTAACCTCAGGGCCAATACCGTTTGGGTCGCCAGTCGTAATTGCAATGGTAGGACGCATTAAAACAATAATACGATTTTTCTATTTCTTCGCAAGTAGAAAAGTGCGAACGCCCTCTTTCACGAGCTTACAAAACAAATTATTGATTCGCAATTTCACACAAATACGATAAATTTGCAAGCTAAAGGTATTAAGCATTCGTGAGTTTATCCTGGCAACAGAAGTGTTCCTAATAACTACTTTGTTAAGAAATGCGATTAGGTAGTAGATTGTGACTGGAAGCCGCGTGGCATATTTAACTTCTTTTTCAAACGTCCCGGAATTTATCGAAGAAAAGCCAGATTTCTCGGCCATTTGGGCCAACTCTTCCGGGCGGAACGCAGTATGAAAATAGGCATTGCCATCCACGCCTGACACACCAAAGTTCTGCATCTCTCCAATACTCACCCAGGTTGGCCTTTTTCTACGATAGTTGGGTGTCGTGAGCAGCAGCCTGCCGCCCGGACGAAGAATTCGGTAACATTCTGCTATGACGTGCTCTGGTTGCAGTACATGTTCAATCATCTCTGAACACAGAATACAATCGATGGAGCCGGATTTTATAAAACTTAATTGTTGCGCATCTCCTTGCAAGTAATGCGCGCGATTGCGTTGCTTCGCAATACGCAAAACGGGTAAAGATATATCGACACCTATTCCTGTGCCCGCAGTGTAGTCTGTGAGATAGGAACCACGATTACAACCGAGATCAAGAAAGGTACCGGAAAAGTTACTCACGAATTCGGACACAAACTGCTTTCGAACAACACCTCGCAGCGTTTCGTATACCAAATCCTCCTCAGGATAGTTCGTGCCAACACACTCGTAAAATTCTTTGAAATTGTCCGCTGGTGTTGTCAAGAATTGTAAACGCCTATAATTTTTATTCCGAGTGCCAGCGGAAAATGGTTTGATGGAAGTATACGCGGAGAAAAAAACAACCTCACAGACAATAAACATCTGTGAGGTTGTTTCATGTAATAAGTGTAAACGACTATTTTAAGACCATGAGTGCATCGACCCGGCCGTCATGCACATACACCCTCAATGGTTCCGGGATACCTACGATCCCTTTGGAGCCTCTTCGCTCTTTATACCCCCATTCCTCCACTGTGGAAAACACCTCGGACTCAACTGCCTTAATTGCATCCGGTTCTCCCATTATCGCCTTCAACGTTTCTGTCGGCATGCCAACAATAATCTTGTCGTCCAGTGCACTCTTGGTGGGTTCACCTTTTGAAAAGGCATAACCTGCAAGCACAATTTTGTTAAGCTGGCCTGCAATTCGGCCCAATGCGAACCAGGAGCTTTCATCATCAGGGTTTATTTTAATCGATTGTTCAAGGAAAGGGAAGGCGCTCTTAAAATCCTCCAGGTAGCTTTTATCCTCGGAATCTTCTGCAAGTCCCTCACGCGTATTTACGCCTCGATTTAGATAAGCAGCGCCAAGATTATAGCTGATATCAGGCGATGACGGATCAATTTCGTGGGCTTTGGCAAGATGCTCGATAGCCTCATCAAAGGACTTAGACTCAAGCAGGATCGTTCCATAATTGAAACGAAAGTGGTAGCTGCTAGGGTTGGTCTCAATTGCAGCCTTGAAAACACCTTTTGCCTTTTCAATCTGGTTAGAACGTATATAGACCCGCGAGAGATTGTCGGCGACTTCTTCAGTCTGAACACCGTAGGACCAAAGCTGTTCAAGTATTGGAATTGCAAGACTGTCCCGTCCACTGTTCATGTAAACATTTGAAAGCATCATTATAACATCGACGTCTTTGGGATTTTTTTCCAGAGCAGTAGTCAGCGGTACAATGCTTTCATCCGAGCGTCCGGCATTGATTAGCGCCGCTGCCCAGTTTCTGTAGGAGAGCGTACTATCAGGTTGGATCATCGCAGCGTCGGAAAAACAGCCAATCGCCTGCTCAAAACTAGTGCCCTTGACTGAATCATCTTCAGCATTGACAGCAGCATTAAAATGTTTCACACCAGAATTAAATGACTTCGCCCAAACGGCTTTCAAAATTTGTTCGACACCCAGGCTTGAATGGTATAGAGTTCCGGTGTCTTTACCAATCTTAACACCTTTTTTTTGAAATTTTGGTTTTAGCGCAAGGGCTTTGTTAAAGGCATCAAGCATTTTATCATACTTTTCTTGCCGAGAATAAACATACCCTAATAGATACCAGGCATCTTCGTTTTTCTCGTTAATGGTACTTACCTCCTTGATAAGAACATCAATTGCTTTATCAAGAGCATTCTGCTGAATGTAAAGTTTCGCACCAGTAACATTCGGTCCACCTCCTGCAAAACTCGCACTTGAACCAGCCAATGACAAAACAGCAATCACAGCAATTGTCAAAAACCTGGCCGGCCAGTTGATGGAGCGTGGTTTATACGTTTCCTCTCCGGTTACTCTCATGGTTCCTCCTCGGATATTTGTAAAATTCAAAACGGGTAAAAAATAGTAATTTTCGCCCTGGAAGTCAATAAAAATTACTATCGGTCTCGTTGGCCCTGACACAGCAAATAAGTCGAACCGGCCAATCGTATAATTTTGTTTCTCTGGTAAATAACATTTGGTTCTACTTTCATCAAGACAATAAGTTCTAAAAACCTGAACTGTTTAACCTGCATTCTTGTCAAGGCGCGGCCGGTCAGGACGCAGTCCTCACAACAAAACATCAAAAATAGAACGACAGGGACATAATTCAAGAAGCATCTTGCTTAAAATGATTCCACCCGGATTGTTTGAGCTGGAATCCTTTTCCCTGGGGATCGATAATTCGAACACCTTCGCCTACCGAAACTATCTCGCCAATCAAAGAACATTCCAGACCAAACCGGGATCGTAATTCGACCGAGAGTTTTTCTCCCTCGTCAATGTCTGTGGTAAAGAGAAGTTCAAAGTCCTCACCACCACTCAAAACGTATTCGTTCGGCTCATCCTTAAAAAGCGCTGCGACGGCAACAACGTCTTCGGGTTGCGGCAATTTCTCAAGTGAAATTTTTGCCCCGACGTTACTTTGTTTACAAATGTGATGCACTTCAGATGCCACACCATCGCTAACATCGATCATCGCATGAATAGAAAAAAACGCCACCAAAAATTGTGCTTCCGGAACACGAGGCAAAGGCAGCAAATGTCTGGAAACGACGGAGGAATATTTGTCTTTCAAATGCATCTTTTTTTGGCACGAAAGGATCTTGAATCCTGCCTTTGCAGAGCCTGGCCTGCCGGTCAAAAACAGGCCATCTCCGGGCTTAGCGCCGGAACGCAGAGCGAGATGATTTTCATCAACTTGTCCCAAAATTGTCATAGAGATAAACAGACGATCCGGCGACAATGTTGTGTCACCGCCAATAATAATTGTGTTGTGGTTACGACACAATTCACCGGCGCCACGAAACAATTCCTCTACCGAACTCGGTTGAACTGTTCTCGGTAAACCGATGGAAACCAGCAAGTATTTTGGTTTGCCACCCATGGCCGCTATATCGCTTAAGTTGGCGGCAGCGGCTCGCCACCCTACTTGAAAATAAGTAAAGTAGCTGAGGTCAAAATGCACGCCCTCAATAAGCGTGTCTGTGGAAATAAGCGTCAACGCGCCGGTTGGGGATTTCAGAACGGCTGCATCATCACCAATGCCGGCCACCACAGAATCATCAACCCTATCAACAATGGTTTTGATGCGATCAATTAAGCCAAATTCACCAATCTCCTTGAGACTCATTTTCTGTCGACCCGAACCAAAACGCTGCGGGAACGCGGACCATCAAATTCGCAGAAAAAAATTGCTTGCCATGTTCCGAGAACCAGTTCGTAATTTTGAATAAAAATGGCGGCGGACGAGCCCATCAAGCTCGCTTTTATGTGTGCTGCGGAATTGCCTTCCATGTGACGATACCCATCTTTGAAAGGCACCATTTTGTTGAGTTCCATTATCATGTCGTGAACGACATCCGGATCGGCACCTTCGTTAATTGTAATTCCGGCTGTTGTATGCGGCACAAAAACATGACAGATGCCATTTTCCACGCCGCTTTCCTGAACCAGCGCCTGTATTTGATGTGTGATTTTAGTAAACTCAACCTGAGAATGGGTTAATACAGTGATCTTTTTTTGCATGTATCAAGCGGGTTACTTAGTGAAAAGGTCTTTTTAGAGCAATAAAAAAATGTAGTGGAAAAGTGGAGAAATGTCAAGATGAAAACGTTCCATTAGACATGTTCTATATTTTCGCCCGGTACATGATGGATTCACTTCAAATACAACGACGCTCTTATCGTGATTTGGCTTCTGACAGGCGGGGTTGGGGCTTATTTTCGGAAAAAGACTCTTTTTTATGCACTTGTAAAAACACAATATTTTCCTGCTTTTCCACAAAGACCAGCATTCTATCAATTTTTTTTCTGGGAATCAACTTTATTAAATCCAGCATTTCAGATTCGTCCCGAAACGTTAGATTCCAGCCCATATAGCTTTCCATAAAACCAACAGCGCTTATGGCCGGGAGGAAATTAGTGAGCATTAATGTTCCACCAGCAACCAACATGTCAAAGAGGCGTTTTGTCAGTTTTCTTGCGATCTTTTTTTCTAGATAGTCATACAAGCCGGACGAGTAAATTAAGTCAAAACTGCCAAAATTACATTTGTTCCGCATAATATCCATCACAGAGCATTTGCGGGCTCTTACGCCAAAGCGAGCGTAATCCTTGCGAACAACCTGAAGGCTTTTTTTATCCTGATCAATGGCAACAAAATCACCGATCATTCCTCTTTTTATCATTCGCGAGTATTCCACTTCGCGTAAATGACCGCAAGCGACGGATAAAATTTTTGCCTTACTTCGCTTTTCAGCAACTGCGTCAATGAGTTGGGCAACTATTTTCCTGCGGTAGCGGACAGCCTTGGCCGCAAGAGTATTTGAAGTAAATGCTCGTATCTCCCTGCCAACATCCGTCACTGCATTTTTATCAAAGGAAGGATGACCGTAAATCATATCCAGCAGAACAGCATCCCCCGGATAACCCCGTGGTTTAACAAAAGAGCGCCGGGTAATTGGGTCGGTGTGAATAAGTTCTTTTATTGGATGAGTTAACATGGTAGAATCTACCATTTTGCTCCACACCTCGGTTTCACAGTTTAGACGAATCTCACGCAGGCCGGTCAACAACTCCTGCATTCCCTCATTTGTCATTCCGGAGATAAGTTTGTTATAGACGCTATCAAGTAGTTTTTTAGGCATGATATCCTCCATTCCTAGATAGACTGCCGCAGACTCTTTTTCTAAAAGAGGAATCTCTTTGCGAATTTATCTCACCTTATTTTTACTGAGAAAAACTATTTTTCAGGTACCTCCTGAAGATAATTGGCACCTTAAGGTCATTGCTGTCAGGGGTGCCGGCAATATCGTTGGTGGCAGAAACCAGAAATTCTTTCTGCACCGAGGCTGAGCATGTGTACAAAATGGCATTGCCGGAAGACGTTTACGCCGCTGCATTTCTTCCGCCCGGTTTTGCGAACAACCACTCGGGGTCTTGAATATGAGGGGGATAAATAATTTTGAAATTATGAGGAGAAAGAAGATAAAGGCAATATTAGAAAAAATCCAACTTAAGTTGAGCGCATCACCAAGACACGTTGCATTTTGGGTACAAGGAAAGTAGCCACAGCAACTTTAACAACTGAGCCCGGCAGGAAAACAATGCAACCAATCCAAACAGCATGTGCGAGAGTTGTTGTTTTACCCATAACAAAGTTGAGATTAAAATACAGACCCATCACCCCAAGCAAATAAATCAGACAAAGCCCTGCCAGATTAGCGGTCAGAATGCGTAAAGTCGCTAGTTTTGGAGGTGCTCCCGATGGGTTCCAACCCCAAAGAATAAAACCAATTACATAAGCTGCCGCTGGATATGCTAGTAGATAACCAAAACTAGGTTGTAAAACATAACCTGGTCCGCCACCGTTTGCAAAGATGGGCACGCCGAGCAAACCAACCGCGAGATAGAGAATCTGACTGAGCGCTCCAAACCGGGGCCCTAACAATGCACCCGAAAGTATTACAAAAAAAGTTTGCAGAGTAAGGGGTACATAAGGAATTGGCAAACGAATAAAAGCGCCCACAGCGGTCAAGGCAGCAAACAAGCTGGCAAGAATATGCAAGCGAAAATTGACAGAATTTATGATGGGCTCACGACTCATTGGAAGGGCAATAAATAAAGATTTTTCAACTACCTGTAGATAATGTGGTTGTACTTGTTATGTGCTTTCCTGAAAATATCGCGAATAGATCAACTCCCGAAGCAACTTGCTTTCACTGGCAAATGCACTTACATCTCTTTCTATTAGTTCCTTTTCTATTTCTTGCTTTGCACGGTTCCAGGTTGGGATTGCTCCAATGCGATTCATGAAGGAATGATACTCCTCGCTTTTATTAGAGAAAATATTCATGATCAGTTCAGAGTCCGAGACAACAACCGAGGACTTATCCGACCGTGATTTAATTTTTGACGAGGACAATTTTGGTGATTCCGGCGAGTTTAGAATATCTGTCGTGGAAGGCTTTAAATCTAATTCATCATCGTCTAGAAAATTATACTGTAGCATTTCCAGTTCTGTTTTACGTTTTTTTAGTGTGCTGAGGCGGCCAGGTTTGCGCGACTCTTGATATTCATGCGCTCCTACCAAAAGATGCCGGCCGAGAGAACTTTCAATTTCTTCAAGCGTCCAGCTCGCCTTATCTTTACACTCTTCATCAAACGCATCATAGACCGGACCGATTTCGCGCTCGTACAACATGGCCAACATCACATCCGAACTTATGAAACACTGTTGTGCGCCCAGAACACGATATTCAAACTGAATATAACTGCCAACCTCCGAAAGAAAAGTTGAAATCGGCGTACTTTTGAACAAACCAGTTTCTGTCGTCAGACACAGTTTTTCAAGAGCATCACGCTTAAATGTTCGAATACTACTTATTTGCAATGCCGTGATTAACTCCCGGATTAAACGGCGCCTATCATCAAAACCAGCGAGTATGGTAATAATATCTTCTTTTTTAAGTTGCAGGGTCTGTGCAAACAAAAGTTGCAACAGCTTTTTTCGCGGCTCAATAAGAACATCAACCTGAAATCGGAAAGCGCGGTTTGACAGATCCACTATTTCTTTCTTCTGAAAAACCGTTTCGCTGATTATGGCCTCTTTTAGAAGGCTTATCTTTTCCTGAATTTCACCGTTGTTGTAAAAATAACGGCTCGGGAGGGCTAACTGAAAAGACATTTCATCATTAAAAAGTTTTTTCGCCTTATGAGTTGCGAAAGCAACAAAAACCTCCGGATAATCTCCCTCTACGATTTCATTTAGTGTCACTTGCTCCCGCGCAACAAATATGCGCTCAACAAACTGTTGCGTCAGGCGCTCAACTTCCCGCTGTCTAACTTTATCAGTCACTTCCTCGGCGCATCACTCATTCTTCTTCAACCTCTTCACGTACAACCCGGGCAACATCAGCAACCTGATCACCCCGATCCACACGGATAAGTCTAAAACCCTGAGTGTTCCTGCCTTGCACTTTTAGTTTACTTACACTCTGCCGCATAAGAACTCCGCCGTTAGTGATAATCATAATGTCATCTTCATCTACGACTTCCATCAAGGAGACAAGTTCACCGGTTTTCTCCGTCACTTTCAAAGTATAAACACCTTTTCCGCCGCGATGGCTGACCCGGTACTCCTTGAGTTCAGTGCGTTTTCCAAGGCCAAGCTCAGTTACGACCAGCACGGTACCTTCACGTTTGATTACGATCATTCCGACAATTGCGTCCCCCTTGCGAAGTGTAATCCCTTTAACGCCTGATGCCGTACGTCCCATTGAGCGAACCTCATTTTCGTGAAAACGAATAGATAATCCATATCTGGTTCCCAAAAGAACATCATGATTACCAGTGGAAATACGCGCATCGATGAGTGCATCTCCTTCACGAATCGAAATAGCATTAATGCCGCCGCGGCGCGGATTGCTGTAAGCCGTCAAGCTCGTCTTTTTGACAATACCCAGCTTTGTTGCCATAACGATAAAAGAATCACCACTGAAATCCCGAACCGGCAGAATTGCAGCAATACGTTCTTCTTTGTTAATTTGTAGCAAATTCACAATGGCTCGGCCTTTGGTTGCCCGACCGGCTTGAGGAATTTCATGCACTTTTAGCCAATAACACCTACCCGTGTGTGTAAAAAATAACATGTAGCTATGCGTTGACGCCACAAATAAGTGCACTATAAAATCCTCTTCTTTCGTGGAGGCACCGGTCAAACCGCGGCCACCGCGCAGTTGTCGACGATATGTTGATGCGGCAATGCGTTTTATGAAGCCAGTGTGAGATATGGTGATAACCATGTCTTCTTCAGCAATCATGTCCTCAACAGTAAACTCGCCTGTTTCAGCGATGATCTCTGTTCTGCGTTCATCACCAAACCTTTCACGGATATCAAGAAGTTCTTCCCTTATAATTCGCATCCGTTCATTTTTGTTTTCAAGAATAAAACGCAATTGTTGAATGTGTTTTATAATCTCAAGGTACTCATCTTCGATTTTTTTTCGCTCAAGGCCGGTCAAACGCTGGAGGCGCATATCCAGAATTGCTTGTGCCTGAATCTCTGAAAGCTTAAAACGTGTCATCAATGAATTCCGGGCCTCTTCAGGATTTTTAGACTTTTTAATTAACTCAACAATTGCATCGATGTTGTCCAGACATATTTTTAAGCCTTCAAGTATATGCGCCCGCTTCTCGGCCTTATTTAAATCAAACTCCGTCCTGCGAACAACAACTTCGTGGCGGAATTCAATAAAATGTACAAGGGCTTCCTTGAGGTTCAATACCTTTGGTGCGCCATTCACCAACGCCAGAAGATTAATGCCAAAGGTATTCTGCATCTGCGTATGCTTGAACAGTTGATTTAGGATAATCTCTGGAAATTCATCTTTCTTCAACTCGATTACCATACGCATGCCGTCGCGATCCGACTCATCACGTATATCTGAGATACCCTCAATTTTTTTGGCCCGCACCAGGTCCGCAATTTTTTCCATCAGGTTGGCCTTGTTGACCTGGTATGGAAGTTCATTGACAATAATTCTTTCCCGCCCGTTTTTAAGCATTTCCACGTTGGCACGCGCACGAACCTTGAGACGGCCCCGCCCGGTATGATAAGCCTCGCCGATACCGGCATCCCCATAGATAATACCCGCTGTGGGGAAGTCTGGTCCATGAATATGCAGCATCAGTTCGTCGATGGTCGTTTCAGGGTTGTCGATTAAAGCAGCCAGAGCATCTATTACTTCACGCAAGTTGTGCGGCGGAATATTCGTTGCCATACCAACCGCGATACCGGAAGAACCGTTAACCAGTAAATTAGGCAGAACCGAGGGCATCACCGTAGGTTCCTTTAATGACTCATCAAAGTTTGGCGCAAAATCAACCGTGTTTTTTTCAAGATCACGCAGGACTTCCTGCGCAATTGTGGTCATTCGAGCTTCAGTATAACGCATGGCTGCAGGTGAGTCACCATCGACAGAGCCAAAATTTCCCTGACCGTCCACAAGTGGATAGCGAAGTGAAAAGTCCTGAACCATGCGCACCATTGAATCATAAACAGCGGTGTCGCCGTGCGGATGGTACTTTCCGAGCACTTCACCCACAATTCTAGCGCTTTTTTTATAGGTGGAATTCGACCGTAGGCCAAGCTCACTCATTCCATAAAGTACGCGCCTGTGCACCGGTTTTAATCCATCCCGAACATCCGGCAGAGCGCGGGCAACGATAACCGACATCGAATAATCGATGTAGGATTCTTTCATTTGTTGTTCAATAAAAACAGGAATAATTCTATCGCGCTGGTTTTCCATTCAGACTATACCCTTATGCGGCAGAACCGCAAGTGAAAATAAATTTGTGAAATTATTAGATAAAAAATGTCCGTTTCAACAAATAATAGCTTTAATCAGACATCCAGATTTTTAACATAGCGAGCATTTTCTTCAATAAATTTTCTGCGAAGCTCAACATTGTCGCCCATCAGAATTGAAAAAATATGGTCTGCCTCAATGGCTTCCTCAATTGTCACCAGAAGATTTGTCCTGGTCTCAGGGTCCATTGTCGTGTTCCAAAGCTGATCCGGATTCATTTCGCCGAGACCTTTGTAACGCTGAATGGCAATATTGTTGCCGCCCATGCGTTTAATCATCTTATCACGTTCGTCATCGTTGTAAACGTAATGCTCGCGTTTTCCTTTGTGCAGTCTATATAACGGTGGCTGAGCAACGTAAACATGACCTTGTTCAACAAGATCTTTCATATATCTGAAGAAAAAAGTGAGCAATAATGTGCGGATGTGAGAGCCATCGACATCAGCATCCGTCATAATTATGATTTTGTGATAGCGCAATTTGCTTATATCAAAATCTTCAGCACCAAAGCCTGCTCCCAGAGCCGAAATTATTGTTCTAATTTCTTCATTTGTCAAAATTTTATCAATACGTGCTTTTTCCACGTTTAGAATTTTGCCCTTCAAAGGCAGAATAGCTTGGAAACGCCTGTCACGCCCCTGCTTCGCTGAACCACCGGCAGAATCACCCTCGACCAAATAAACTTCACACTGAGCGGCATCGCGGCTGGAACAATCAGCTAATTTCCCCGGCAGAGAACCACTGTCCAGTGCACTTTTCCGTCGCGTCAGTTCACGTGCTTTTCTAGCTGCCTCGCGTGACCGTGCGGCGTTAAGCGATTTTTCAATTATGCTCTTCCCTACTTTTGGGTTTTCCTCAAGAAATGCAGCCAGCCCATCACCAACCAACGACTCGGTGATGCCCCTTACTTCGCTGTTACCCAATTTTGTTTTTGTCTGGCCTTCAAACTGCGGTTCCATTACCTTGGCGCTAATGACAACAGTGATTCCTTCACGTACATCTTCGCCTGTAAGGTTTATGCTTTCTTTCTTAAAAAGATTATTTTTTTGAGCATAGCTATTGAGAGTGCGCGTCAAAGCAGCCTTAAATCCAACTAAATGCGTGCCGCCTTCATGCGTGTTTATGTTATTCACATAGGTAAAAACATTTTCGATGTAAGAAGAGTTGTACTGCAAAGCAATTTCAATTTCCACATCATCGCGCTCACCGCGAAAATAGATTGGATTCTTATGCAGTGTTTCACGGCTTTCGTTTAGATAATCAACAAAGGAAATCAGGCCACCCTTATAATGAAATATCTTTTTTTTGCTGGTGCTCTCCTCTCTGATAGTGATCTCGGTATCTCGGTTAAGGAAAGCAAGCTCTCGCATTCTCTCAGAAACAAAATCAAAGTTAAAATCCGTTTGTTGAAAAATGCTTTTGTCTGGTAAGAAAGTGGTTTTTGTACCAGATTTGCTTTTCTTGCCAATTACTTTTACATCTCCTTCCGGGACACCTTTCTTATACTTTTGCCCGTGCACCTGACCTTCTCGGGATACCTCAACCTCGCACCATTCAGACAAGGCGTTTACCACAGAAACACCCACCCCGTGCAACCCACCTGAGACTTTATAAGAATCTTTGTCAAACTTTCCACCTGCATGCAACACCGTCATTACAATTTCAAGAGCAGGTCTTTTTTCGGTTGGATGGATATCAATAGGAATTCCGCGACCATTGTCGCTTACCGTGACACTACCATCCTTATTTAAATCAATTTCTATTTTGGTACAATGACCGGCCAAAGCTTCATCAATGCTGTTGTCCACCACTTCATAAACAAGGTGGTGGAGCCCTCTTATGCTGATGTCGCCAATATACATCGCCGGCCGTTTACGAACTGCCTCAAGACCTTTGAGTACCTGTATATGTCCCGCTGAATATTCAGAAGGTGAACTTTTTTTGTTAGCCATAAATTGTTTAATCCGGTTTAACTGTGCTAAATATAGCGAATATCTTTAATTATGCCTTTTCCAACAGAATGGTTGATTCGATCAAGAATATCGAGTTTCATGTAAATGAGTTCATTGCGCCATGCACTGCCGTTTACCTTGACAAATAAAACACCCTCTGAAACATACTCGGCAGTGGTGACAGCGGCTATTTTTTTTCCAACGATAACCGGCCATTTTCCTATGGCCTCAAACTCCTTAACCTTGGTTTCAATACCAAGATTGCGAAGGAAACCCTGTAGAGAGTTTGCCAGAGGCTGTAGTGGCTTACGCCTTGACTGACTCAATTTTACCTTCCTCAACCAAAAAACACGTAACTTTGTCTGACTCTGTAAAAGGAAATGTCTTTGATTGAAGCTCTTGCCTCGGGCTGGTCAAAAATATTTGTCCGAGGCCGTGCATCGAATGAAAGACACCCTGTTCCCGGGAATGATCGAGTTCAGAAAGGCAATCATCAAGCAACAAAAGCGGGCGCTCGCCTTTCTTTTTATATAAAAAATTAAACTCTGCCTTTTTCAAAGTAAAAAGTACGGATTTATGCTCGCCGCGGGACCCGTACTTGCGTACATCCATATCATTGATCGTGAAAACAAGATCATCGCGGTGTGGGCCAATCAAAGAGGTGCCTAACCGCCTCTCCTTATTTTTCGTTTTTTCTATAGCCTCGTAGAATGCTGCAGTGGCGCTTCCTTCATTATTATATGGCACTGCTGAAGATATTGAAATTTTGAAAAGATCATTGGTGCCGGTAACCTCACGATATAATGGTTTCACTATTTGAGAAAATTCACTTATAAAAATTTGTCTTGCCTTGATAATTCTTGCGCCAACGGTAACAAGTGTTTCGGTCCATGGAGCAAGTTCAGCCTCGGAAACATGGTAGCCCTCTCTTAGAGAGTGCAAGATTTTGTTGCGCTGTTTTAAAACACGATTATATTCTTGCAGGTCTGAAAGGTAGGGCAGACTAAGTTGTGAAAGTAGAATGTCCAGGAATCTTCTACGGTCAGTGGGACTGCCGGCGGTAACCTTAAACTCGTCCGGGGCCATGATAACTACCGGAAACTGACCGAACACCCTTGAGTGCATTGTTAGACGCTTGCGATCAACTTGTATTTCTTTTCTTCCGTCCCTAACATAATTTACTATTACTTCATTTTGGATTTGGTTATCTTGCTGTAGCAAACCCTGTATTTTAAAATAATTTTTCTTCTCTTTTATTAGTTCCTGATTCTTCGCCAGCCGAAAACTTCTTCCCAGACATAGAAGATAAATAGCTTCTAAAAGATTGGTTTTACCTTGTGCATTCAAACCCTTTATCAAATTGATTTGTGCAGAAAATTTAATATGAGATTTTTCATAATTCCGAAAATTATTCAAAGTCAGTGTATCAAGTTGCATTCGGAGGTAAATAATTAATTATCATTGAGTCTGATTGGCATTAACAACATCAAGATATCTTCACCCTCTTCTTGACCGGTGGGATAAATGACACCGGCGCTTACCGGGTCCTTCAAATGAAGCTCTATTTCATCGGAGTTCAAGTGTCGCAGTATATCTATTAGATAATTCGCGTTGTAACCAACATCTAAATTATCGCCGGAATAATCCGCATCAATTTTTTCTCGAGCCTCACCGCCAAATTCAATGTCTTCAGAACGAATATCAAGTGAGCCGCTTGACAAAGAAAGGCGAATTTGATGTGTAATTGAATTTGAAAAAATAGAAACACGTTTCACTGATGAACTAAAAAGATCGCGATTTATGATAACCTTTTTGTCGTTGTCAATTGGAATCACGCGTTCATAATTTGGAAATTGACCTTCGATACCCTTGCTGAAAATAGTTGTCTCAGAAAGGCGGAAGACAATATGGTCGTCACTTATTCCTACTTTTATTGTTTCTTCCTTTGCCAGATTTTTGGAAAGCAAGTTTAACGCTTTAGTGGGAACAATCGTTTCTTGTTGAACTCCGGAAGAATTGAATTTACTGTCAATGATCTTGACAAGGCGATGGCCGTCTGTGGCGACAAGTCTAAGCTCGCCATCAAGGACTTTCATGTAAACGCCCATCAAAGTGGTACGCAACTCATCAGTTGAGACAGCAAAAAGAGTTTTGCTTATCATGCCGTCAAAACGTTGGGCATCCATCTCGAAATTCGCGTCTGTTTCTTCAATTGAGATTTGGGGGAACTCATCCTTTGACTCCCCCGATAGTTTGTAAAAACCTTTATCTGCGGTTAAGGCAACCTTGAAATCCTCGTCTGCCTCAAGCTGCATTGGAATATCAGGTAATTCTTTTACTATTTCAAATAATATTTTTGCGGGAATAGCGACAGTACCATCACGTTCACCCTGAACTGATAATTTCGTGGAAATAGACACTTCAAGATCTGTTCCAGTCATCGTTAAGGTGCTTTCCTGCAAATCGAATAAAATGTTGCCCAGAACAGGTAATGTTGTTTTTACCGGGACGACACCAATTATATTTTGAATCGCCTGATAAAACTCTTTTCTGTTCACTCTGAATTTCATAGAAACCTCAATAAGGTTTGATTTGAAAACAAACTAAAATCTAATAAATAGTGTTTTATAAAACAAGTAAATTCTCTTGTAGTAGTTATAGGGGGTGTGGATATGTTGAAAACTATATTTTTCTATTTCGTAAGTACCGGTTTATTCAATGTATGTGCTTATTCGATAAATGAAGTTTTAGTGTTGATTAGTCGTGGTAATCTTGTTGATAAGTACCGAACGATGTTGATAAAATCTAGTTGGATGCTGAGTATATCTCTTTTGGGCTTGGTTATCCACAGAATATCCAGAGAAAAAGAACTGTTATTAACATGGGCTGTGGATAAGTTATGCATTGGTCATTTCTATTTTTTTGCGAAGGTCACGTATTTCCTCTTCTGCGCCTTCATCATTACTAATTTCTTTTTCAATGCACTGAACAGCATGGATAACAGTACTATGATCGCGTCCACCGAAGTGAAGTCCTATTGTCTTCAGTGAATTTTTAGTCATTTCTTTTGAAAGGTACATTGCTATTTGTCTAACATGTGCGATTTCTTTTTTTCTTGTTTTGGCTCTTAGCATATCATCAGCAATGTCATAATGCTCACTTACTATTCGTTGAATTTCTTCAATCATTATATTTTTTTTCTTCCGCAGACTCAAGTTTTTGAGAACGTCCTTTGCTATTGCCAGGGAGATGTCCTGACCATTTAAAGACGAGTATGCAAGTAGACGAATTAGTGCTCCTTCTAATTCTCGAATATTTGAAGTGACGTTTGTTGCTATGAATTCTATAATCTCGCTCGGGAGGGTGAGATTGTTGTAATCTGCCTTTTGCTGCAGAATGGCGATCCGGGTTTCAAGGTCTGGGGGCTGAATATCTGCGACGAGTCCCCATTGAAAGCGCGAAAGCAATCGCTCCTCAACCCCCACTAATTCCTTTGGAGGTCTGTCAGATGATAGAACTATTTGTTTTCCGGCATTGTAAAGAGCGTTAAATGTGTGGAAGAATTCTTCTTGTGTTCTCTCTTTGTTTGTGAAAAACTGGATATCGTCCACTACAAGCAAATCAACATTCCTATAAATACGACTAAACTCTGTGGTCTTATTATTTTTTATAGAATTGATAAATTCAATTGTGAACTTTTCACTGTCTACATACAATACTTGTTTTATTTTATTTTGTTGAAGCGCAAAATTACCTATAGCCTGAATGAGGTGAGTTTTGCCAAGTCCGACACCGCCATAGAGTACCAATGGATTAAAAGTAGTTTTTCCCGGAGACTCTGCCACGGCCAGTGATGCCGCTCTGGCAAATTGATTATTGGCACCTTCAACGAAGGTGTCAAAGTTATAGCGTTCAATTAGGTTGCTATTTTTTTTGTGATTAGTGGTGGGTACCTTGCGGTCCATTGATGGCATATGAGAAAGCCGGGCTCCTTCTTCAGTTGCTGTAATATTGTAAGTGAGTTCTGCATTTTCTCCCAGGACTTGCAGTAAAACGTCATTAATTAGATTGCTGTAATGCCCTTCCAGCCATTCATAAAAGAATTGACTCGGAACCTGAACGGTCAAATTCCTATTATCAATATTTAATGGGCTGATCGGTTTGAACCAGGTAGTAAAACTTTGTGGATTAATGCTTTCCCGAATTAAATCCAAACATTGATCCCACGCTGCTGTGTAAGTGATCGCCATGTTACTGTGCCCTATAATTAGAAGTTCTCGCGTCAAGCAATAAAATAACTAAGTACAACAGTTATCCACAAATTACCAACAGACCGGTTTGCAATATGCAATCATTATTATTTAGTCATTTAAGTTCAGTTTGGTTAATATTCCCAATCGGGATGTACGGGTAAATATGCGTGCCATGGGGCAGTCTGAACATTATAAACGGTGAAAAATATTTAGTTATCCACAATTTATAAATTGTGGTAACCGCGGTACTCAGACTGGCAAAAGTTAAGAAAAAGAGCTTGAAAGTCAAGAAGGAAAAGGGCTTTTATGAAGACTCCGTGAAGATAAAACTAGCTTGACTTTTGTGGCAACGGTTTGTATCTTGGAAAGTTTTTATGAAAATTACTTGTATACAGACATTGAGGTGGAGTTAGCATGAAAAGAACCTTTCAACCAAGCAACCGGAAAAAGTTGAACAAACACGGGTTCCGAGCACGCATGAGCAGCAAGACCGGCCGGCTGATTTTAAAAAGAAGAAGAGCAAAGGGCCGAAAAAAATTGACCGTAAGTGACCACTAGAAAAAACATCGATGATGTGTGAAAACGCGTGAACTATCGGGTGCCCGCCTAAGAGTGTCTGTTGAATTTAATCAGGTTTTTAAGGAGGGCAAGCGTTATTTTTCTGAAAATTTGATACTTATTTCATTGGACGCGCATACATTTAGATATGGAGTGGCTGTGTCGCGTAAAGCCCGGACCGCGGTGAAAAGAAATTTTGTCAAGCGTAGAATGAGAGAACTTGTCAGGAGAAACGTTAATCAATTACCAGTCAATAAGAGTCTGATTTTGCTTGGAAAGGTTAGTGTTGGCCAAGTTCCTTTTTATATCCTCGAGTCAGAGTTCCTTCTTCTTCTCAGAAGACTTCAGTGAGAAACCAACGTAATGAAAAAATTAGGTCTTGTTTTTATTGAGCTATATCAGCGTTTGATTTCTCCTTTGTTCCCATCGAGCTGTCGTTTTTATCCCACTTGTTCTGGGTATGCACATCAAGCAATAGAAAAGTATGGTTTTTTTCCCGGCATGTGGCGCGGAATGATCAGACTTGCCAAGTGTCACCCACTACATCCAGGTGGCCTTGATCCCGTAGATTAGAAAAAAAGTAAGTAACTTCATTTATTACAAAGAGAAAACATGGATTTTGACAAAAAAACTATATCAGCGGTATTGCTTATCGGGTTGATTTTAATTTTGGTACAAACCGATTTTTATCAAAAGAACTTTATGCCTGCACCACCTGAGGCAACCACAGTTATCGATGAACAAGGTGCTATAGAAAAGACTGTTAGGCCTCTGCCTGCCGAAACAAAAGAGACGCTGGTTGCGCCAACACTAAAAAAGGAAGTTTTTGAGACCCCTGTTATTTCTAAAGAGGGGGTAATCGCAGCAAAAGGTGCGGGTGAAGATGTGATGATTGAAACCGCACTGTATAAAGCTGTTTTCTCAACCGGTGGCGCGACTTTGCGGTCTTTTCGTCTGAAAGAATACAAAGGCACGCAGGGTGAAATTGTTGAAATAATTGGTCAGGACGGACCGGGTAATTTGTCACTGCGCTTTCCATCTAAAGGGGATACCACCGATACGGGTCTTTTCATTTTTGATGTAGATAAAAGGGCGATTACTCTTGATGAGGGGAAGAATCAGGCATCGATTGAATTCACCTTAGACCTGAATGGTAATAGCCAGGTTCGAAAGACTTTTACATTTTATAATGATCGGTACGCCTTTGATTTACGTGTTGAGTTGCTGAATATGAACAGAGTTGTAGATGGGTTTTCGTATTTCTTGTCCTGGCGCAGTGGTATGGCTTCAACTGAGCCCGATTTTAATCTGGATATGGAAATGGCGAAGTGTTTTACCTATCAGGGAGATGTTGAGGATTTCGGTATAAGTGATGAAGCAGATGCCGAAACTTTTGTGGGCCAAACGGATTGGATCGCCCTTCGCAATAAGTATTTCGCTGCAGCTGTTATTCCGAGAAGCGACAAGGGACAAAGTGCTATTTTTGCGGGAACAGCCGTTGATGTTGGAGAGAGTGTTCCTTTCAAAAAATATAGTTTTGATCTGCAAATGCCCTTTACGCAGAAAGATAAACGTGTTGATGAGTTTACGCTCTATCTTGGACCGCTTGACTATGATATTGTAACGAGCTTTGATGTTGGCCTGGAAGAGATGATGGATCTGGGGTATGCCATTTTCCGACCTTTTGGAAAATTTATCTTGTGGAGTTTTACTCTCCTTCATGAGATTATTCCTAATTATGGTTTTGTTATTATTGTCTTTTCTATCCTTGTCAAAATTTTGCTTTTTCCACTCACGCGAAAAAGTTATCAGTCAATGAAGGAAATGGAGCTTTTAAAGCCCATGATGGAAGGGCTCAATGAAAAGTACAAGGATGATGCACAGAAAAAGCAACAAGAGGTGATGAAGCTCTATAAGGAATACGGAATCAATCCGCTAGGGGGTTGCATTCCGATGGTACTGCAAATGCCGCTACTGATAGCATTGTTTAGCATTTTTAACTCAACAATTGAGTTAAGAGGGGCTGAGTTTATCTGGTGGATTACTGATTTAGCCCGTCCGGACACAGTTGCAATGTTGCCTTTTACGGTACCTTTTTACGGGAACAAGGTGAATATTCTTCCACTGTTTATGGGGATTACAATGTTCATTCAGCAAAAAATGACCATGAAAGATCCGAAGCAAAAAGCGATGGTTTATTTTATGCCGGTATTCTTGACGCTCTTGTTTAATAGCTTTCCCGCTGGATTGAATTTATATTATGCGCTGTTTAACCTGTTTTCCATTATTCAGGAGAAATTCATACCTTATAAAATTCGCAGCATAGAAGAAATGCGTGCAACAAAGGCGAAGAAAAAGACGAAACCAAGAGCGAAATACGATTACAAAAAGCGTAAATAGTGCCGGCACTTTCATGCTGATCAGGAAGAGGCGCCGGGTAAACTTTTTTGTTTCCATAAGCCCTGCATACGAATGCAGGGCTGTTTTTTTTTGTAGAGTCAATGATTGATGATTTTGACACCATTGCTGCTATTTCAACTCCGGCCGGCTCTGGCGGTCTAGCCGTAATCCGTGTTAGTGGTTCAAAAGCTGTTGAGATTGTTTGTGCTCTTTTTGAGGGACGGCCTTCCCTTGATAAGGCAACTCCCCGCACGGCATACTTGGGTAAGTTTTTTTCTGTAGCCAATGACTCACGTGATGAAACAAGGGAGCTATTGGATGAGGTTATTGTTATTTTATTCAGAGCGCCAAACTCATATACAGCAGAAGATGTTTTGGAAATAAGCTGTCATGGAGGCGCATATATTGCGAATCGCATCTTGCAGGCCGTGACTGAACGTGGTGCCCGGCTGGCTCGCCCCGGCGAATTTACTCAAAGAGCTTTTCTGAATGGACGTCTGGATTTATCGCAGGCGGAGGCGGTTGCAGATCTAATTGGTTCCAAGACAGCAGCCAGTTTAAATGCTGCAATCGCACAATTTCAAGGGGGGCTCGGCGATCGGGTTCGAGACATCCGTGGGCACCTGGTTGATATTTGCTCCATGGTGGAATTGGAGCTTGATTTCGCGGAAGAGGATGTTGAGTTCGCGGACAAAAAGGATATTGTTGAACGGGTAAAGTCTGTTATTTCGGAAATAGCTTCTTTTATTTTAACTTATCAACGAGGCAGGATCCTTCGTGAGGGTGTGAAGCTTGTCATTGTCGGAGCTCCGAATGTGGGTAAGTCCAGTTTGCTAAATACGCTTTTGAAGGAAGAGCGCGCGATTGTTACTGACGTTGCAGGCACCACACGGGATTCGCTTGAAGAGCAGCTTGATATTCGTGGACACTTTTTTAGAATTGTTGATACGGCCGGCATCAGGGCAACAGAAGATGCTGTTGAAAAGTTAGGTATTGAACGAACCTATAAGCATGTCAAAGAAGCAGACGTCATTGTTTTTCTTTTTGACGGTTCTCGTGTGCTTTTGGAGGAAGATAGAAGTCTTGTCTCAGAGGTTTCCAGGATGTGTGGAGCGCTGAAGGATAAGTGCGTTGCTGTTATCAATAAGTGCGACTTGAAACAAAATGTAAAGGGTTCAGAAATTAAGTCCGCATTCGCCCTGGATGTGATTGTTGAAATTTCAGCGTTACGGCATGAGGGCCTGCCCATGCTTGAGAAGGCATTGCTTAGTGCCGCTCAATTAGGTCTGATGTCAGAAACCGACGAGCCTGTTATTTCAAGTCTTCGTCAAAAAAATGCACTTGACAAGGGATTGGTTGCATTAAAGAAGACTCTGGACTCTTTAGATCGCGGATTGTCGGGTGAGTTTATTGCGCTTGATTTGCGCGAAGCGATCGCTTGTTTGGGAGCTGTAATAGGAGATGTAACAACCGAAGACATTCTTGAAAACATTTTTTCCAGATTTTGCATTGGCAAGTAGTGTGCGAATGTTTCACGTGAAACATTTGTGAATTAGCAAGGCGTAAAATGATTGATCAAAAGTATGATGTTATTGTTGTTGGTGGTGGGCATGCCGGCGTAGAGGCAGCATTGGTAGCGGCCAGGATGGGCGCAGAAACAATGTTGGTGACCATGAATATTTTCACCCTTGGTCAAATGTCCTGTAATCCCGCCATTGGTGGCCTGGCCAAGGGACAGCTTGTGAAGGAGCTTGATGTTATGGGCGGGGAAATGGGATTGCTGACGGATCTTGCTGGTATTCAATTTCGCATGCTCAATCGTTCAAAAGGACCGGCCGTGTGGTCCCCGCGGGCACAATGCGATCGAGCTCTCTATACACAGTGTGCACGCCAGGCATGTGAAAGACAGGAAAGGCTGGATATTCGGCAAGGGACAGTAAAGAGAATTGAAACTCAGGCAGGCAAAGTCTGCGGCGTGCGCACTGAATCAGGCAATCTAATAGAGTCTAAAAGCGTTGTTCTCACGGCAGGTACTTTTTTAAACGGTATTATTCATGTTGGGGAGGTTCAATACGCTTCCGGCCGTGCAGGTGAGTTTGCTGCTGAGGGTCTCACAGAGTGTTTGCTTGCGCTGGGTTTTGAGTTTGGTCGGCTAAAAACCGGCACTCCGCCACGTGTGGATGGTACCACGATAGATTTTTCGAAAATGGAAATTCAGCCCGGTGATGACATTCCAACTCCTTTTTCTTTTCGTCACAACAGGCTTGATGTTGAACAGCTTCCTTGTTATTTGACCTATACAAATCCGCAAACACATGCAACGCTTGAGGCTGGTTTTTCTCGCTCCCCAATGTTTGCTGATCGAATTCAGGGTATTGGCCCACGCTATTGCCCGTCTATTGAGGATAAGATTCATCGGTTTTCTGAACGTGAGCGCCATCAAGTTTTTTTAGAACCTGAAGGTCGAAGCACGACGGAGTATTATGTTAACGGATTTTCTACGAGTCTTCCCGAAGAAATACAGCTCGAAGGAATTCGTACGGTCGCAGGGCTTGAGAATGCAAAAGTGACACGCTTTGGCTACGCGGTTGAATACGATTATTTTTTTCCAACTCAATTGCATGCAAGCCTTGAGACAAAGCTGATTCGGGATCTTTTTTTTGCCGGTCAAATCAATGGTACAACAGGGTATGAAGAGGCCGCCAGTCAAGGCTTTATGGCTGGAGTAAATGCTGTCCTGAGTATTCGTGGACAGACGCCGTTTGTTCTGGGGAGGTCTGAGGCATATATTGGCGTTTTGATAGATGATCTGGTAACAAAGGGCACCATTGAGCCTTATCGAATGTTTACTTCCAGAGCGGAACACAGGCTTGTTCTAAGGCAGGACAATGCTGATTTGCGTCTAATGGACTATGGTCATAAGTATGGTGTTGTTTCTGAGGTTGATTATAAGAGGATGTTGGAAAAACGTCATCATATAGAAGCATCGATCCTGGCTTTGCAGGGATTGAAGTTTGGACCGGAAAAGATTAACCCTGTGCTTCAGCAGGTTGAGTCATCGCCTATTAAGGAAAAGGAGGCTCTTTACACCCTTCTAAAACGCCCTGAGGTCAAGCTTGTTCATTTGGCCAAACTGGCGGATTTGGATATCCTAAACAATGGCGATGATCCGTTTTGGCAGCAGGTGCGGGAGCAGGTTGATATTGAAATTAAGTACGAAGGTTTTATTAAAAGGCAAATGGAGCAAATCGAACGGGTTCAGAGATTTGGTTCAAAGCAAATACCGCGCGGGTTTGACTTTGGCAAAATTAAAGCCTTGTCATCCGAAGCCAAGGAAAAGCTGGGACAAATTCAACCAAGCACCATTGGTCAAGCGTCTCGTATTTCCGGGGTGTCTCCGGCTGATGTGTCTGTCTTGCTGGTTTATCTTGCGCGTTAATTCTTTAAAGTAGCTATAATAATTTTATTGATGTTTCACGTGAAACATTTTTTGTATGATTGCTGAACAAAAGAAAATAGATCAACTTCGTACGGCCTTTACTAGTGCCAGGATGGTTCTTTCGGAGAATCAGGCACTTCAATTCGCATTGTATTGGCAGGCCGTGCTGGCTTGGAATTCGAAGGCAAAACTCGTTTCCAAGAGCGATGAGAATCGCCTGCTTGAAAGGCATTTTATAGAATCAGCAATTTTGTCGAAAAATGAGGTTTTTCACCCGCATGCAAATGTGATAGATGTGGGAACGGGTGGTGGGTTTCCGGGCTTACCACTCAAAATTGTGCGGCCAGATCTGCGGATGACCCTGCTTGATTCAAAAAGATGGAAGACACTTTTTTTGCGAGACTTAATTTCTCAGCTTAAATTGTCTGATCTGAGAGTAGAGAATGAGAGGGCTGAGGTTCTCAAGAAACAGAGTGAACACATCGCCTGTTATGATGTTGTTGTCTGTCGGGCCGTTATGCAGTTGAATGCCCTTTATCCGCTTGTTAAAGAATTTCTTGCTCCCACAGGGGTGTTGCTTAGCTTAAAAGGCTCTACGCTTTCAAGGGAGATTATAGAGTTGAAGAAGGAGGCGCCGGGCTTGTCTGTGGAGGTGACCGAATTGCAGGAAACCGGCTCAATGGTGTCTGATAAGCTGAAAATAGTTTTGGTGCGGGCAGGGTCATGAAGCCTGTTGAAAGAATATTACAGCATTTTTCTACAGCCGCTCAAACGCGGGAGCTGTTAAGCAAGATCCATGAAGAAAGAGTGGTCTCTGTCAAAGGCACTTTTGGAACTTTACGCTCGGTTCTTTTGGCCTGTCTTTTCGAGAGCCAGAGCCAACAAGTCACCTACTTTTGTCTCAAGAAAGAAGAAGCCGAAGAGGTGAAGGAGGATCTAGAGCAACTCCTTGGGTCCGACAAGGTTACCTATTTCCCCGAAAGCTTGTTCAGCGATCAGGGGTTTGGCCATGTTAATCATAATGTGCTTAAAGAGCGTTTGTCAACATTGGAATCTTTAAGTGTCGGTAAGCGCAGCATTGTTGTCTCGGATGCTTCTGCGCTGCTGGCGGATTTGCCGGATCCCGGCTACTACTCTGTAAAGAAAATAGTGGTGACTGTTGGTGAGTCTCTTGACTTTGAAAGCCTGGTCGTCGATTTAGTTGAATTGGGTTTTGTAAGAGAGCAGCGAGTTGAACATCATGGAGAAATGTGTGTCCGCGGCGGTCTAATCGATATTTTTCCATATTCATCTGAATATCCATATCGAATTGAATTTTGGGATGACGAAGTTGAGTCAATACGATTGTTCGAACCGGATAGTCAGCGCTCGTTAGAGCAAGTGGAGTCCATTGCAATTTTTCCTCAAGAGGAAGACCTGTCAAGTAACGTGGATGGAAGTTCTTCAAGCGCTGCCGGGGCGAGCCTATTAAAATATTTGCCGGACAATGCGTTGCTTGTTTTGGATGAACCGGACCTCATATTTAAGTCTCTTCGGGAAAGGCTGGGGGAAAGTGATGGAAACGAAGATGCTAATGAAGATTTGCAGAGCAACGTTTTAGTGGTTCAGAAGGCTTTGCAGGGTTTTCAACAACTCATTTTTGTGGCACTGGGAGGTCGTGCATCCGGCACGATTGATTTTGGGGCAAAGGCCCCGGTTTCGTTTGGCGGTAAATTGAAGAACCTGCGACTTGCTCTTGAGAAATTGGCTGTTACCGGTCTTAACGGTCAAGTGGCGCCTCCGCACGTTTACTACAGTTGTGATAATGAAAGCCAGGTTGAACGCCTCGAGAATATTTTTTCTGATGAAGAGATAGTCTTTCCTTGCCTGAATATCACAGCGCTCAATTTCCACAAAGGCTTTGTTTTTCCAGCAGGAAACGTAATTGTTTACACCGATCATGAATTCTATGGCAGGGCGAGGCGGCTTCGGCTTCCTCAAAAGCGATTCAAAGGACTGACCCCCCGGGAGTTGAAGCATCTTAATGTTGGAGATTATGTTGTTCATGTCGATTTTGGCGTTGGCATATTCCGCGGCCTTAAAAAAATTTCTGTCCATAGTCATGAGCGTGAGTGCCTGCAAATAGAGTATCGCGATCGCGATACTGTTTATGTGCGAATAGAACGTATGGACAGGGTGAATAAATATTCATCTAAAAACGGTGCTTCTCCAAATTTGAGTAAACTGGGTTCGCTGGAGTGGCGCAAGGCAAAGGACCGGACTAAAAAGAAGATTAAGGATATTGCCAGAGATTTGATTCGCATATACGCAAAGCGAAAATCTGAACCGGGGTTTGCGTTTTCTGAGGATACACTTTGGCAAAGAGAATTGGAGGTGTCATTTCCGTTTGAGGACACGCCGGATCAGATGACTGCCACGGTTGAAGTTAAAAAGGACATGGAAAACGCCAAGCCCATGGATCGGCTGATTTGCGGTGATGTTGGCTTTGGTAAAACTGAAGTCGCAGTGCGGGCAGCGTTCAAAGCCGTACTTAGCGGTAAGCAAGTTGCAGTTCTTGTGCCCACAACCATTCTTGCTTATCAGCACTTTAACACATTCCGCGAGCGTTTGGCCAACTTTCCTGTGCAGGTGGAAATGTTGTCGCGTTTCAGAACCAAGGCAGAGCAGCGGGAAATAGTCGGAAAGCTGAAAACAGGAGAAGTTGATATCGTTATTGGAACGCACCGTTTACTGTCAAAGGATATCGAGTTTAAGGACCTTGGTCTGCTGATAGTGGATGAGGAGCACCGTTTTGGTGTCACTCACAAGGAAAAGCTTAAGCGTTTTCGCGTGACCGTTGATGTGTTAACTTTAACAGCGACCCCAATACCAAGAACGCTGCAGTTTTCTTTGCTCGGTGCTCGTGACATGACTCATATTACGACGCCACCGCGTAATCGTTTGCCAATCATAACCGAAATATTGCCGTTTAATTCACAGTATATTCGGGAAGTTATTATGCGGGAATTGGATCGGGGTGGTCAGACTTTTTTCGTTCATAACAGAGTACGCTCAATTAACCGTGTGGCCAAAATGGTCAGCGAGCTTGTTCCTGAGGCAGACATTGCAGTAGCACATGGGCAGTTAAGCGAAAAAGAACTAGAGACGGTCATGGTTGAGTTTGTCAACAAGCAATACCAAATTTTGATATCAACCCTGATCATTGAATCTGGATTAGATATGCCGAATGTGAACACAATTATTATGAATCGTGCCGATAAACTAGGTTTGGCTCAGCTATATCAATTGCGTGGCCGCGTTGGTCGTTCACACCGGCGGGCGTATGCATATTTTATTATACCACCGATTGAAAGGTTGACCGAGGATTCACTGAAAAGACTTAGGGCAATTGAGGAGTTTTCAGAAATTGGCTCTGGAAGTCAGCTCGCCATGCGTGACCTTGAGATTCGCGGCGCCGGTAATTTGTTGGGGGCTGAGCAAACCGGCTTTATTGATACGCTTGGGTTTGATCTGTATAATAAGATATTGGAAGAAGCTGTTCTCGAATTGAAGGAGGAGCAGCTACCTGAAAAAGAACAGAAAGTGATGATCGAAACTCAAGTGGAAATGGATTTCGATGCTTTTCTTCCTGAATCATACTTAAGTTCAGGCCCGGATCGTGTTGACATTTATCGCAGGTTGACGGACACACATCAGTTTTTTGATGTGGATGAGATTGAGGCGGAGCTGCGCGATCGATTTGGCAGAGTGCCCCAAGCGACGGAAAATTTACTTTATTTTGTAAAAGTTCGCCTGCAAGGCGTGCAGATTGGCCTTGCTCAGATTAGCATAGATCATGATGAAATGGTGGCTCTGTTTGCACAGGAGGTTTTAGACGCTCAGGCGGAACATTTTAAGGAATGGCTGGGTTCAATGGTGGCTAATGCGGCGCACACATTCGAATTTTTTCAAGACAAACAACTGGGCCTGCGTTTACCTATACCATCTGATGAAACTGGAAAGGTCAAATTTGTCAGCGATTTCTTGACAAGTTTGATTCCGGAAGGTTCTGCAAAGAGAGAGAAGATAAAAGGAGAAGTATTTTGAAAATGTTCGTCCAAACAACGCTCTATATTTGTTTCTTAGCCACTCTTTTTTTTTCTTGCAAAGTTAAACCTGACCAGGGAGAGATTGTAGCCGAGGTTGGTGATGAGGTTTTGACAATGACCGCGTTGATGCAGGCGTTTCCAGAGCATATCAAGAAGGACCTGTCTTCTGTCGAGCTTCGAGAGTTCGTTTTGCGATGGATTGATGATCAGGTACTCTACCAGGAGGCTGTGGCTCGGGGTGTTCAGGACAATGCTGAAATGGGTAAAGAGTTGGAGCGGCTGAAGCGCGAAGTGGTCATCAATAAATTGCTGGAGACTATTTTAGAAAGCGACATCGTTGTTTCACCAGAGGAGATTGCTGCGCACTATGAGGGCAACAAAGAGGCCTTCATTCTCTCGCAGGACGCTGTCCGCGCCAACCACATTTTAGTAAAAACAAATAAAGAGGCCAATGAAGTAAGAGCGCGGTTAAGGGCAAGAGAGAGTTTTGAGCAAGTCGCTCGTTCGGTTCAGGTGGACACCATGGCTTTACCGGATTGGGATCTGGGCTATTTCACAAAAAACGACGTGATTCCTGAAATATCAAAGGTCGTTTTCAAAATGAAGATAAAAGCCATATCTAAATCGATTAAGTCCCAATTCGGTTATCACGTTCTTGAACTTGTGGATATACAGAAAAAAGGTGATGTCAAACGACTCGAAACGGTCAATGAAGAAATCAAGCATAAACTGATAACCAAGAAACGGCAGGACAAATTTCAGAGATTTCTTTTGCAAATGAAAAGTAAATTTAAAATTCAAACCAATTTTCAATTGTTAGATTCTTCGGTAATTGATTCCTTATTATATAGTGGAGATTAATTTGTTTATGATTAAGAAAGCCGCCGTTGTTATTCTGACCATCGTTGCATTGAACGCCAGTCTGACCGCACAAGAGGTTCTGGATAAGATTGTGGCTGTCGTTGATGACAATATTATTTTGCGCTCCGAGTTACAACAATTTTCATACAACCTCGCGATTCAATCGGGTCTCGATCCCACAAAAGATGTTGATAAATTCAATGCTATCTTGCAACGGACTTTAGGTGACTTGATTACACAAAAGGTTTTGCTGGTTAAGGCAAAGGAAGATAGCGTAATAGTAGCCGAGCGTCAGGTGGATGATGTCCTCAATGATCAGATTCAGAATATTGTGCGCCAACTTGGCTCTGAGAAACGAGTAGAGGAATATTTTGGCTCTCCTCTACGGCAGATCCGCCGTGAGTTTCGCAAGGAGGTTGAGGAGCGACTGCTTGTTCAAAGGTTGCGTGAGACTAAGAATGCGGAAACGCAAATTTCCCGTCGGGAAGTTGAACGTTTCTACAAGGCCTATCGCGACAGTCTGCCGGTCATTAAAGAGGGGGTGAAACTTCGCCACATTCTAGTCAACGTTGAACCAAGTAGTGCAGCGGTCGCGGCCGCAAAACAGAAGGCCGAGGAAGTGCTGGCGCGTTTGCGCAAGGGTGAAGATTTTGAAACGCTCGCCAAAGAGTTTTCCGATGATCCGGGTACTGCTGCTCGTGGCGGAAATTTAGGTGTTATGCAACGTGGTGATTTGGTTCGGGAATATGAAGAGGCGGCACTCGCTTTGGAGCCAGGACAGCTTTCAGGCATTGTGCAGAGTAAGTTTGGTTTACACATAATTCAACTAATTCAGAAGATAGGCGTGAAGATAAACACCCGCCATATTTTGTTTCGCGTTGATAGCTCCCCAGATGATGAGGAGAACACCCGGAAGAGACTTGAAAAACTTAATGAGCGCATCCAGGCCGGTGAATTGACCTTTTCTGAAGCGGCTAAGCAGAATTCCAAAGATGAGCAAACAGCCCTCTCAGGCGGCGACCTGAGCTGGTTTGATACGGCGGAGTTTCAAATTGAAGCTTTCAAGGAAGCAGTCGCAAATCTGCAGGAGGGGGATATTTCAGAACCGGTAAAAACCCGTTTTGGCCTGCATCTTATCAAGGTAGAGGAAAGGCGTGCGGAGCGCAAGCTAGAAATTTCGAAGGACTGGGAACAGATTGAAAAATGGGCGCTTGACTTGAAACGCACAAATGAGTTTGAGAAGTACGTTGAGGATATAAAAAAGGGCGTTTATATTGAATTGAAAGGCTTATGATCTTTTTTGAAATTTTGGGCCAGATCACCTTTTGGCTGGTCATGCTGTTGGGCATTTTGGTAATCCCAATTGGTATACCGGGCACGTTTATTATGGTGGTGGATTGTTTGATTTATGGTTGGTTAACCAGCTTTAGCGAAATGACTGCCGGCTTGTTAGCGGTGTTGTTTGTCATAGCGGTTATGACCGAGGCCATTGAGTTTTTTATTGGTGCAGCAACGGCAGGAAAGTATGGCGCTTCCAGGCAGGGTATGTTTGGCGCTATTATCGGTGGCTTTGTCGGGGCCATCTGGATGACCCCCATTATGCCCATCGTTGGTACAATTATCGGTGCATTTGCCGGTGCATTTGCCGGGGCCACTTTACTGGAATATGCGCAGACGCGAGATAAGGAAAAAGCGCTTCGGGTTGGGTTTGGCGCTTTCCTTGGTACGCTTGGTGGTAAACTCACAAAGATTGCGGCTGCAACTGCAATGGCTGTCATTGTTGGCATTCGAATATACTAGAAAAATTAAAGATGGTGCCTAGACTCTCTATTATAATTTTGTTGAGCATTTGTTTCAGTTTGAATGCGCAAACAAAATCTCTCAGTAGCGATTTTGTTCCTGCCAGACTGAAGTACGCCGGTGGCGGCGATTGGTATAATGATCCCTCGATTATCCCCAATCTTATGAAGTTCCTATCCTCCCACACGAATATCTCTGTTGCCAAATTAGAGGAAATCGTTGAGATTTCGGATCAAGACTTATTCTCATATCCGGTGATTTTCATGACAGGCCACGGGCAGATCTCCTTTACAAGAGAAGACGCTGACAGATTACGGACTTATTTGACCTCCGGTGGTTTCTTATATGCGGATGATGATTATGGGATGGATAGATCCTTTCGCCATGAAATGAAAAAAGTGTTCCCGGGCAAGGAACTTGTAGAGGTCCCTTTTTCTCATGAAATATTTCATAGTCACTTTACTTTCGACAAGGGTGCGCCCAAAATTCACGAGCACGATGGTGGCCCGCCTAAAAGTTTTGGCCTTTTCCATGAAAACAGAATGGTTGTTTTTTATACAATAAATACAAACATTTCTGATGGTTGGGCGGATCCGAATGTGCACAGCGATCCCCCGGAGGTTCGGCAGAAGGCCATGGAAATGGGAACCAACATTATGGTTTACGCTTTGACCAATTGAGGCAACATGCAGTCGGCAGACAGTTATTATCAACAGTTGGTTAAGCGGCTTGGCGCCCTGCGAAACGGCCAGAAGAACCTGGATTTTTCCTCTGGAGTTGTTTGGTTTTTCGGCATTGCCATCGTGTTTCTGGCCGTGGCCGTGATTACGGAAGCGATCATGGCTTTTTCATCTACCATTCGTTTAACCATTGCAATTCTGATCTTCCTTTTTTTGTCTGGCGCCGTGCTCTGGTTTATTGGCCGCCCGTTGTACAGAAGACTTTTTTGTCCCTCCTTCCCTGACAATATCAATTTGGCATTACGCGTGGGTCGTCATTTCTCAGTTGTGCGTGATAAACTCGCCGATGCCCTGCAAGTTTTTGCTAAACATAAAAAAAACACTGAAGGCTACTCTCTGGATTTGGCGGATGCTTCTCTTTGTGTTATTTTTGAGCAAACCCGAGATCTGGACTTTCTTGCCGTTGTTGATAGCCGCAGCTTAAAAAAGGCCGGCCGTTTCCTGGCAGTGGCTTTTGTTGTCGTCGCGATTTTATTTGTTGCGTTTACCAATGACTTTTCCAACGCGGCTGTTCGGTTGTTAAATCCACAAACCGAGTTTGCAACCCAGGCTAATTTTAGAATGGAAATTACTCCGGGTAATGCCCGGGTTGTTAAGGGGGATGAGATTGAGATTACTGTGAATATACTTGGCCAGGCACAGCCCAGGCCTTCGCTGTTTATCCGGAACGACGAGTCCGACGAATTTGATGAGTTGAAGCTGATTCGCATCCGCGATAATGTGTACAAGCGAACTATTGAAAATATTCGACAAGGCAAGTTTTACTATATAAAAGCGGAACGTCAAGAAAGTGATGAATTTGCCATTGCAGTTCTCGAGAGACCACTCGTTCGGCATTTGCAAACGAAATTAGTCTACCCGACATATTCCAAACTGGGCAGTCAGCTTCTTGATGAAAACGTTGGTGATATTTCCGCACTTAAAGGCACTCACGCCAGGCTCAAGTTACAGACAAACACACGCATTGATACTGCGAGACTTGTGTTTGACAATGGTCGGATTCAAAATTTAAATGCTGTCGGCCTGGAGGCGTCCGGTGAGTTCACCCTGCGGCGTTCAGGAAGCTACCATATTGAGTTGGTCGATCATCGGGGTTTGGAGAACTCAGATCCCATCGAGTACCGACTTTCTGTTATTGAAGATCAGCAACCTGCTGTTCGAATCACTTTTCCCGGCCAGGATGTGGATCTGGATAAAGAGATGCTGCTGCCGCTTAGCATTGAGGCTGAGGACGATTTCGGCATTGCGAAGGCGCGACTGGGTTATACCATTCTTGAACAAGGATACGAGGAAACCGATTTATCTTTCGTTGAACTGCCGATGAAAAATGGGACAGTAGACAAGTTGTTGCTCAATTTCACCTGGGCATTATCCGAGCTTGGTTTGCAGCCTGAGGATGTCGTCGTTTACTTTGCTGAAGTGTATGACAATGATTTTGTGTCTGGTGCTAAACAGGCACGAAGCGCCAGCTACCGGGTTCGCTTTCCTTCTATTTATGAGCTTTATGAAGAGGTCTCAGAAACACATGAAGAGACCTATGAAAGCCTTGAAAAAATGTTTGAAGAAACGCAAGATTTAAAAGAAACACTCGATGAAGTTTTGCAAAAGATGGTGCGGGATCCGGAGTTGAACTGGGAGGAGAAACAAAATGTTACTGAAACAGCGAGGGCACAAGAGGCGGTCCGACAGCAATTGGAGGAGCTCCGGGACAATGTAGATAACATGATCGAGCGCATGGATCACAACGAACTGGTTTCACAGGAGACCATTGAGAAGTATCGCGAACTACAGTCACTGATTGAAGATTTGCTCACAGAAGAGTTGCGGGAAAAAATAGAAGAATTGCAAAGCTCCATGGAAGATCTCGATCCAAAGGAACTGCAGGAGGCGATGGAAAATCTTCAGGCGAATCAGGAAGATATGCTCAAAAGCATGGAACGGACTCTG
The DNA here is from genome assembly GCA_029262005.1 of Candidatus Zhuqueibacterota bacterium. Taxonomy (GTDB): domain Bacteria; phylum Zhuqueibacterota; class Zhuqueibacteria; order Oceanimicrobiales; family Oceanimicrobiaceae; genus JAJDAG01. The sequence goes on along the minus strand of JAJDAG010000008.1, from coordinate 39,602 downwards.
AATTTGCTCAAGAAAATGCAGGCTGAACAGAAGCTTGACGAGGCACTGCGCAAGGCCCAGGATCTTCTCAGGCGCCAGGAAGAATTAAACCAGAGTGCCTCTGAAAAGACTGGCCAGCAGGAGCGGCAAAAGTACGCGCAGGAACAGAACCGAATACAGAAAAATACTGAAGGTTTAAAAAAGGCACTGGACGATCTGGCAAAAAAGATGAGCGGTTTTCCTGATATGCCGCAGGAGCGTGTTCAGGAAGCACAAAATGAAATGGAGCAGTCCGGTGTGACTGAGAATATGCAGCAGGCTTCGCAGCAGTTTCAATCCGGGCAAATGCAAGGGGCACAAAAAAGTGGCCGGCAAGCGTCTAAAGGGCTGCAGCAACTGGCTCAATCTCTGCAATCTGCCAAAGACGAACTTAGCCAGAAACAAAAACAAAAAATAATGCAAGCGCTCAAACGGTCGTCACATGATTTGCTGAAATTATCGATGCAGCAAGAAAAACTCATGAAAGAGACTGCCGGCGCAGATCGCAACACACCAGGACTTCGCCAAATGGCTGAATCCCAACAAAATACCATGTCCAGCCTTGGGCGTGTCGCAGAACAACTTTACGATTTGTCACAGAGTACGTTTTTTGTCACCCCGGAAATCGGTCAGGCAATGGGCAAAGCGTTGAACGAAATGAAGGAAGCATTGCAGAGCCTGGAATCCAGAAACCCTGGAAAGTCCGCCGGAAATCAGGGACAAGCAATGGCTGGCCTGAATGAAGCGGCTTCACAAATAATGCAATCTATGCAAGGTTTGAGCGGCGCCTCTTCCGGGATAGGTTTTCAGGAGATGATGCAGAGGATGATGGGGCTTTCGCAGCAGCAACAGGGAATAAATCAACAAACGCAAGGGATGGGACAAAAAAGCGGTGGCATGAACCTGCAACAACAAGCGGCCATGCAGCGCCTGGCGGCTCAACAAGAGGGTGTCAGAAAATCTCTGAGCCAACTTATGAAGGAAGCTGGCAGAGGCTCTAATATGCTTGGAGATCTTGGCAAAGTTAGTCAAGATATGCAGGACGTCGTTACGGAACTACAGCGAAATCAGGTTGCAAAACGAACCATTGATCGCCAGAAAAAAATACTTTCTCGTCTTCTGGACGCACAGAAGTCGATGCAGGAGCGTGATTTTAGCCGGAAGCGAAAAGCGGAAACCGGGAAAAGTTATACGACCAGGAGCCCATCGGCTTTGGCAAACCGGCCCGGACAGAAAAAGGAACTTTTGAAGAATGAACTTCTGAAGGCGATTAAGGAAGGCTATTCCAAGGAGTATAAAGAGTTGATTCAGAAATACTTCGAAGCGCTTAGCGCAGAAGAGGTTGGAGAAACCAATTAATTTCATGGCAACAAGATTCGTAATAAAAGTGGGTGTTGCTTGTGCGGCATTGGTCCTTTTGCTTTGTGCACCAGCCAGGCCACAGGCTTCTGCAAGCCGTTTACAAAATCAATCTCAAAACCGAATCCGCATAGCACAGGATTATGAAAGACGCGGCAGTTACGTGAATGCCCTGAAAATCTACCGTGCGCTTTTTGACAGTGTTCCCACCAACCAGCTCTACTTCGAAGGTGTAAAGCGCAATATGATTCGCCTCAAACAGTTTGATGAGCTTGTGTTTATCATAAAAGCGCAGATTCAAAAAGTCAACAATGTGCGCCTTTATGCCGATCTCGGCGATGCTTACTACAAAAAGGGTGCCCAGCCTGAAGCATTTCAAACGTGGGAAAATGCGCTTGTTCAATTTGAAAAACAAAAAACAGCTTACACGTATATTGCAAATGCGATGATTGCGAACCGCCTGTATGACGATGCGGCAAAAATGTATCTGAAAGGACGCCGGTCTTTCGGGCAGGAGAATCTTTTTGTTTTCGAATTGGCCAATATTTATGTTCTTCGCTTAAAATACAGCGAAGCGACCCGGGAGTATTTAACACATCTCGAACGTCACCCAAATCAGTTTAATTACATTGAAAGCCGGATTGTCAACTATACCAAGGAACCGGAGCAAGCAAGAAAGGTGGTGGTGATTCTGAGGGAGAGTGTTCCCGGATACGGCCAACAATTTCTTGTTCGAAAATTACTCGCCAATCTTTATTTGCGCTTAGAGGAATTCGCCCTGGCGTTTGAACAGTTTCGTCAGCTTGAGGGTATGGAGGCGCCGCAACGAAGGCAAAAACAGGCCGAAGGCAAAGAGCTTCTTTTCTTTGCAAACCAGGCCCTCAACGCAGGCAAACATATGTTTGCCGGAGAAGCGTTTAACTTGATTATGAAGAAGTATCCAAAATCAACAAATTATTATAGAGCCCTGTTTGGTCTGGCGACCTCACTGCAGCAGCAAGGCATGATTAATGAAGCGCTTCTGCAGTTTGAAACACTTGTTGAAGGTCAGCCGAATTCACAGTGGGCACAGGTGGCCCAATTTCAAATTGGTGAGCTTTACTTCCTTAATTTGTTTGAACTCGACAAAGCGGAAAGCGCATATCAGGCGTTGATCAAAAAGTACCCTCGAAGCAAAAATTCACACCGAGCCTATTTTAGAATCGGGGATTGCATGGCAGCAAAGGGGGAACTTGAAAAGGCAATAATCTGGTATGATCGTTCTCTTAATTTGATGCCTCCTGGCTCGCAGCAACGTGATGAAGGAAACTACAAAATGGCCTATCTGCAATTTCTTGAGGGCAACTATGCCGCTGCTAATGAAAATCTTGATAAAGTTATTGAGAAACTCGGTCGCAACAATGTAAACCAGGACTATGTGAACGATGCTCTCGAATTAAGTTTTCTGATCGCAGAAAATCAGACTACATCTGAGGAAGCATTGCGGCTTTACTGTCAAGCCGAAAAACAAAAACTCGCGCATAACCTTACAGATGCTGTTCGGTCTTTAAACAAGATTGTCGCCGAGCATGCTAAATCCAACGTCATTGATGAAACGCGTCAGAGTCTTGGCGAAATAGAAAATGCCCGTGGCAATTGTGCCGATGCCATTGCCCATTTCGAAGCGTTGATTCGTGAAAATTCGGAAAGCCCTTACACTTCATTTGCCCAGAAGAGGATTGCAGAGATTTATGAGTCTGGCCTTGGTGATTTGCAAAAGGCCTACACTGCTTATGAAAAAGTGCTTGTTGCTTACCCGGAGAGTATTTATGTTGAAGATGTTCGAGCCAGGCTGCGCAATTTGCGTTCAATAATGAAAACCAATTAAAGCTGATTTAAGCAAGCGTCGGATCTTTTTGCGCTACAGTTAGCTGCTATAGTCATTTTTCTGCAATAAACAAACCATATAATGATATTAAAAAAGATACTTAGTTTTGCTTTTTCTTTCACTTTGGTGCTGAGTATTTTCACACCGGCAAATGCCCAAAAAATATTGATACCCATGGACCTGAAGCAGGCAGATCACCTTAAGGCCTATGGCGTAGCATTCTGGGCCTTGGAACGAACAATTAATGTTGAGTGGCTGCTGAATTACCGCGGCGGCGCTTTCCTGGTTGATTACTACACAGCAGTGGAAACTGAGCTCAGGTTAAGAGGGGTTTCGTTTGAGAGTATTTCTGCCGGTGATGCTGCTCAGGTTTATGCTGAGATGGAAAACGGGAATATGGATGTTATCCTGCTGGAGAAAGCGCCAAAGGTCGCAATTTACACTCCACCGAACAAGCAGGTATGGGACGACGCCGTGACATTGGCTTTGACCTATGCGGAAATACCCTACGAAACACTCTGGGATGAGGAGGTACTTCGCGGTGATTTGAAGAAGTATGATTGGCTGCATTTGCACCATGAAGATTTCACCGGGCAGTTTGGTAAATTTTATGCCAATTTTCGTAACGCGCCCTGGTATATTGAGGAAGTGATTAAAAATGAAAACATGGCGAAAAAGGCTGGTTTTACCAAAGTGTCAGAGGAAAAAAAAGCTGTTGCTCTGGCTATTCGCGAGTACGTAGCCAAGGGTGGGTTTGTGTTTGCAATGTGTTCAGCCACCGATACCTTCGATCTTGCGCTGGCTGCAATGCACACAGACATTGTTGCCGAGGTTTTTGATGGTGATCCAATCGAGCCGGATGCCCAGTCGAAATTGGATTATTCTCAGAGCTTTGCCTTTGAAAACTTCAGGCCAGAATCGAATCCCATGGTTTATGAGCATTCAGATATTGATTATCCCCCCAGTAACATGCCACGTGTACGCAATGCCCAGGCCGATTATTTTACACTGTTTGAGTTTTCTGCCAAATACGATCCCGTGCCCACAATGTTGACACAAAATCATGTTTCAGTTGTGCGCGGTTTTATGGGCCAGCTCACAGGCTTCAAGCGCAGTTTGATCAAAAAGGCCGTGACGATTCTTGGCGAGGTCGAAGGCACAGAGGAAGTTAAGTACATACACGGGAATTATGGACGAGGCACTTTTTCGTTTTACGGAGGCCACGACCCGGAAGATTATCAGCATTTTGTCTATGATCCACCGACGCAATTATCCCTTCATAAAAACTCCCCGGGCTATCGCTTGATTCTTAACAATATTCTATTTCCTGCCGCGAAGAAGAAGAAGCGAAAAACCTAGATGAGGACTTCCACCAAAACCGGTATTAGTTATTTTGGTAACCGTATTCCACGGCACTTTGTTACGGATCTGGATGAAGTTAAGTCGCACAATTGCACTTTTGTGGTTCACACATATTCTGAAAATGATCAACAATTCTACAAAGACACAATTGCTGAGATGGTGGCAATTACAAAGGATGCCGGCCTGGAGGTTTATCTGGACCCCTGGGGTGTTGGGCGCGTTTTTGGTGGTGAGACCTATAGCAGTTTTGCTTTGAAAAATCTAAGGACCTGCCAGATACTTCCTGATGGTGAGGTTGCGCCGGCGGTCTGTTTTAACCACCCTGATTTTCGCGCCTTCATGCAAACCTGGATCGAGGATGCGGCTGAAATGGGTGCGGATGTTCTGTTTTGGGATGAGCCGCATTTTTTTATCGATATAAAAGAAAAACACAGATATGATGTTTGGTACTGTCGCTGCCCGGCATGCGATCAAAAATTCCAGAAGTCACATGATGGGCACATTTTTGAAGCTGACAAAAAAACAATTATTGCTTTCAGAGAAGATAGCGTTATTGAGTTCCTTAACGAACTGTGTGAATCGTCACAGGCCGCGGGTATGAAAAATGCCGTTTGCATGTTACCTTTCAGGGATACAACCATAGGCATGTCAGATTGGTCGCGTGTTGTTGCCATTCCGACGCTTGATATTTTTGGGACTGATCCGTACTGGATGTTTTTTAATAAAGATGTCGAAACATTTGTGGGTGCCTTTTCACGTGATGTGATTGAGCTGTGCAACCAATTCGGCAAGGAGCCACAAATGTGGATTCAAGCTTACAAAATAACAGCCGGCCGTGAGGATGAATTGCGTCAGGCTGCTGCTGTTGCCTATGAAGCAGGCGTGCGCAATCTCGCTGCATGGAGTTATTATGGCAATGCTTTTATGTCTTACAATCGCAGCGATAACCCACAAAAGGTGTGGGATGTGCTCGGTGAGATTTACGGACAAATCCTGCGAGGAGAAACACCTTCGCCATTCTGAGGCACGAGCATCCGGGGTAACTTTACAGTTTTTTAAAGAAGAAGCCGCAAACTGATATGCACAGATTGCTAAACCTCCAATCTAAATCGACAAGGCTGGGCATTGGCCTGATGTCCGGAACTTCAGTAGATGGCATTGATGCGGCATTGGTTAAGATTCAGGGCTGCGGTCTGCAAACGCAAGTCGAGCTGCTACATTTCATCAACCATGCCTACCCGGCCGGCCTGCGCGAGCAGCTTTTGGAAATATCAAAACCGGGCGGTGGCAACGTTGAAACAATTTGTCGAATGAATGTGCTTGTTGGCGAATTATTCGCACAAGCCTCGCTTGCTTTGCTTGAGGCCGCTGAAGTAGATCCTGAGAAAGTTGATTTTATTGGGTCGCACGGGCAGACGATTCATCACTTGCCAGAGAGTGAGAAAATGTTTGGCATCGATATTCGTGCGACTTTGCAAATTGGAGAAGCGTCCGTTATTTGCAAGCGAACCGGAATTTTGACTGTGGCGGATTTCCGCCCCGCAGATCTGGCTTTGCAGGGACAGGGTGCACCGTTGGTGCCGTATTTTGATTTTCTCATTTTTCGCTCAGAAGAAAAAAATCGGGCACTGGTTAACGTTGGCGGCATTAGCAATTTTACTTTGCTTAAAGCGGCAGGCAGCATTGACGATGTGCATGCTTACGACACCGGGCCGGGAAACATGCTTATTGATTGGCTAATGCAGATGCTATTCGCCATTCCTTATGATTTCGGTGGCGAAATAGCTTTGCAGGGCAATGTCTCCCCTGAGTTGCTTGACTTTGCGATGAAGCACCCTTATCTTGAGATCCTGCCGCCTAAATCTACCGGCAGGGAGGCGTTTGGTTCTGAGTTTGCGCAATCGTTTTTACAGGAAGCAAAACGACTAAATATGCAGAAAAATGATATTATTGCATCCGCCTCGGAGTTCACAGTGCGCAGTCTGGCCGAAGCTTATCGACGAGATGTTGCGCCGGACCTGCTTGTTGATGAATTCATTATCAGTGGCGGCGGCACGCACAACCGCTATTTGATGAACCGGTTTGAGGCCGAACTGGCACCTGCAGTTACAAAAACAACCGATGTTTTTGGTTTGTCATCCGACGCCAAGGAAGCCATTTGTTTTGCTGTTTTGGCCAATGAAACGCTTTCTGGAAATTCCGGAAATGTGCCCTCGGCAACCGGGGCTAGCGGTGCAACGATTTTGGGAAAGCTCTGTTTTTAGCCTGAGTGCTGCATAAAAAAGACACAGGGTTTACCGAGGAAGCTGAGTTTACTTTTAACACAAAAATAGTGTAGACCGGAAGTTTATTCTATGAATGCAACAACCGCAAATCCATGCCGCTTTGATACCATTTGTATTTTTGAAGACACGAAAGCCTCTCAGCTTAACCCTTTGGCGTTAACCCGGCCAGTTTATGAGTTGCGCTGCGGGCTCTCTTCCCTGAAAGAAAAACTGCTGAAAAATTTCCCCACTGCGTCAGTCAGTCTGCACTGTCGCGACTATCTTGCTGCAACAATTTCGGAGCAAAACCCTGGCGTGCTTGTGAACAAAATTAATAGTGACGCATGTCTGTTTTTCAATGGACGCGTTCTGATTAACTCAGCCCTGCGCAATAAAATTATTGGCACCGATAGTGAGTGCATTTATTTTTGTGGCGATGAAATTGTTGCCGCTTTTCTTAAAAAGGAAAAAAGCCGCAAAGTAGAACTTGGGCGTTTGCTTGACTTTAATTCTCCGACGTTCTCTGAAGTAGAGCGTATTGAAGTTGATGCCGGTTTCATATCGTACCCGTGGGATTTGGTCAATCAGAATTCTGCAGAAATTGTCAGCGATTTTTCCTTTCTGGCTAAGGGAGGGGAAATACACGGACAAATCCACGCGTCAGTGACTTTGTTAAACAGACAAAAAATTTATATTGACACAAACTCAAAAATACACCCTGGGGTCGTTTTAGATGCGGAGTTCGGTCCGATTTACATTGGTCGCAATGTAACGGTTATGTCCAATTCGGTTATCGCGGGACCGGTTTATGTTGGAGATAATTCTGTTGTCAAAATCGGCTCTAAGATTTATAAAGGCACCTCCATTGGCGAAATGTGCAAAGTAGGAGGAGAAGTGGCCGAATCCATCATTCATTCTTTCAGCAACAAGCAGCATGATGGATTTTTGGGCCATGCCTATCTTGGCCAATGGGTTAATCTTGGCGCAGCAACAAATAATAGCGATTTAAAAAATAATTATGCTTCGGTACAAGTCGCTATTAATGGTGAAAAAGTGGATAGCGGCAGTATGTTTGTGGGGTTGTTTATGGGAGATCACTCGAAAACGGCCATTCACACATCATTTAACACCGGCTCGGTTGTTGGGGTGATGTCCAATGTGTTCGGCCCTTTCTTTCCGCCCTTGTTTTTATCCTCTTTTTCGTGGGGTGGCAGCGAGAGCTTGAAGGTGCATGACTTTGACAGGGCGCTGGGCACTGCCAAAAGGGTGATGGCAAGGCGAAATGTCGAAATGTCTGCGGGTGATGAAGCCGTCCTGCGCAAAGTGTATGAATTGACCCAGCATGAAAGGTTGGCTTTTTAGCCGGAAATTGACCTTGATTAATGATTTGTGGATAGCTATATTGCGCTTCTCAGAATAAAAATCAATTGTGTGTTTTGATGCCAGGCAAAAAAAGTAAGCAAAACAACTCAACATTCAATTTCAAAGTGGGCGATGCGCTTTGGGGCAACGTATTCAGGAAAGAAAACGGTCAGGAACAGACGATGCTGGCGACTTTGCGGAAAGTTCCATTGTTCACTGAAATGAGCAAGTCAGAATTAAAAGAATTTGTCAGGATCATACATCGGCGTCGTTACCGGGAAGCGGAGATTGTGTTTCATGAAGGCGAACCCGGTGTAGGCATGTACATCGTGCAGCAGGGGGAAATCTCTATCTTCAAAAACAAGACCGAAACCCTGAGAGAGCAGTTGGCTGAGTTAAGGCGTGGCGAGTTTTTTGGCGAGCTTGCATTGCTTGATGAGTCACCCCGGTCTGCTTCTGCTGTTGCAAAACAGGAGTCAGATATCCTTGGGCTTTTCCGGCCGGATCTACTTGAGTTGATTGAACGCCGGCCCAGGCTTGGCAATAAATTGTTGTTCAAACTTGCGCAACTGATCGGTGAACGTCTGAAACACACCAACGAAGAATTGCAGTCCGTTTGGGCACGACTTGATGATTCCAAAGTAATTACTTGACAAAAAACAGCGCCTTGTGTGCGAACCCCATTAAGGAAAATGGACCTGATTCCTTGAATAATTCACACCAAACCCTGACTTTGAAATTGCCGGCGTATGCTGTTAGGAAAATAGCGCTCTGGGCCTTGATGGCCATGGTCTTTTTCTGGGTGCTTACACTTCTTCCTGCTTTGCATTCAGTCCTGTCAATTTTGGTTACGGCCATATTTTTGTCATTAATCTTATCGCCGGTTGTCGATTTTTGTGAAAATCGGGGGATCAACCGGGGGCTCGCATCGATATTGGTTTTTGCTGTAATTGTGTTTTTAGCGATTGCGGGCTTTAAATTTCTCGCACCCATTATTTCGCATGAGTTACATGAAATCAGTGCCGGTATTGATGAGCAGTCTCCGGTCGATGTGATGCAGAAAGTGCGGGAAAAAATCGGTGATAGCATTCCTTTTCTGTCCAGCCCGACGGTTCAAGCAGAAATTACAAAAAAAGTCAATGACGTTTTGAAGCAGAGCTTTACAGTTGTTGTTGATGTTTTGTCGGCTGTGGTTTCGATGATCATGTTGGCCTTTATCACTTTCTTTTTTCTCAAAGACGGTCGGCGCATTAAAAAGACACTCATCAGTTGGGTTCCCAATCGTTATTTTGAAATGGCCTTGATAATCGTACATAAAATAAATGCGCAGCTCGGCCGTTATATTCGCGGTCAACTCCTGGTGGCCTTGATTGTTGGCTCTCTCAGTATTTTTGCCCTTTACCTTCTGGAAATTCGTTACTACTTTTTCATCGGCACTCTTGCCGGACTGGCCAACATGATTCCATACTTCGGCCCCCTTGTTGGCGCATTGCCGGCCATTGTGCTTGCATTTTTGGATACAGGAGAGTTCGGCGCCATCGTAGCTGTCATCGTTGCTTTTGCCAGTATTCAGCTTTTTGAAAATGTTTTTGTGTCGCCATTTATCGTTTCAAAAAGCGTTGAACTACACCCTTTGACCATCATTGTTGTTATTCTGATTGGCGGGCACCTTCTTGGCATTTTTGGAATGCTGCTGGCTGTGCCAACGGCCAGCATTGTAAAAGTAACAACACAGGAATTGAGCTGGGGGTTGAAGAGCTATCGCATTTTTGACTGACGGTCATCAGAGTACCGGATTGAATTTTGTTATTTGGCTGCTGTTGGTTTGCGTTAATTTACGGATTTGCAAATGATATCTACGCGGTGGGAAAGAGGGAAGGAATTATGAGCCTCAAAGACCTTTTTCGAAAAAAAGATGACGACGAGTTTGATCCGATTGCGGATCTCGTGCTGTCAAAATTGAAAATCGGTTATATGCTGGACTATGATCTCAAAACCTGGGAGGTTACCGATGCCTACCATTATGATTATGGTGAGGGCTGTATCACTCAGGAATGGGAGCTCAGCAGTGGCCGGGAAATTCTATACCTTGGCCGATCTGAAGATGATGAAGTTACCTGGAAAAGTTACAAGAAACTGCCCATTGGTGCGATCGATGGTGATGTTCGCAAACATATAATTGAAAATGATGATCCGCCAAATCAGATCGTCTGCAAGGATAAGACCTACTATCTTGATGAATCTGGTTCAGGGCGGATGCACAAAGAGGGCCAGAAGCCGACCGAGTTTGTTTACTGGGATTTCATTGATGAAGAGGACGAGAGTTTTGTGACCATTGAGCAGTGGGGCGAAACAGAATTTGAATCTTCTTCAGGAATTTACGTAGAAGAATATGAATTCACGAATATCTTACCGGGCAGTGTCTAGAAGAAAGAAGTGCAAGGAACAGGTTACTTTTGCCACTAATTTGGAGAAAAAGGTACTATGCTCAAAAAATGTAGTTTGACAATTGCGGCTTTGTTTCTGCTATCCTGCGGGGCAAACACACCGTTGAATCGTCTGCAAAAAGACCTGAACAAATATCCGGAATTTTCCATTGTGCTCGCTGACATGAAAGAGGATGGAAATTTTTTCAAGGATTTTTATCATCGCTACAAAGTGGTTTATGGCGAAAAGCAGAGTGCGGGCGATTCACTGACTTACCAGAGTGCCATTACAGATTGGTACCGGGTCGAACGCGATGATTTCGAAAAACATCAAGACTATCTTGGTATGGTGCTGGTGTCAAAATCTAAAGACAATGAGATTTCAGAGGATCGTTACCCACCGGGCTACCAATATGTCGGGGATTCGCGTTACGGTCAATGGCGGCAAGATTCGTCTGGAAATTCTTTTTGGTCATTTTATGGTAAGTATGCGTTTTTCAGCAGCATGTTTGGTATGATGCGTGGTCCGATTTATTCTTCGCATTGGAACACCTATCGAGATTCTCGCCATAGTGGGCGCCCCTATTATGGGAACAATCGTCAGTATGGCACCAGTGGTAGCTACACCAAACGCAGCAACCCAAACTTTTATCAAAGAAAAACACAGAGAGATGCTGCTCGCAAGTCGCGTTTTAGTCAAAGAGTGAAGAACCGGACTCGACGAAGCCGCATGAGCGGTTTCAGGAGTCGACGCAGTGGCGGATTTGGAAAATAGGGACTGACTGTTTTTTGAACAGGCGTTTCTGCATTACATTTAGGGTGCTATGAGTTGAGCATTTTACTTCGCGGTTTTAATTTCCACGCATTATGCGGGGTATGCCGCGCCAGGATCTAATCAGAATAAATATGGAGGGTGCCATGACGCTCGACCAGGTGGTGACGTCATTAATTTATTTGGTTTCTGTTTTTGTCATGTTCTTAATCGGCAAGGTTGTTTATGACCGTGTGAACAAGCGGTTTGACCTGAAAGAACAATTAGTAAAAAGGGATAATTTTGCAGTTGCAATTGCAGTGGTTGGTTATTATTTAGGGCTTGTCTTTGCTCTCGGCGGTGTGCTGGAAGGACCTTCGACCTACTGGGTTGACGACGTTTTTGATATTCTGTTTTACGGCCTTGCGGCGATCTTTTTGTTGAATTTTTCCTCCTTTGTCAACGACAAAATCATCCTCTATAAGTTCGATAACGTCAAAGAAATTATTGATGATCGCAATGCCGGCACCGGTGTTGTTGAGGCAGCCAACCACATCGCAGTTGGCTTGATTATTTATGGCGCTGTTTCCGGAGAGGGTGGCGATCTTATGACCGCAGCCGCTTTCTGGATTATTGGGCAGGCGGTGCTTGTGGTCGCAAGTTTCGTTTACAATGCCATTACGCCGTTCGATGTTCACGATGAAATTGAAAAAGACAATGTCGCCGTGGGAGTTGCGTTTGCCGGCATGTTGATAGCGATTGGCAATGTCATCCGCATTGGCATGGCTGGTGATTTTATTTCCTGGCAAGTTAACCTCGTCCAGTTTGGCGGGTTTGTGTTATTTGGTTTGATCTTAATGCCCGTGTTGCGACTTTTGGCAGATATGCTTTTGCTTCCCGGGGAAAGCCTTACCAAAGAGTTGGTACAGCAGGATACACCGAATATTGGTGCCGGCGCCATTGAAGCATTTGCCTATATTGCCGCGTCGATGCTGCTTGGCTGGGTAGTGTAAGAACTCGTACAGATTAAATCGCTTTTTTTGATTGACTGGAGCACTGCCGTTTGCCGGACAGGACAGCGAAAAAGTAAAATGAGTTCCCTGCGAGATATAAGCAATTGCGAGTGGCTCTTTAGGTGCTCAGCGACTATTTATTGAATGCACCTTCTCTTTTGACCACATCCTGTTTCAGTTTTAGCCCGTCCTCGTTAGACGAGGCGATAAAGACGGGCCAATTTAATTTCATAATTTTTTTCATGCCTGAAGCAAATACGCAAACAAATATTTCCTCTGAACCCGGTGCGACTTTAAGCAAATCAGGCCCGAAACAACTGAGCCAGAGTTTCGTCCTCAAAGCTTGTATTTTTGCCACCGGCCTGGCCGGCATTGTGGCTGAATATGTGCTGTCAACCTTAGCCAGCTATTTGCTTGGCAATGCTGTATTACAGTGGACGTTGACGCTCACATTTATGTTGTTCGCTATGGGGATTGGTAGCCGCATCAGTAAGTCTGTGCGCGGACCGGTGCTCGATGTTTTTGTTCTGGTTGAATTTACACTTTCGCTTTTGTGTGCTTTGAGCGCTGCTTTGGCCTATTTTCTCAGCGCTTACATTCTCAATATCGCGCCGATCATCTATGGGCTTTCAATAGCAATAGGCATTTTGATTGGCATTGAAATTCCACTTGCCACCCGGCTGAACAACACATTTGAAGAATTGCGGGTCAATATCAGTTCTGTGATGGAGCACGATTATTATGGCGCGCTCGTTGGCGGATTGTTCTTTGCCTTTTTTGCACTGCCGCGGCTTGGGCTCACTTACACGCCCATTGTCCTTGGCAGTATCAATTTCCTGGTAGCATCTGCGTTGTTCCTGAAATACCATTCACTCCTCAAAAATAAATTTTCTCTCACGGTTGGTTTTATTCTGGTTCCGGTTTTGATTGGCATACTTGCTGTAGCGGCAAAGCCGATTATTTTGTACGGTGAGCAGCAAAAATATCGTGACCAGATTATCTACACAGAGCAAACACCCTATCAGCGTATCGTGATGACGCAATGGAAGGACAATTATTGGCTTTATCTCAACGGCAATGAACAATTTAGTAGTTACGATGAAGAGCGTTACCACGAGCCGTTGGTGCATCCGGCTATTGGCTTAAGTGCGTCGCATCGCAATATTCTGGTTCTTGGTGGTGGGGATGGTTTGGCCGTGCGCGAACTGTTGAAATATCCGGATATTGAACAGGTAACAGTTGTTGACCTCGATCCCGCCATGACCCATCTTGGGACGAGCCACGCTGTTTTTCTTGAGTTGAACAAAGGTGCTTTGAACGATTCACGTGTGGAAGTCGTCAATTTAGATGCTTACATTTATTTGAAAAAAGATACGCGACTTTACGATGTTATTCTTATCGATTTGCCTGATCCCAAAACCGTGGGTCTTGCGCGTCTTTACACACGTCAGTTTTATGCGCTCATTTGCCGTCACCTGGGTAATGGAGGTGTTGTTGTTACGCAGGCAACCAGCCCGTTCTTCAGCCGGGATGCATTTTTGTCTATCCTGAAATCCATGCGCGCTGCCGGTATACCGGCAATTGCATACCACAATCACGTTCCAACCATGGGTGAGTGGGGCTGGGTTCTGGGAATGAAAGCAAAAGAGATTTCTTCCAATAAATTAAGGGAGCAAGCGATAAAACTCACTTTTTCCAATGTGGAGACACGGTTTATCAACAAAGATGCCATGGTGAGTATGCTGCATTTTGGCAAAGGCTACTTTGAACAGCTTGACGATATAAAAGTTAACGATGAAATAGATTTGGCGGTTCATCATTATTATCTGAACGGCGAATGGGATATTTACTAAGGTTAAGTTTACGTCTCATTTGTTTATTAGCATCTGAGGTGGCAATGTTTTCATACGCAAATTGGCAGGTTAATACTAAAAACGCTGTAGCATGAAGCAATTTTTTTCACAACTTAATTTTCTGCGAAAAGCTCTACAGCGCGAAAATATCGACCGCATCCTGCTGATTGTAGCAATTTTAATCTTGGTTGGGGCTGGTGGTTTAATGCTGTTTGAGCCTGAGCTGTCGTTCTACTCGGCACTCTGGTTGATTTTCGCCACAGTCACGACTGTGGGTTACGGCGATGTTTCCGCACAAACACTCGGCGGCCGGGTCGTCAGCGTTGTTGTGATGATTTTTGGAATTGGCATTTTAGGCTTGTTTACCGCGACTATTGCGAGTATATTTGTTGAGAGAAAAATGAAAGAAGATCGAGGTATGCGTTCGTTCGAATTTGAAGATCATATCATTTTGTGCGAGTGGAACTATCGGGCCAAAGATATTATTCATGAGTTGCGTATGGATCCGCGCACGAAGTCCGCGCCGTTGGTATTGATAGCGGAACTGGAGACCAAACCCATTGATGATGATGAACTTTACTTTATTAATGGCAGCGTAAATGAAGAAACACTCAGGCGCGCTAATCTGGCTCAAGCCAAAACGGCTGTGATCATTGGTGATGACCGGCTCGATGCAAATGCCCGCGATGCCAAGGTGGTTTTAACAACGCTGACGGTTGAAAGTCTGTATCCCGGTGTTTACACTATCGTTGAGCTTGAGAGTGAAGCAAATGTACAGCATTGCGAACGTGCCAATGCAAATGAAATTATTGTCGGCAGTCAATTCAGTAGCCGACTGGTTTCCCGGGCAACAGTGGATCACGGAATCAGCAAAGTAGTTTCAGAATTACTAAGCCTGCGCTATGGAAATGACCTGTCGAAGATTCCGGTGCCTGAAGAGATGATTGATAAGTCATTTATTGATATTTTTACCGAAATCAAAAAAAAATATAACTACACAATTCTCGCAGTTCAGCGTGGTGACAAGGGGGAGGTTGTGTCCAATCCGGATGAAAATATTGTGGTTGGCCAGGGGGATCATCTGATTGTAATTACAGCTGGTGGTCAAAAAAGCAGGACCGTGATTTGACATGCGTCTCATTAATCGCCTCTACAAAATTGCTCGTTCAAGAATAAATTCAAGTGATGCTGAAGTTGACGGAATTGAAGATCTACTCGGGTTTATGCCGAAGAACGAGGCGGCCAATGCCGAAAATGGGCCAGGACAACAGAAAGTGAACACCGATCCTGTGCTTGCTGCTTACTATGCTAATTTGGAGTTGCCATACGGCTCAGATCTGAAAACGGTAAAAAGCGCCTGGAAAAAACAAATGCAAAAATACCATCCGGACTTACACGCGAGTGATCCGGAAAAACGTAAAATAGCGCATGAGTTGACCCAGGGATTGAATCGTGCTTATGAAGAACTTCGTAAAGAACTGTCTAATAATTAATGTCAAAAAATAGAAACCACAGGAGAAAAAAAATGTCAGAGAACCTCGATAAAGTCAAGAGCTTTTTGCTTGATCTTGATCTGAAAATTGTTGATGAAAATGAGGCTGAAGAATTGGTAGTGGTGAACGACGAAGAAAATGGTATCAGCAACCTTATCGTGGATTGTGAGCCGCCGATTGTTGTGTTGGAGCAGCTTATTATGGAAACACCTAAGACGTCTGACGACTTTTTTGAACGTCTTTTGCAGATGAATCGCGCCCTGGTGCACGGGGCGTTCGTGCTCGACGAAGACAGTAAATTCGTCTTTTTTCGCGATACACTGCAACTTGAAAATCTTGATTTAAATGAAATTGAAGGTTCTATACGGTCGCTATCTCTGGCAATGGCCGAGTATGGCACCGAGCTTCTTGCATTTTCGAAAAAATAGTCAGTTCAACGGTTGTGATTTATATTCTTGTAAATAATAAAAAGGAAAGTCATCCTGGAACGATTAAAGCGTTCTGCAAAATGGGTGACGGAATCCTCAAAAAGGAGATAGAATAATGGCAGGCATTTTTCAGAGAATTTTTAAGGTGGGAGAATCCGAGGCCCACTCAATTGTTGACAAACTCGAAGATCCAATCAAAATGACAGAGCAGGGGATTCGTGATCTCAAGAAAGATTTACAGGGTGCCATGACTGCGCTCGCGCAGGTGAAGGCCACCGCGATTCGGCTGAAAAAAGATGCAGACGACAAGAAAAAACTCGCTGGTGACTATGAGCGTAAAGCCATGCTTTTATTGCAGAAAATGGAAGGCGGCGGTATCGACAAGGCTGAAGCTGAAAGCCTGGCGAGCCAGGCCCTGACAAGAAAAGAAGACGCCATCACCGAGGCTTCGGGTTTTCAGGCCAATTACAAGTCACAACAACAAATGGCCGACCAACTGCAAGCAAAAGTACAAACGCTAAAGCAAACCATCTCTCGCTACGAAACCGAGTTGGTGACTCTTAAGGCCCGTGCCCGGACCGCATCTTCAATGCGTAAAATAAATCAGCAACTGTCCAGTGTTGATTCTTCCAGCACCATCGCCATGCTGGAGAAGATGAAAAACAAGGTGGAGGAAGAAGAGGCCCTGGCAGATGCCTATGGCGATATTTCCGCCAGCATGAATCTGGGGATTGACGATGAAATCGACAAGGCTCTCGAATCTCCTTCTGCCGCAAAAGCTTCAGATTCACTTGCAGCGTTAAAACAAAAGATGGGGATTGAGGGTTAGCGGCAGGCGACTGGGCCCAAAACGTTTGTTTTCAAGTAACTGTTCCGAAAAAAAGATATAGCGAAGCAGTAAAACATGTGGAACGAATAAGAGACTGGGGAGCAATGCTTTGCTGTTGCGCCCCAGTCCGCGTTTTCAATCGAGAACCATACTCAGGCTAATCCTGCCTTTTTCCGCATCGATCTTCAGAACTTTCACATCGACGACATCTCCGACTGAGGTAAAATCCATTGGGTTTTTCACATACTTCTTTGCCATCATGCTCTTGTGCACCAGCCCATCTGTTTTGAGTCCAATATCCACAAACGCGCCAAAGTCTACAACATTTCTGACTGTGCCCTTTAGGACCATGCCGACGCTCAGGTCTTCCAGCTTGAGCACATCACTGCGCAAAATGGGTTTGGGCATTTCATCACGCGGATCGCGATTTGGTTTTTCCAGACTTTCGATAATATCTTCGAGCGTTGGCACACCTACTCTGCACTCAGAGGCAATCTCAGTCATTCTCTTATTGCTTTGCTGAACTTTCAGCCTCAAAGTTAAGCCGTCCGTTTTGACATCGGATTCTTCTAAGTCCAGAATATTCAGAAGCGCTTCTGTTGCTGAATATGACTCCGGGTGAACTGCGGTAGCATCCAAAAAAATATCGCCGTCCGGAATACGGAGAAAGCCGGCAGATTGCATAAATGCCTTGTCGCCAAGTCCTTTGACCTTGGTCAATTCACTGCGAGAAGTAAATCGACCATTCTGCTCTCTGTATTCTACTATATTTTGGGCTGTCCGGCTATTGATGCCGGCCACACATTTCAGTAATAATTTTGAAGCGGTATTGAGATCGACACCCACATAGTTCACGGCCGACTCGACAACGCGATCAAGCGAGTCTGCCAGACGTGTTTGGTTGACATCGTGCTGGTAGAGCCCGACACCTATGGATTTTGGATCGATTTTTACCAACTCCGATAGCGGATCCATGAGCCGCCTGGCAATAGATATATTACCACGCATTTCCACCGGTAAGTCCGGAAATTCTTCTTTAGCAACCGGCGAAGCAGAATAGACGGATGCGCCGGCTTCGCTGACAATAACATAGAATAAATCTGCCTTTAGTTCTGCAATCAGCTCAGCCGCGAGTTGTTCGGTTTCCCTGCTTGCGGTACCATTGCCAATGGCGACAATTCCGACATTGTGTTTTTCTATGAGCTGCAGAAGTTGTTGCTTGGAGAAATCCCAGCGCTTCTGGGGTGGATGCGGGTAAATTGTAATGCCTTCGATATATTTTCCTGTTTCGTCAATAACCGCCACTTTACAACCTGTGCGGTATCCCGGGTCGATTCCCATGATAATCTTTTCCCGGACAGGGGGCGCCAGAAAGAGGTTTCTCACATTTTCAGCAAAAACGGCAATGGCATGTTCGTCTGCCTGCTCTGTCATGTGATTGCGGATGTCGCGCTGAATTGCCGGGGCAACCAACCTGTGATAGGAATCAGCCATTGCCAGGGTTGCCTGCTCGACAAAAACGGATTTTTTATTTTTTAAATATCGTTTATGTATTAGGTTCAACGCAGGCTCTTCTTCAACCTCAAGGCTTACTCGCAAGACGCCTTCACGTTCTCCTCGATTCATCGCAAGCACTCTATGCGGCCGAATCGCTTTGGCCAGCTCAGAGTAGTCTGCATACATTTCATAGACAGACAGTTCTTTGCCGTCACGGACTTTTGAAGTCATAAGCCCTGTCCTGAAAGTAAATTTACGAATATCTTTTCTTACATCTGCATCGCATGCAATGGTTTCGGCCACGATATCTCTGGCACCGGAAAAGGCCTCCTCGGTGTTATTGACCTCTTTTTCAGGATCAATAAATTGTTGCGCGATTTCATCGAGTTCGCCACTTTCGAGTTCCTGTGCCAGCAGCATTTCAGCCAGAGGCTCCAGCCCCTTTTCACGGGCAATGGTTGCGCGTGTGCGTTTCTTGGGCCGATACGGCAAATAGAGATCTTCCAGCTCCTGCAGCATGGTCGCTCTTGTTATTTTAGCTTGTAGTTCAGGAGTTAATTTTCCTTGTTTCTCAATGGACTCCAGTATGGTTTGTTTTCTTTCTTCCAAATTGCGCACATAGCGAATGCGATCTTCGATATGTCGAATTTGTTCTTCATCAAGGCCGCCTGTTACTTCCTTGCGGTAACGCGCGATAAACGGAAGTGTATTTCCTTCGTCTAGTAGTTCAACGGTACTTTGCACTTGCCGCGCATTAACTTTTAACTCATCGGCAATGAGTGCGTAAAAATCTTGTGACTGCAATTCGGGTCTCCTGAAATAAATTGATTTTTTCAGTGAAGTTGCTAACTTCTTACATGGCGGTTTTCTTACGCGAGGTGTGCATCAGTTTGATGCATCGGGAAAACTAACAAAATTCACCCAAAAATCAAGTACATTTTTTAAGTTGGGGATGCTAATATGGCTTGGATAAAGATGATTGCGGAGCGTGATGCTCAAGGCGATCTCAAGGAAATGTTCGATAGGTGTATGACGAAGGATGGTGCTGTTGACAATATTTTAAAGATCCACAGTTTGAACCCAGCTTCTTTGAAAGGGCATTTCGAGTTCTATAGGATGCTTATGTTCGGCCGCTCCGAGCTAAAGCGGGCTCAGAGGGAAATGATTGCTGTTGTGGTTTCGGCAGCAAACAACTGCCACTACTGAATAACGCATCACGGAGCGGGACTCCGTCGGTTAATTAAAGATGACGATTTGGTTGCGCGAATCGCCGAGGACTTTCGCCAGGCCGAGATTTCTTCTGCGGACATGGCCATGCTAAGTTATGCTTACAAGCTGACGGTAACGCCGGCGAAAATGGAATCGACAGATGTGGAGTTGTTGCGGGAGGCTGGATTTAGCGATAGCGCTATTCTGGATATCTGTCAGATTACGGGGTATTTCAATTTCGTGAATCGGCTTGCCGATGGGACGGGTGTCGAACTCGAGCCTTACTGGACTAACCAATAATCAGCGATCAATTTGCGACTACTGCTTTCACTTTTTCCTCTGCTTATCGTTGCCTACCTATATGTGGGAAGCAAAATCTACGTCTCCACCGCTGTGGTTTTAGGTCTTTCCCGCGCCACGCTTTTTCCTTATTTAGGCGGGGTTCTTATAATTTGCTCTCTTTATCCTTTGCTGCTAATAGTTCTTAAAACGATTGCCCCTGAAAAAGTGGAGCTTGTTCTTGCCGGGCGCTCGAAAATAATTGATATGCTCGCATGGCCGTTTGGTTTTGGAGCAATTCTCGCAGCCGAGGTTTCGCCCTGGTTGCTTTTAATCGATTTTTTGAAGTTGCCTTTTCACCCTCTGTATAAGCCGCTCAAGGAGTCCTGGATTCATTATGAATATTATGTCGTTTTTGGATTTTTGGCAGCATATTCGGTTTATGTGATTTTTAGAATTCTGTTGGATACATTCTTGATCCGCGTTTCGAAAACTACTGTGAAATTCGACAATCTACGTGGAAAGATCGATGGACTCAGAATCGTCCACATTAGTGATTTTTTGCTCGACAAGCGTACCAGGGTGCGCCGACTCAAGCGCTATCTTAAGAAAGTCAGCAAATTGGCTCCTGACCTGGTCATTTTCACAGGTGATTTAGCCGCCTCAAATGAGGATTTGCTCCAGGAGGCCGCATTGTTGCTTGGAAAAGTAAAATCCGGTTGCGGTGTGGTGGCCTGTCTTGGTGATCATGATGCGCTTATTGGTTCAGAAAAAGTGATGAATATTCTCCTTACGCATAATATCGCTGTATGGCAAGACGCAAATCAATTTGTAAAATTGGGGAATGATAGGCTGTTGCTCACATTTATCACCAACCATTATCGGGAAAAAACAAACCTGGATACTTTGAACTATTTGATGGGGCAACAACCGCGCGGTGTCCTCGATATTGCAATAACGCATCAGCCATCTGAGTCCATGATCGAATTGGTTGCCGAGCGTGGTTACCACTTTTTTTTTGCTGGTCACACGCATGGGGGGCAGATTGTACTTAAGCTGTTTGGCAAAGCTGTGACGCTTGCTAAAGTGGAAACCCCCTATTATAACAGGGGGCGCTTGGTGCAAAATATGTTCACGAATATCAACAACGGACTGGGTTTTGCGCTGATGCCCTTCAGATTTCGTGCACCGGCTCAGGTGTGTTTATTTGTAGTTGGCAATCGGCGGCGTTAGTGGGTTTTGTTTAAGAAGAGCCGGGTTCATGTCATTCGTTTGCCTTTGCGAAACTCAAATTTGTTACTCTGCTTGCCAATTTTGGGCAAGAACCTTCTTGTTTTCCTCAAAGACAACTTCGATTTTATTTGTGTCGAGCACTTTGGTAATGACACCAACACCAAAATTCTTGTGGCGAATCACTTCAATTGAGCTAAAGTCTTTACTGATTTCGTAATCTACAATATTATCTTCTTCAATGTCGGCCACGAGGGTTGTCCATTTGGTACTCCTGCGACCCTTTCTGGCTGTGGCTGAGGTTGCTCCGGTTTTCTTCGCTGCACGAGCCGCTTCCGTTTTCAGGGTTTTATAAACGTGGGTGGAGTTGCAGGCCTTACAATAGACCTTTTTGATAACATCTCCGTCTATTTTTGTAATCACATGTATGGTTTCACTTTTGCATTTAGTACAAAGCGCTCTGACGTCTTGGCCAATATCAATCTTAGGTGGTGCTGTTGTCATTATGTTTTTCCCTCCTGCTTACTTTAAACGATGTCTTTTTCTGTTAATAATTTCGTAAAAAAACCCCTTTTTGTCTTAATGAAAAGGGGTGGCCTTGAAAATGAAGATACTAATTTTTTTATTGCTATTTTGCGCGTTTGAATCCTAATAAGCGAGTTTTTCGCGGTGCCGACTTCCGCTTTGAGCTGCTATAGTCTGTGTTTCTTAGTTCCAGTTTTGCACGAGAACCTTATTATTACTTTCAAAAACAACCTCAATTTTGGTTTCATCGAGAACTTTTATGATGATGCCAATACCAAATTTTTTATGCTGGATAGCTTCTGTTTCACTAAGGTCGCTCGTCATGTCGTAATCAACGATTGCTTCTTTATCAATAAGCTCTATCAGTGAAACCCAGTCTTTTTTGCGTCTGCGCTTGACCGGCGTTTTTTCGTCTTTGGCTTTTTTCGGGCGGCCTCGCTTTTTTGCGGACGGCTCCTGAGTTGCTTCCGCTTCTTTCTTGAGTTCAGTGTCTGACATGGAATGATATTCTTTCAATTACTGATAAAGGCTTTTCGAATATACGATATTGATACAAGAAATACTATATGTTTTTATCTTAATTACCTAAAATTAATTAGAGATAGCAGCGTAATATGGCCCGATTTTCATACCTGACCGAATCGTTTCGGGGCCTGCCTGGTAGAATGTTTGCGGCGACGAAAAACAGAGAGCGTGTCAACGTAAAATTTACTTGTCAAATTTGTAGATTTGTCCACCAAGGTTGATTATGTAAAGTTCGCGCTGTTCATCCATGCCAAAGGATGATATGGATAGATTGGTTTCCAGCAGTAGTGAGTCTGCGGTAACTCGGCCATTTTCATGTCTGAGCAGCCAGATCAACCCGGTACAGAAGTCGCCGTAAACATAGGCGCCATCTAACTCCGGGTGACCTGCTCCATGATAAACGTAGCCACCGGTGACAGAGCATCCCAGATTATGCCCGTAATCCTTAACCGGCAATTCCAGGCCGGTTTGGTCGCAATTTGTTGGTGGATTTGTCGGACTGTTTTGGGAAAAACAATCAAAACCTTCCATGCGTGGCCAACCGTAGTTTCCGCCTTTATTAACAATATTGATTTCTTCTTTTCGATTTTGGCCGACATCGCCAACCCAGAGTTTATTGGTTTCAGAGTCGATGCTAAAACGCCATGGATTTCTAAGACCGTAAGCATAAATTTCTGCACGTACGCCTCCGCCCTGGCCGACAAACGGGTTGTCCGGCGGAATTGCATACTCCAGGTTTTCATCTTTGTTGTTAATGTCGATTCTGAGGATGGCCCCTAATAAGGATGTTTTGTCTTGGCCGTTGTTGCCCATATCGTTGGCGCCGCCACCATCTCCAAGGCCAATATAAAGAAAGCCGTCCGGCCCGAATTCAATCATGCCGCCGTTATGATTGCCGGCAAACTGTTCAATTTCAAGCAGGGTTCGCTCTGAGCTGACATTCGCCTGATTGCCAAAAGCAGAAAATTCTGAGATTACAGTCCGCCTCGGCCCATTTTTCTCCGTTGTGTAATCGACATAGAAAAGGCCGTTGTTTTCAAAATCCTGATGAAATGCCAATCCGAGCAGCCCCATTTCACCTCCGGCTGTTACTCTGTCTCGAATGTCGAGAAATGTGTCTGTGCTGGTTACGGCTGAGTCGTTAGCAAAAGCGTGAATAATTCCTGATCGTTCAACCACAAAGATGCGGTTTGTTCCATCTCGGCTAGAAGTTAAAAACACAGGCGCTGAAAAAAGGAGCTTTGGGAAAGCGTTTATAATTGCCAGTGGCTGGGCAAACTGGGGTGGTTTTTCGGGCATTCTGGCGTTACAGGCAGAAAACAACAAACTTGCACACGCAAGCAATCGGCATAATTTCATAACATTTCCTTAATTGTCAATAGGCTTCAAAAACATGTAAAGCTCAGAGAGTTTTGCTTCTGCATTGGCTGTGTTTTCATCCTCTCCATCCAGGTTGTAGAGCATAAGTGATGTGTGGTTTCTGGTCCAGCCAAACCAGTATTGTTTGCCGCGCCTGTCCCGAAAGACCACGGTATCCATTTGCGGAACATCATCGTAGAAGTCATACCATATTTCATATTTGGTAAAATATTTGTGACCGATTATATCGCCGTTGGAAAGAAAGGTTATGTTCTTTTCGAGAGCGTTTTTTTCAGCGTCCTTGACAACGAGGTAATTGCCGGTAAACAATCTACGATTAAGGAATTCGCTTAGGCCCTCAAAATAGAGTGGCATTTTTTTGAACTTGATTTCTTGCTTGCTTTCGATGTCACTTACTAAAAGAACAGTGTCTTTTTCGACCACAACCAGAGATAATACCGCATCATGCTTTGTTGCGGTGTTTCTAAAAGTAAGCAACTTGCTGTTTTTCTTTATAAATTGCACTTTGGCTTGCGTACCATCGTGCATATTGTTGACAAGCGTGAGTTCACTTGTTTCGAGATATTGTGGTTCAATGTTAATAGTACTTATCCCATGAGTTGCAAGTTGTGCCCGGTAGGTTGAGCGCCTCGCTTGCAGTACTTCAAGGTAGCTTGTATTTATCCATTGACCAATAAATTTGGAGCTGTGAATTTTCGTCATGTACGTCGTTTTTTTCATCGGCGGGCAACCCTTGAAATCTTCGCAGCCAACGAGAAATGCAAAAAGCAAAATCAGCATGAGCTTTGAACAGGCTTTTAGCAGTGACGTTTTGTTTTTCAATTTTGTACCTCTAAAAATGAATGTTTATGATTTGGATATTGTGGTACCATTGGTTGCGCGCAGTTTGCTTGCCCTACTGTGTCATTCAGCGACCTTACATGGGTTGTGAATTTCGAGTCAGACGAGAGCCGGATTATCGATAGGTAACCGGCGTCATGACTGCACTTTGTTCAATGTATCAAAAAAACAATCTTCGGTCAACTATTTCCGGTAAAAAAGTAGTTTTTCAGGTTCACTACACTTGCTATTACTCACGCCAGTCATTATATTTCTTCGACAAAAGTGAAATTATTTGCTTTTGAGTATATGGGTCAACCTTTGGATAAAGATTTTTTTGCTTCTGATACACTGGAAGTAGCCAGAGCTTTGTTGGGAGCCTCGCTTACTTATGGTGATTGTACTGGCGTGATTGTCGAGACTGAGGCCTATAAAGAAGACGAAGCCTCGCATGCAGTAACCCGGCCCAATAAAGGCGTTATGCTGAGGGAGACTTATGGCCGGATTTACATCTATCTTATTTATGGAATGCATTATTGTTTGAACGTCACAACAGAAAAAGAGGGTGTCGGCGCGGTTCTTATAAGAGCCGTTGAGCCACGCTCAGGAATTGAAGCCATGCATAAACGGCGTGGAAACGCGACACTGAAAAATCTCACAAACGGGCCTGCCAAGTTGTTTAATGCCTTTGGTATCAAACCGGACCATCATGGAGAAAATGTAGGTGATTCGATTTGTTTAGAAAATAACCGCCAGACTGAATTTGAAATAGTGACAGGTCCAAGAATCGGCATTTCCAGGGCCACGGAGCTGCAGTGGCGTTTTTGTATTAAAGGCAATGAGTTTCTAAGCAGGTAGCAGAATGAACAATTCAATGAGCATGAAAAAGAGTTTCCTGATTTGGGCTGTGCTGAGTGTTGCTTGTTTTTTGTTAGCGGCGTCTGCCGTCCTTACTCAGGAGCGCGGACACCTGCTGACTCTGGATGAGGCTGTTGAGACTGCTTTACAGCAAAATTCCTCTCTGCTCGCTGCGCAGGCAGTCCATGCGGCATCTGGTTACAGAGTGCGAAACGCCGGTTTGGATCTGTTACCCAAAGCTGACTTGCTGTTCAATTACGTTCGTCTTGATGCAGGTACGGTGCGGCGCGGAAATATTTTTGTTGATGTTGGCCGCACGCTTGTAGAAAATTTCAACGCTGGTGATCCAGATGATATTCGGCCTAATGCGTACGAAAATAATTTTTCGACAGCGTTGCAGGTGGTGCAGCCAATTTATAATGGTGGCGCCAGTTGGGCGGCAATCAGTTTGGCCAGGGCTGAAAAGGACATTACCGGACACTTTCTTGACAACACACGACAGGACGTTGTTCTAAATGTCAAGCGACGTTATCTATTAGCTTTACAAGCTCAAGAGCTTGTAGCACTTTCCCGCAAGAGCCTTGAGACTTCCCGGGCGCACCTTGGCAGTTCCCGCAATATGCTTGAAGTAGGCATGCGTAACCGTACGGACGTGCTACGTTGGGAAGTGCAAACGGCAAACAGCGAGGGGAAAGTGGCGGAAGCCGAGAATAATTTAAAATTGGCGTTGGCGTCACTTAAACAAGTTGTTGGCATTTCTTTTGATGAAGCACTTGCTCTGAGTCCTGTCCTCGGTGAACCACAGCCGCTGCAAGCAACTCTGGAGGAGCAAATTGACAGGAGTAAGAGTCTTCACCCGCAGGTGAAGGCTGCATCTGCGTCTGTTGCTGCCGGACGATCCGGCGTTCGGCTGGCCTGGGCAGCCTTTCAACCTAAGCTTAATTTTGTCTACCAGTTGGGCTGGGAAAAAAATAGTACGCTTGCATTGGATAGTTTCTCTTTTTGGAATGCTGGTGTTTCGCTGCAAATGCCAATATTTCACAGCTTCAGTAATGTTTCCCGGTTACAAGAGAGTAAGGCAGAATTACGGCGCTTGCAGGAAACTGCCGGTGAAAGTGAGCAATTGCTAACGTTAGATCTGATTCGTGCTCGTTTGCAGGTGGAAACAGCCATAAAAAAATACTACATTGCTCAAAAAGCCGTTGAACTGGCAACTGAGAATTTGCGTGTGCTGGATAAGACTTTTGAAGTTGGGCTTGCAGCCAATATCGATGTGTTGGATGGTCAGGAGGTGCTCACCGAATCGGAGGCTCAACTTATTCGTGTGCGCTATGATTATTGGATAGCCATGGCAGAACTGGGAAAGGCAATGGGGACTTTGCGGGATTAGTGAAATGGGCTCGACGCTCAGCCTGCCAACGAGAGTTTAGCGAAAACAATAATTTAAGATTTCAATTTTTCAACCAGTTAAGGTGTAATGTGCTAAACAGGAATAGATATTTATTGCAGGGTCTCTGCGTGCTATGTTTGCTTGCAAGCAGTTTCAATGCGTGCAGCTCCAGCGACGATTCGGAGGAAAAGGCGAGTGATAAGAAGGAAAAAGTGACCATTACTAAAACGCCTGTAGAAGTGGAGCTCATTCGCAGCGGTGATGTTGTTGATGTGGTTGCAGCAACCGGCACGGCCTTTCCACTACATGATGTACTTATTTCCTCGGAGTCTGCGGGCAAGATAACCGAGGTCAGATTTGAAGTGGGTGACCATGTTGGGAAGGGCGAACTCTTGTTACAAATCGACCCAGAATTGAAGCAACTAGCCGTGGATCAGGCTCAAGCCGCTTTGTTGCAGGCAAAGGCCGCACTGGATAAAATGACCAAAGATTTTGAACGAAATAAAGAGTTGTTTGCCGGCAAAGATATTTCTGAGTATGTTTTTGAAAGTGCGCGCTTACAAAAGGATTCAGCAAAGGCAGCCTACCTTACGGCGCAAGCGAATTACAAAATGGCCAAACGGCAACTCAGTGATGCCGGTATCAAGAGTCCGGTCAGCGGCTACCTGGCAGCGCGCCTGGTTGAATTAGGCGCTACCGTGGCGCCCGGTCTCCCTGTGGCAAAGGTTGTGGATATAAGCAAGATAAAAGTGAAATTCGGCGTATCTGAAAAAGACATCGCTAAAATAGAAGCTGGTCAGGTGGTTGAGGTTGCTTTTCCCGCCTTTCCGTCAGAAAATTTTCATGGACTTGTGAGTGCAGTGGGACCACAAGCGGATTTAGCGACTCGCTCCTTTCCAGTAGAAGTTTTGCTTGAGAACGCGAGTGGCCAGGTCAAGGCGGGCATGATTGCCAAGGTGTCTATTGCAACCCGAACCTTGAAGGGTGTACCTCTCTTACCGAAAAAAGCCTTGCTAGTGCGTTCCGGACAAAATATTTTTTTTGTGGCCTTGAATGGTAAGGCCGAAAAACGCACTGCTGAATTGGGGCTGGAACAGGGTGATTCGATTACATTACGGGCTGGTGGCTCTTCCGGAGAATTTGTCGTTGTGATGGGGCAGGAGAATTTGACGGAAGGTAGTACCATCGTCGTTCACCGTTGAAATAGGATTCTAAATTCGTGGGTGAGCCGGTATTTGTCCTTACGGGTTGGTGTTGGGTCGAAAACCAATTGCTCTACTCTGGTTCAAGTCCGGACTATTTAATTAACCACCAATAGACAAAAAAATGTCCATTGCAAAATTCTCCATAAAAAATCCCGTTCTGGTCAATGTCGTTATGATTGCCGTGATCGTTTACGGCACTTTCTCGCTTATTAGCCTGCCGCGTGAAATAATGCCGGATGTCTCGTTTCCCTGGGTCTTCGTGTTCACTGAAGCGCCTGGACTTTCGCCCGAGGACTCTGAAAAGCTTATTACCAACGAGATTGAAAAAGAAGTAAATGATATCGACGGTATCGAGAATATCACTTCTTTTTCTCGCGAAAATGCCTCAATGCTCTGGCTGAAATTTGAGACTATGTCGGAAAATGAATTCGATAAACGTCTGCAGGATGTGCGTACCGAGGTTGACAAGGTCGATTTGCCGGAAAGTGCAAAGGCTCCCCAGATTATGGATTTCTCCATTCAGGATCATGTGCCAATGATCAATATTGTTCTGAGTGGGGAGGCACCTGAGCTGGAGATGAAGCACATTGCCGAAGATTTGCGTGATGACATTCTCGATGTCCAGCACGTTGCCAAATGCCAGATTGCCGGTGTCCGCGACCGTGAAGTTTGGGTGGCTGTAGACCCGGTTAAACTTCAGAGTTACGATCTGACCTTGCCGCATGTTATGCAAGCCATCAGAGCCAGAAATCTGGACGTGCCTGCCGGCGATATTAACATTGGACGGTGGGACGTTATGATCCGCACGGTTGGTGAAATTGAAAAGATCGATGAACTTAAACGGATTATTATTAAGGCAAATCCGTTGGGGCACCACGTCCGGATTGAAGACGTGGCCATGGTTCACGACACTTTTGCTGATCGGCACGTGATCTCTCGTTTCAATTCCGAGAACTCGATAACACTGGCCGTTTCCAAAAAAAAGCAAGGTAACTCGTTGCTCATAATCGAGCAAATAAAGGAGTTAGTCGCAAATTACAGGGAAGAGCGACTGCCCGAATATGCCCGGTTGACCATCATCAATGACAGCTCTATTCAAATTCACGAATTTCTTGGTATTCTGCAAAACAACGCGATTATAGGACTGATTCTCGTCATTGTTTCGTTGTATGTTTTTGTCGGACCGCGGAACGCTGTTTTTGCTGCCATCGGCATCCCGGTGACATTTATGTTTACCTTTATTTTTATGAAACATATCGGCGCCAGTTTAAGCGGCAGTTCCCTATTTGGACTGGTGCTCGTGCTCGGTATGGTTGTGGATGACGCCATCGTCATTATCGAAAACTGCTATCGTTTTATGCAGGAAGGCCTGAGCCCCAGAGATGCTGTGATTCAGGGAACGAAGCAGGTGGCCATGCCGGTCCTTGCCTCCTCGGCAACTACCGTTGCGGCATTTATGCCATTGATGCTGATGGGGGGCGTGATGGGAGAATTTTTGAAAATTGTACCCCTGGTGGTTACTCTGGCCCTTGTCGCATCTCTGGTTGAAGCCTTTTTTATTTTGCCGTCTCATATTGCTGACTGGAGTCGCGGCGTGGTTCGTTCGCATGAGGGTTTTATCCGATTCCGGAAAATTCGGCGTATTTATGTTCGCCTGCTTGCAATTTCTTTGCGCAGACGATGGTGGGTGCTTCTGGCCTGTACACTGTTGATTTTTTCCAGCATACCCCTCATTTTTGTCGTTGGTATTGACATGTATGCAACTGAAGAGATCCCACGGCTATTTGTCTTTGTCGATCTGCCGGAGGGTAGCGGCTTGACGGTTACGGATGAGGTTGTGAGTCAGGTCGAGGGCGTTGTGTTTGGCCTGCCTGAAACCGAGGTTATCAATGTTGTCGCAAACACAGGCTTGCAGCAACGCGATGAAGAGTGGCACTTCAAAACCTCCATCGGTCAGCTTATCGTGGAGCTAACCAACCGGAAAGATCGGGAACGATCAACGGATGAAATTATTGACGAACTGCGTGAAAAAATGAACCAAATCCCCGGCATCAGTTCCCTTGAGTTTAAAGTTTTTCAAAATGGCCCACCGACCGGTGCTGCTGTGGAAGTCAGGGTAAGGGGGCCATATCTGGATGAATTGCAGAATGTAGTGAAGCTGGTTAAAAGTGAGCTTGAAACAATCGAAGGTGTTTCAGATGTGCGTGACGATTTTGTAGTGGGCAAGCGCGAGTTGCAAATACATGTTGTCGAAGAAAAGGCTGCGCTTGTCGGGCTCAGTGTTGCGCAAATAGCCTCGACCATTCACTATGCTTTCGAAGGGGGGGTTGCCACGGAAATTCGGGAGGGCGATGAGGAAATAGATGTGGTGGTCAAATATCAAAAAGGCAGCCGCAAGAATATTTCAGATCTGGCTGATATGAAGATTTCCACGCCGGTTGGCAAGCTTGTTACACTAAAAGATGTTGCAAATCTTGAATTGAAGCAAGGTTATGCAAAAATTAAGCATGATGATTTAAAGCGAGCCATCACAATTAAGGCGGATGTGGATGCGCGCAAGAATAATGCTTTGAAGGTAAATGAAGAGCTGGCCAGACGGTTTAGCGTAATCGCGCGACGGTACCCGGGGTACGACATGGTTTTCCGTGGACAGTTTGAGGAATTCAGTGATGCCTTCAGTCAGCTCGGCCAACTCTTCGTTATTGGTTTGATGGTAATGTATATCATTCTTGCGGGCCAGTTCAAGTCGTTTTTTCAACCGATTATCATTTTTCTGGCGATCATTTTTTGTTTTATCGGTGCCATCTTGGGCCTGCTCGTTATTGGCAGTCCGTTTAATATCAACAATATGTACGGTTTGGTGGCACTTGCGGGTGTGGCCGTGAATGACTCGCTTGTGTTGATCAGTTTTGTCAACGAGGCGCGTGAGAAGGGGGTTCGACGGTGGCGTTCAATTCTGCTTGCCGGAAAGCTTAGGTTACGCCCGATTTTACTTACGACCATTACAACGGTTTTTGGCCTCATGCCAATGGCCATTGGCATTGGCGGCAAATCAGATATTTGGAGTCCATTGGCAAATGTTATGGTTTGGGGGCTCACCATCGGCACGCTGCTGACGCTTTTTGTGGTGCCGGCGGTTTATGCCATTCTCGGTGATGTCAAGCGTTTGACCATGGGTCGTCGCTTTATTGACGATAGCGGCCACATCGTATCCAGAGTGCGGCGAGCCGTGGAACGTCTACCGGGAGTAAATGGGAGAAATAGCATCCCCTTTGTCAAAGATAGTCATGAACCCCAAAAAGGTAAATATCATGATCGAAAGGCTTGAGCTTGCAAAAAACTGGTTACCACGTTACACCGGGATGCCGCTTGGCAATTTCGGAGAGTACATACTGCTGACAAATTTTCGGGATTATGTAGGACGATTTGCTGACCAGTTTAACTGTGATGTGTTTGGCGATGGAAAGCCGATGCAGGCAACGACAAACAGCAGCGGCCTCACCTTTATAAACTTCGGAATTGGCTCACCCAATGCAGCAACGATCATGGATTTATTGACTGCGATCCGGCCCAAAGGAGTGCTCTTTCTCGGTAAATGCGGCGGACTTAAAAAGGCCACGGAGATTGGCCATTTTATTCTTCCTATTGCGGCCATTCGTGGAGAGGGTACGAGCAACGATTATTTTCCACCTGAAGTACCGGCACTGCCCTCATTTAAATTGCATAAATTTGTTTCAGACAAAATTGTTGAAAAGGGACATGAATACCGTACTGGCGTTGTCTACACAACGAATCGCCGTTTGTGGGAGCATGATGATATTTTCAGGGAGCATTTAAGGCGCAACACCTGTATTGCCATTGATATGGAAACGGCCACTTTTTTTATCGTGGGACATTATAATGAAATCGCCCACGGTGCGCTGTTGCTGGTTTCTGATGTGCCGGTTACCCCGGAAGGTGTCAAGACGGAGGAGTCGGATGAAAAAGTAACAGCCAACTGGGCAGTAGCCCACTTACAAATCGGAATTGATGCCATGACTGAGCTTGGCGAGAAGGGTGAACAGATTAAGCATTTTCGCTATTAGTTTTGTATTAACAAGGAGATCGTAATGAGAAAGGAGATTGCACTCATTATCGTGGCTTTGTTTACAATTACAACGGGTTGCACCATTGCCAGTTTACAAAGAATTGACATGGAGGGTGCTCCCGTTAAGCGTGGTATCCGCATTACTGAAAAAAATAGAGCTGCCGGTGACTTTGAGCTGCACGCTTATGCTGCAAAGAATATGAAAGACCAACTTAGCGCCCAGGTTCCGGAGCACACCATGGTAAATGGCGATGGCATTTTTCAGATTGAACCGGTGTCTGGAAGCCGGTATCAAGAATGGGAAGGTACGAACACTCATTCTTTTGAGGGAACAAATTTTGTTTGGCGTGCTCCGGAGTGGCAAGGAGGCGTTGAGATTGATTTCCCGCTCTCCGATGGATTCGCTTTAACAGGTGGAATGAGTTATGTCGGCAAAGCAGACCATGAATTCTGGGACCAAAATTTTGGGTTCGGTTTTTTCCGGCAAGCCGAAAGGTGGGCCTGGAGGTTTGATGTGAACTTTGGGTTGCACCGCACCCGCTACAACGCCTTAATCGTAAAAAGAGAAGGCTCATTTGGTGGTGATGGATTGCGTGATGTATACTTGTTCAATGTCAGCAAACGGCAACAGCACTACAACATTGCCCTGATGTTTACTGCCAATAGCCACCGCAAAGATTGGCCGTTCAATTATTTTTTCAATTACGCCATTGGCTCGCAACGGTTGTATGACTTTGACGAAGATTTTCCAGAGGTCCGTATTTCAAGCCGCGATAGTTTTCGGAATTCACCGACATTCAATACCGCTGCAGGTGGAATTTATATGAATGTTTCAAGCATGGGGCGAATTTTACTGGGAGCGCGAATAACGGTTTTCACTGGTAAGGAGGAACAATTTTCTGCGCCTGATGTTTTTATTCAATATGACTTTAGGTTACATTAAATGAAGTATCTCTTTTTGATTCGACATGCTAATGCAGAAAACGGTAGAAAGGGGAAGGATTTTCTGCGTTGCCTCGATAAACAGGGTGTTCTGGATGCTCAAACTGCCGGAAAGCGATTTGCTGAGTCCGGAGTTAAGCTGGATTTAATTCTTACAAGCGCTGCTAAACGCGCGGCTCACACGGCTCTGATTATTGCTGAGACAATTGGGTTCCCCATGAGACAGGTCGTCGAGGAACAGGAGCTCTACCTGGCAGAAGCGGCGCACTTGTTACATGTGCTTCAGAGTCTGAGTGATGACCTTGGCTCCGTTATCCTTGTTGGTCACAATCCGGGCATTTCTGAACTTGCCAACGCTTTGGCAGAAACACATATTGATTGGATGCCAACTAGCGGTGTTATCTGTTTGACTCTTGATTTGACTTCCTGGCGTGACTTGGGAGTTAGAACAGGGTGCGTGAGTTCCGTTGTCTAGCAAGAGCATCCTTCTGTATTGAGCACAATCGTTACCAGTTGATTTCTTCATAGCAGAACGCTATATTGACTTATTATTTTTGTAAGACGACACTCATTTTGAACAACAATATCCCGGAGGACATGAGATGAAAAGAATATTTCTGAGTCTTTGCTTGGGTCTTTTGATGGCAATGCAATTTTCTGTTATCCCGGCCATCGGTAAAGGCGACCAGAAAGCACGGATTAAAAAACGTGTGGCGGTTTTTGTTTTCAATGACAAAACCGATGGAAAATTCGGCTGGTGGAGTAGCAAAGGAGTGGGTGAAGGTGTGAGCGATATGGTGACGACAGCGTTGGTAAAGACCGGAAGCTACCGCGTTATCGAACGGCAGGAGCTGAATCAGATTTTAGTAGAGCAGGGTTTGGGTGCAGGTGGCATTGTCACCGAAGAAAGCGCGGCCAAGGTAGGCAAGGTTCTGGGTGTGGAATTGGCGGTTATGGGTTCTGTGAGTGAATTCGGCTATAAAAAAAGTGATACCGGTGGTCGGGTAAAAGGGTTTGGACTCGGCCTGCAGAGTCAGTCAGCCACAGTCGCAATCGATTGCCGCATGGTAAATACGACAACGGGTGAAATTGTCAGCGCCGAAAACATACGCAAAGAAAAATCATCCAAAGGGATTCGCGTTGACACACGAAAAATTCATTTCAAAAATCGCAAATCTTTTGATGAGTCGCTTGTGGGCAAGGCTGCCCGCGATGCTGTTCAGGGCGTTGTGAAAATGATTAACAAAAGCGCTCCCCAAATACCGTGGCAGGCAAAAGTAGTCACGGAAAAGAATGGATTGGTTTTTGTCAATGCCGGTGCAACAAGCGGCTTAAAAACCGGAGATCGGTTTGTTATTTATCATAAGGGTGAGGAGCTCATCGATCCGGATACTGGAATTTCGTTGGGCAGCATAGATACCAAAATCGGCGTCATCGAAGTTATGAATCCTAATGTTGGCGAAGGAAAAGCATCACAATGTAAAATTGTAGATGGTTCGGGTTTTCAGAGAGGAGATTTTGTCCGGCTGAAGTAGTGTGACCGGTGAGCGGAAAGTGGGACTTCGGATTGTCTCCCTTGGGCGTCCTGTTTTCCCAGGCGCTGGCGCTGGTAAGACCAGGTGCGATATTTTTTTATTAAGTCTGACATTCATTTTGTGGTAAATGGCCGAATCCCTGAACAAGTCAGGGGCGGGAGAGAAACCCGCCATTACATGATTAGGGGTCGTCAGAACATTTACGCTATATAGAATCTGGAATTAACCTTTACTTAAGTCAGAAGAATTAAATTTTAATAATTTTTGCCAGTTTATGATTCCGTCATCACAGAAATCTAAATTAAATTCAAGAGTGAACTTGTTAATAATTTTGGAATAAGTTTCTAAAAATTCTTCATTCTTTTCTTTTGTTTTATGACCAAGAGGTTTGATTATCTCGATATATAATTCAGAGTTTCCAGAAATAAATTCCCAAAACTTTTGTCCACAATATTTGAAATAATCCCCTTTATCAGGTCTATTGTCACGGCCATAGCAACAACCATTCACAGGAATAATATGAAGTTGTGAATTCCCAGTACGCAAGACACGAATTGCTCGAATGAAGTTACCTTTCATTCTGCTAATTTGACTGCTATTCCCCCAATTAGGACCAGATTTTATTGAAACAATGTATCTAATTCCATTGACATCAAATTCTAAATCTATTCCTTCAGTAGAAGATTTAGAGCCGCCATAAACTTGATTATTTATAAAAATAGCCAAGCTCTCAAGAAAATCACCAAAGATTGTTTCTTCTTGAGAGGATAAGTGTGCATCAATTAAAGATTGAATTAGGTCTTGTGCTGTGAGGATGTTTTTTGCTTTAAATAGATATGGATTTTTTCTTTTTAAAATTTTTGATAACTTTAATTGTTCAATGCTTTGCAGTCTTTTGGAGTGGAATGTTCCAATATTTTTTTCGACATAATCCTTAACATCAACTAGATTGAGTGGGGGCATATTGTTTCCTTTTATCGAACAAGAAGAGCTCTGTAGAATTTACCTGTTTATATACCATGTCAAAATACGATTCATCAATTTCAATTCCGATTGAATTTCGACGAAGCCTTTGCGCAACTTTGAGGGTAGTTCCTGAACCCATAAACGGATCTAGTACACAATCTTCTTCTTTTGTAAATAATTTAATAAACCATTCTGGTAATGATTCTGGAAAGACAGCGCTATGATTTCTATTTCCACATTCAGTGGCCGTATGAATAACATTTGTAGGATACGCCATCTCACGGTCTAACCAATTTGAGATATTTTTACCAAACCCGCTTTGCACATTTGATTCGTCTCTGGTTTTATCAGTTGCGCTTAAATTGCGAAGTCTGTTCTTTGCCCAATCCCCCATTGGCACCATTACTTCTTCCTGGTACATATGAAACTTTTTATGTTTATTAAATTGTAACAATCTTTCCCAAGAATCTCTAAAACGATTTGGCCACTTACCAGGATAGGAATTTTTTTTATGCCACATAAATTCTTCCGTCCACAGCCATCCTTGCTCACGCATCTTCATGATTAATTCTAAGACATAAGTGTGTCTTTCACCATTAAGGACACGCTCTTTGATATTTAGAACAAAAGTTCCAGTTGGTTTTAGAACTCGTAGTAATTCCTCAGATATGGGCAAAAACCATTCGACATATTTATCAGGATGTATCCCACCATAAGTTTTTTTTCGAGCATCAGCATAGGGTGGAGACGTAAAAATCAAATCTATTGAGTTGTCAACAATGTTTTTGAGCTTTTCGCTACAATCGCCTAAAATTAGATTGTTTGATATTTCCATAATTCCCCAAAAATTAAATTAAATATTTATTTCGCTTTATGAAAAAAAAGAAAATAGGCTCTAAAATCAAGTTAGTTGGACTATGTGGAACAAGACCTTTAATGACTTGAGCTAATTGGCGTCTACAAGCGGGTCTCCGCTTTTTGGAAGCCCGCTTGATTAAAGTTAATTATAATTCCCTTCATCGACAATTTGTTTTTCCCACGATTTTGGTAGCATCGCGAATACTTGGAGTCAAGTATGTGGGGTTAATATAGAACCGCAAGTTAATAATGTCAAACGAAAAAATGCGGGGTTCTTTTATTGTCCTTCCCGGAAGACTTTGAGCCCTCCGGGGGGAACTTCGATCCTCCCCGGGGGCAGTTTACCCTTTCCCGGGCGGGTTTTACCCTCCGCGGGGGACTTTTACCCCTTCCCGGGCGGGCTTTACCCTCCCCGGGGGACATTGACCCTTCCCGAGTATTATTGGCAGTTTAAATTGATACACCTTGTTTTCAAATCATCACCATTCGATGATTTATGAGGCGTGTTACGTTGGGCGGGAAACTGGCAGTTCTTCATTTCCGTTGTGTCAACAGATAGAAACGCCAGTTGTGTAAGATTGCGGCTACGGTTAAACCCGCAATCAAGCCAATCCAAAGGCCGGGTGCACCGTAGTTTAGTTTTACACCGAGCCAATAGCCGACGGGCAGGCCAACAAGCCAGTAAGCGACAATATTAAACAGGAGCGGAATTCGTGTGTCTTTCAAACCACGCAGGGCGCCAAATGCGGCCACCTGCAAGCCGTCTGATATTTGGAAAAAACCGGCCAGCACCAGTAACTTTACGGCCAATTGTTTTACCTCTAAGTCGGTGGTGTAAATGGCGACAATCAGCCCGGGGGCTGTTATCATTAGAATTGCGGCGGTGGTCATAATCAATGTAGACAGGCCGATTCCGATGAAACCAAGCAGCCTGGCCTTGGCCAGATCACCCTGGCCCGCCGCAAAACCCACACGCGCTGTGCTTGCGAAAGAAATCCCCAATGGCACCATGAATGTGAATGCTGCAAAGTTTATGGTAACCTGGTGTGCAGCAACGGTTTTCACCCCGAGTGAACCCATAATAAGTGCTACTATCGCAAACAGGGTTACCTCAATGGAGATGCTGGCGCCGTTCGGCAGACCGATGCCAAGCAGCTCTTTTTGGTATTTCAATTGTGGAAAATGAAAGCTGCCAAAGATATTAAATTCCCGGTCGATTTTATGGCGAAAGGTAAAAGTGACCATACACGTCAGCATGATCCATTGCACAAGTGCGGTGGCCCAGCCGGTGCCAACTGCGCCCATAGCCGGAAAACCAAAGTGGCCGTACATGAACACCCAATTGCCTGCTATGTTTACCAGCGAACCAATCACCGCAAAATACATCGCCGGTTTGGTGATCGCCAGACCTTCGAAAAAAAACCGCAGACCGAAATAGGCAAACATGGCTGGAAAGCCCCATGCAAATGCGTCGAGATAACCTTGTGTGATCGGGATGAGCGTTTCTTTGATGTTGAAGAAATGCATAAGATGTGTCATGTTGCGCAGCATCAAAATGGCCGGCAACGCCATAAATTGACTCAACCATAGGGCAGACCAAAGATTTCGGCCAATTTCCTGCTTGCGGTTGGCGCCGAACAGATGTGCCACAACCGGGCTCACGGCCATCATGACACCCATAGAAAACAACAATATGGTAATGAACAGGCTGCCGCCTACAGCCACGGCTGCAAGATCTTTCGCACTCAGCCGTCCGGCCATGATCGTGTCGGTGAAGCCCATGGACATTTGCACGAGTTGCGCCGTAACGATTGGGGTGCCTACTCTCACGGTTGATTTTATTTCTTGCAGAATCATTTGCATTTTGGTTGAAGCGTTTGCATGCATTCTTTCTAGCCAACCCGGTTGGCAAGGTTCAAGGTAGAATTGAATTTAAAAACATCGTTCTGCGTAAATCGTAAGGGGCTCATACTGTGTTATTATTTACCCGAGCAGTTCATCTATTTTGCTGATGGGCCTGGCAATGACTGCTTTACCATCTTTGATGATAATTGGCCGCTGTAGCAGCTTAGGATACTCGGCCGCAATTTCTGCAAAAGTCTCCGGTGTCAGGGTGTTAAGATCCAGCCCCAGAGATTTGAATTCAGGCTCGTTTGTTCGAACAAAATCCGACAACGGCTGGTCACTGGACTTAATTAACGCTTCCAGTGTTTTGGGAGCAAAGGTTGTCTTCTTATACTCAAAGACTTCGATGTCACACTGTTTTTCGTTAAGATAAGCCATCCCCTGTCGGCTTTTTGAGCAACTGGGATTATGCCAGATTTGTACTTTTCCCACTTTGATGTCCTCCATTAGATTCGGTGGTTATACTTTTTGACTTTTCCACTTACCGCGTTTAAATAAAACCATTCCTAAAATTCCCAGTAAAGATTCAGCTAGAACGATGGCGATAAACACACCGGACTCTCTCAGGCCCAGACCTTGAGCTATCCAGAGCTTGTGGTTGGTTGCCAGAAAATAAGCCAGAGGAATTTCACATAGCCAAAAACAAAATAAGTTCATTTTTGTCGGCGTTTTTGTGTCACCGGCGCCGTTGAAAGCCTGGGTCATTATCATGCCAAAAGCATAACATGGGTAACCTAGGCTGACATATCGCAGACATTGAGCGCCAATTTCTACGACTCTGGGTTCCTGGGTGAAAAGTCGAATAAGGAATTCATCAAAAGTATGAAATAAAATACCGATGCAGCATAGAAACGCTGCGTTGACCCAACTGGTAATCCATACCGATTTTGCTGCGCGGTCAGGCTGTCCGGCGCCCAGATTTTGGCCGACAAGCGTGGCCGCAGCATTGCTCATGCCCCATGAAGGCAAAATCGAAAATATTAATACGCGGATGGCGATTGTGTAGCCGGCTAGCGTTTCACTGCCGAAAGTTGCCATGATCCGCATTAAACCGATCCAGCTTGAGGTTGCGATAACGAATTGGCCAATTCCGCCAAGTGAAAGCTGCAACAGTCGCTTCATTACAATAAAATCAATTTTCACGTTATTGCCGGCCAGGCTGACGCGCTTGTCTTTTTTACCAAGGTTAATGAATTGGTAGAGAACGCCAATGCCGCGGCCGATGGTTGTGGCAATGGCAGCCCCTTGCACACCAAGTTCAGGAAATGGCCCCAAGCCAAAAATAAGGCAAGGATCTAACACAATGTTGATTCCGTTTGCTAACCAGAGAACACGCATTGAAATGGCTGCATCGCCGGCACCGCGAA
>JAJDAG010000070.1 GCA_029262005.1 Candidatus Zhuqueibacterota bacterium | reverse complement strand
AACTGCGCAAACAATTTGACCATCTACAGTTTGGCAACTCCGTGCCTTTTGAGGAGCAACGGGACTATTTTATTCCTTTTGTCGAGGTGCCGGAAGTTGGCCTGCGTTTCGCAAATCTTTTTCGTGAAGTTAAAGTGCAGGAAACGGTTTGGAAATTATTAAATCAACAATATTATAGTACTAAAATTCAGGAAGCACGCGATACACCCACAGTGCAAGTGTTGGATGAAGCAGTGCCGCCTGAGAAAAGATCAAGTCCAAAGCGAGGGCTTCTCGTTGTGGTTGCGGGCTTTCTTATGTTTGGCGTCAGTATTTTTGCCGCGTTTTTGCTCGAGTTTACTGAAAAGGTCAGGGAAAACGAGGACGATTACCGCAAGGCCAGGGAAATGGCTGATGAGCTTAAACAGGACTACCAGGCGACACGGACGTGGTTTAATAAGTATTTCAATCGCTCGGGACGTTGAAAGAAAATCTAAAATTTCATATTTCACAAAAATAAGTATGACATAAGCGCCTTGTCATTAATAATCCAAAATTCAATTAAGCTTGTGATTCTGAGCTTGGTTTTAATCCGGGCTTTCACCGGGGACTGCCAGGCGCAGTCCACTTATGTGCCGCTCAACCATTGGGCCTATCAATTTGTCGAACGCTTTGAGGCAAAGGGAATCATCCACGGCGTGCTAAACGGTGCGAAGCCTTTCAGCCGGGATGAGATGACGCGCTATCTCCGCGAGATCGAAAAAAGCACCGAACAAGGGTACCAGCTAAATTCCGTGGAGCAGGAACAACTTGAGTTTTTAAGGCTGGAGTTTAATGAAGAATTCAAGACCTTGACGGGTCATAATGGTTCACATTATGTGAGCCGTATCGAGCGAATAAAAAACAGCCCTTTCCCGGGCAAGATTTTTCCAAAATTTGTTTACCGGAATAACCGCAACCTGCTCGATTTTTCCGGCGGCCCGTTCCGGGTGTTTATCGACCCTGTTTTTTATCAACAGATGCAGTATGCCAACCCAGATTCGCTGAGCAGCACAGAGCGCGTTTTTGAACGCACTCACGGGTTCAGAATGCGTGGACACTTGGGTTCGCATATCGGATTTTACTTTGACTTTCGGGATACCAAAGAGTGGGGTACACGTTCATATCCCAATCTGTTTGACATCTCCCTGGAAGGTCTCGGCTTTGTTAATGGTTACGGCACCCACATCTGGCATGACGAAACCAATGCCTATTTTATGTTTAAATTGCCTTATGTACAATTGATGCTTGGCAAAGACTGGAATTACTGGGGACCCGGCAATAGCGGGGCGTTGAGCCTGTCGAACAACGCGACTTCTTTTGATCAGGTAAAACTGCAAACGCGCTTCTGGCGTCTCAAATTCACCTGGCTGCTTGGCTTTCTCAGGACTTTTCCACGAATTCTAAAAAGCGACGGTATCAGCAACCCCAAGAGTATCGTTGCCCATAGATTGGAGATCGATGTTGCCAAATGGCTGGATGTCGGGTTGTACGAAATGGTTGTGTTTGGTAACCGTCGATTCGAGCTGGCATACATTAACCCCATAAATTTTTATCGTTCTGCTGAACATTTCCTGGGTGATGATGACAACGCAACTATGGGGGTGGATGTTGAATTTCTTCTCATTCCGCACGTTAAACTTTACGGCGAATTGTTTATCGATGACCTCTCAACCTCGAAAGGCAGCAATTATTTTGGCAACAAAACCGGCTTGCTTACCGGTGGCCTCTGGGTCGATGCATTTCAACTTCGAAATCTTGATGCTCGAATCGAATACACCAGGACGCGTCCTTATCTTTACACCCATCGTAATGCAATCAATAGCTTCACCCATTTCAATACCGGCATTGGGCACTGGATTGGACCTAATGCTGAACTCCTGACAGCCGGCTTAAAGTATCAATTCTCCAGACGTTTGCAAATTGCCGCCACTTTCGAACGATATCGACACGGCGCAAATGCCCCGGGGCAGGGCCTAAACACCGGTGGCGATATCAACCGGCCTTTCGCTGACAACGGCGTTGAAGAGGTGCCGTTCCTGGAGGGAATTCTTGAGAACCGGAAACAGTTTGGTCTTGAGGTTCAATACGAAGTGTTCAGAAATCTATTTTTTAAATTACAAATGAACAAATCATTTTTTGAAAATGCGCTACTAGCGAGCGCGACTCGGGGTGATGTCAACAGACGTGAAATTTTTGTCAACGTCGCTTTAAATCGTTGAAGTTGT
This sequence comes from Candidatus Zhuqueibacterota bacterium, assembly GCA_029262005.1. Taxonomy (GTDB): domain Bacteria; phylum Zhuqueibacterota; class Zhuqueibacteria; order Oceanimicrobiales; family Oceanimicrobiaceae; genus JAJDAG01. The sequence continues at coordinate 2,918 of JAJDAG010000070.1, read as the reverse complement.
AAGCGTTTATTCCGATTCTAACAGGCATGCAAAATTTTGAAAACTTACTAGTCAAATTTTTGCAAAAAAAATAAGAATCTTTTTATACGTACAAAGAGGTAAATGATGAAAATCCCACAAGCAGATCTAAAGGCACAATATGCAACAATTAAAAATGAAGTAATGCAGGCCATTTCCGGGGTAATTGAAAACACACAATTTGTGCGAGGCCCGGCAAGCAAGGCATTTGAAGAAAGTTTTGCCCGATACTGCGAAACAGAATTTGCAGTGGGCGTTGCCAATGGCACCGATGCCTTGATGCTGGCTTTACGTGCGGTTGGCATCGGCGCCGGAGATGAAGTTATTACCTCGCCTTTTACTTTTACGGCAACGGGTGAGGCAATCCACTGGGTTGGCGCCAAACCGGTTTTTGTGGATATCGACCCTGAAAACTACACGATCGATGTTTCGAAAATCGAAGAAAAAATAACAGACCGTACCAGGGCGATAATTCCGGTGCATCTCTATGGCCACCCGGCCGACATGGATGCCATTCTCCAAATCGCCAGGAAACACGATCTCAAAGTCATTGAAGATGCCGCCCAGGCGCATGGAGCGCTTTATAAGGGCAGGAAAGCAGGCTGCTTTGGCCATGCGGGTTGTTTCAGTTTTTACCCGGGCAAAAACTTGGGAGCCTATGGCGATGCCGGCGGCGTTGTAACCAACGATGCAAAAGTCATAGAAAATATTCGTAAGCTCGGCGATCACGGCTCCAGTAAAAAATATGAAAATGACATGCTGGGCTTCAACAGCCGCCTGGATGGCATTCAGGGCGCAGTGCTGAACGTAAAAATGAAGTACATAGCGCAGTGGACAAAGCGCCGCCGCGAAATTGCGCAGTATTATAACGAAGCTCTCAAAGATGCGGCCGCGATAGAAACGCCGAAAGAGTCTTCCTGGGCAGAGGCCGTGTACCACCTTTATGTCATTCAAGTGGACAACCGCGACGAAATCAAACAGAAACTCAACGAGGCCGGCATTGGTGCGGCGATTCATTATCCGCGGCCTTTGCACTTGCAGGCGTGTTACGATTTTCTTGGCCAGGGTAAAGGCAGTTTTCCGGTATCCGAACGCGCCGGCGAGCGGGTTTTGAGTTTACCGAATTATCCGGAGATGACCGAGGGGATGTTGGTGGAGGTGGTGGGGAAAGTAAAAGAAGTCGTTGGATGATTGCTGATTTTGGATTTTCAAATACGGATTTTTCCGTACGGTTTCAAGTGCGACACACTCAGAAGCTGCGTCGCACGTTCGGTTGTGTGTTCGATTTGTAGGCCGGCATATTGCCGGGACCCGCATGGAATGCGGGCTACTTTAGAAGCCAAGACTATTTGGTACAGCAAAAGATTGTTTGGGAAAAACAATATGATTGAAAAAGTTGTAACGAAAAAAAAAATAAACGATTTATCATTGATGAAAGATGACTTAGCTTACTGGCTGAGTAAAAAACCCGAAGAACGGGTTGCGGCAGTGGATTATTTGCGGAGGCAATATCATGGAAGTTCAACCGGACTTCAAAGAACTGCTCGAATTGTTCAACGCAAACAACGTTGATTACCTGATTGTCGGGGGTTATGCATTAGCCTATCACGGGGTGCCTCGCTATACAGGCGATATCGATATTTTTGTGCGGCCGGACGAAAGAAATGCAAAAAAAATCCTCAAGGCACTGGAAGAGTTTGGATTTGGAGCCTTAAAACTAACTGAGGGAGATTTTCAAATACCGGATAAGGTGGTGCAGCTTGGTGTTCCTCCCGTGAGAGCCGATATTATCACTTCGATAACCGGAGTTTCAGTAGAAGATGCCTTCGGTGGTTCGGAGAACGGTAACTATGGTGACATCCCGGTGAAATACCTTGGCCGTCGGCAATTGATTCTAAATAAGCGCGCTACAGGAAGAAAAAGAGATTTAGCAGATTTAGAGGCTTTGGGAGAAGATGAATAAATTGCTAAGTAGTGCCTGGCCGAAAACTGTGAAAATATCGCAGATGCCTTTGCGAGGTGTTGTTTGCCGAAGCCACCTCCTGCGTAGCGGACGGAGACAGCTTCGCTGAAAAACGCTCCCAGTGACAGTTCAAGTAGTTTTCGGTCAATCGCTACCGAATTACCCGGGGATGACTGAGGGGATGTTGGTGGAGGTGGTGGAGGTGGTGGAGGAAGTGGAGGAAGTGGTTGACAATCATCTGTGAGCCACTTTTGCTGCTGAACGGTGTCCAAGACTTGTTTCCACTTAAAGAAGAGACAGACTCTGGCTTTCTACTCGGTGGCGCAACTTTGAGCTTGTTCAAAGACCGAATCTGGGTGGGTTTTTAATCAGAACTTCCAAAAAACAGATAAGCTCTATTTTGATCAATGAAATGAATTTTTTCGAAAAGAATAGCAAAAAACTCTATGTCTTATTTTTTGTCGTTTTGCTTGGCATTTTTTTAGGAGCAGCCGAGTATTGCCTTGTCGAATTTATGGGCTTGGGAAATCCTGTCATATATGATTCTAACCCATTATACGGGTACAGGCCGCTTGCTAATCAGCATATTCATAGATTTAAGGGCGCGGAATTGCGATTTAATAATTATGGGCTTAGGGCTGATAAAAATTGGGACGGGAATCCACAAAAAAAAATTCTGTTTCTCGGCGATTCTGTTACATACGGTGGCTCTTATGTTGCAAACAAAGAACTGTTTTCTGAATTATCAACGAAAGAATTAGATGGTTACGTCAGTGGTAACGCTGCTGTTAATGCGTGGGGCGTCGAGAATATTTACGGTCTTATCGTTGAAGCGGAATTTTTACCGGCGGAACTTTACGTTACTGTTTTAATAGAAGGAGATTTTTATCGTGGCCTAACCCGGCTGCATGGAACGCCTTTTTGGTGTAAAAGGCCT
>JAJDAG010000069.1 GCA_029262005.1 Candidatus Zhuqueibacterota bacterium | reverse complement strand
TTTACCTTTGTCGTCTTTGTCACCACAAACACCTATTTGTGTAAATTTAGGTACACCTGTTTCCGAAGTGATTGAAACAATGCGGAGCAATCGCATCGGTTGTGTGTTTGTAATAGCAGATGAAACGTTAGTCGGTATCGTTACTGAACGGGATATTCTGACCAAGGTTGTGGCAAGCGGCTTAAAAGTAAAGGACAACGCTGTTGAAGCAATCATGACCTATGATCCTGAATACCTCTATGAGGATGATAAAATAGCGTTTGCACTCAACAGAATGTATGTTGGCGGTTTTCGGCATATTCCACTTGTCAACCTTAAAGGTTCTCCGACTGGTGTTATTTCTGTAAGAGATGTTATGGGTTATCTCTCAAGTAACATTCAAGAATCGTGAGCAATTAAAAACAAGGAGGGAATTGTGGTTTCCATTGATTTCGATCAATTTGATGATGAATTACAAACAATGCAGGAGTTGGTGAGAGAGGGACAAATCACATTACAGGATGATAGCCTGAAGGTGCCTATCGCGTCGCTACACCTGAAAAAAGCAGTGTCAATTGAGTTAGGCACATCAATTAAAAAGTGTATTGATACCATGCATGCTCGCCATTTCGGCTGCGTGTTGGTAGTAAATAAAAAGAAACTTTGTGGAATATTTACTGAGCAGGATGTTTTGCGCAAAATTGCCGGTCAGGACATTGATCTTGAAAGCGAAAAAATTGATAATTACTTGACTCCTGAACCAGTCTCTCTGCACATTGCGGAGACGCTCGCAACGGCGTTGCACAGGATGGAAAAAGGTGGGCATCGTCATGTTGCCATTGTCGATGAAAATAACCATCCGAAAGCGGTGCTGTCTGTACGTGATATTCTGGGATATGTCATTGAGTTTTTTCCTGCTGATATTTTAAATCTACCGCCGCACCCGATTCGGGTGGGGACGGGGAATCAGTATGGTGGATAGAAATATTTGATTTGCTTGACTTGCAAATATATTTGTCAATTTAGTGTTTTTCATGGTTGCGAAATCGCACCAAAAATTCATATAGTAGTTACTATAAAACTAAAAAGGGATTAGAATAATGGGAAAACCTGTCGAGTCGCTACAGGATGTCACCATTAGGTTTGCCGGTGATTCGGGCGATGGCATGCAATTAGTTGGCGGGGAATTGGCCAACACTTCTGCGTTAATTGGAAATGATATCGGTGTTTTTCCGGATTATCCGGCTGAAATCCGCGCTCCTATGGGCACACTTCCCGGGGTTAGCGGCTATCAGCTTCACATAAGTAGTGTGGATATTCACACACCTGGTGAGCTGTTTGACGCACTGATCGTTATGAACCCGGCAGCTCTTAAAATGAACATCGAAAATCTCAAGCCAAATGGGGTTTTGATTATAAACTCTGATAGCTTTACGCTCAGAAACTTGCAGCTTGCAAAATATGATGTGAACCCGCTGGAAGATGGCTCTCTGGACAAATATCAGCTTTTTTCAGTGGACATGACGACTGTAACCAGGAACGCGCTTAAAGAGCTGGAGCTGGCTTCCAAAGTCGTTGACCGCTGTAAGAATTTCTTTGCGCTGGGTATGGTTTTCTGGCTATACAATCGAACCATGGATCATGCCATCAGTTTGATTAAGTCCAAATTTTCTAAAAGGGCCGAGTTGGTCGAGGCCAATATCATGGCCCTGAAAGCAGGACACGCATACTGTGAAATGACCGAGCAGTTCGTCACTTCATACGAAGTGAAACCGGCCAAACTACCGTCCGGTAAATATCGCAATTTGACTGGAAATTCTGCCGTTGCTCTGGGTTTTATCGCTGCGGCTCAAAAGTCCGGCCTGACATTGTTTCTTGGCAGTTACCCGATAACGCCGGCAAGCGATATCCTCCATGAACTTTCAAAATACAAGCATTTTGATGTTCGCACTTTCCAGGCAGAGGATGAAATTGCAGCGATGTGTTCCACCATTGGCGCGGCCTATGCCGGTGCACTAAGCCTCACAACAACCAGTGGACCGGGTCTTGCCTTGAAAAGTGAGGCACTGGGGCTTGCTATTATGACTGAATTGCCTATGGTTATTTGCAACGTTCAAAGAGGTGGGCCAAGTACCGGGCTTCCTACCAAAACTGAGCAAGCTGACTTGATGCAGGCCCTGTATGGCCGAAACGGCGAAGCGCCCCTGCCGGTCATAGCAGCGTCGCATCCGGCTGATTGCTTCGAATCCGCCTATGAGGCATGTCGAATCGCAGTTAAATATATGACACCGGTTATTCTGCTCACCGATGGTTATTTGGCCAATGGTGCTGAACCCTGGCCTGTTGTCAAAGTCGATGAACTTCCTGACATTCCAGTACAGTTTGCCAAAGATCCAGAGAGTTTCTCACCGTTTTTGCGTGATGAAGAAACATTGGCCAGGCCCTGGGCCATTCCGGGAACACCCGGTCTCGAGCATCGCATTGGTGGCCTGGAAAAAGAAGCTGTTACAGGAAATGTGAGCTACGATCCAAGAAACCACGAATATATGACCATGATACGGGAGCGTAAAGTAGCTAATATCGCCAATGATTTGTCTCCTGTCGAAGTCGTTGGTAACGAAAGTGGTGACTTGCTTGTTATCGGCTGGGGCAGCACATACGGTGCTATTCGTACAGCCATTGAAAACACTATGAAGCAAAAGAAATCAGTTTCGTGGGTGCATATCCGTCACCTCAATCCTCTGTCGGCTGAGTTGGGCTCAATCATGAAAAATTTCAAAAAAGTATTGATTCCTGAGATAAACGCAGGTCAATTGGTGAATGTGATTAGAGGAAAATATTTAGTGGATGCAATTCCTTTGAACAAAGTGCAGGGCCTGCCATTTTATAGCTCTGAAATTG
>JAJDAG010000068.1 GCA_029262005.1 Candidatus Zhuqueibacterota bacterium | reverse complement strand
TTATTTGTCCGGTAAATATCTGAGTGTGTGATGGTGATTCCTGCGTATATCAGTCCGAAAAAATGTACTTGAAGATTGTAAACAGGATTTTGTAACTTGCTTGAATGGTACCTGAAATCGTCCCCGTAACTTTTGACACCCCAATTCGTTTTCGATAGCTGACCGGAACTTCGGTCACCAGCAAGCCGTGTTTTGCCGCTTTAATTTGCATTTCTACTGTCCAACCGAAATTGGTATCGCGCATGTTTATGGCCATGAGTTTATCCCAGCGAATGGCACGAAACGGCCCGAGATCTGTATAAATTTGTCCAAATAATATGCGAATGAGGGTTACTGCGAGCAGATTGCCCCACCGTGCCTGCGGCAACAGGGCGCCTTTTTCTGCTTTGCCAAGGGCGCGTGAGCCGATTACCATGTCATATCCGTTTTCGATTTCGTGCACCAGGTCGGCTGTTTCTTCAGGGAAGTCGCTATAATCGCCATCGAGAAACACCACAATATCCGGCTTTAAATTTTGCGCATAAGCGATGCCTTTGAGGCACGCCTGGCCGTAACCACGCTTTGGTTCGTCAAGGACTATGGCACCTGCCTGGCGTGCTATTTCAGCCGTTTTGTCTGTGGAATTGTTGTTGACGACAATTATTTCTGAAACCACTTCCCCGGGGATATCCCGCAGAACTTTTCCGATTGATGCTTCCTCGTTAAACGCCGGAATGATGATAACCGTTTTTTGCTTTTTTGTATTAGTCTGCATTTTTTATTTGCTTGTCATGCTTTAGTAAAATATCCAGGCTGTCCGGCCCTTCGTTTAACAACAGGTCGATGCAGGACAAATCCGTCACAAAATCATCGAACTGTTGGTGGTAAACAGGTGGTTTGTAATCGATAAGGTTTAACTTGTAACCAGCTACTTTGAAGTCTTCATTGCACAGATAATCTGCCAGGTCTTGATTGGCAAGGTAAGTCGTGCACCCGGTATGTTCCAGCATCTCGATCAACTTTTGGCTACCCCGCCCTTCGAAAGACATATCTGAGCTAAGGCGGATTTCTTTTTCGAGCCCAAGGGAAGTTTCAATAAATGAAATAAGTTCCATATTCAGGTCGACAAGCCAGCGCCACTGTTTCCTGAAAATAACCTCAAGCGCATCGATGTACTGCTCAAAAAAGGCGGCATAAATGTAATTTATATGCAGAGTGCGCAAATGCTTTTCCTTCCATTTCTGGTCGCGGTTTATTTCAACTGAATTGATGGATTGGCCGGACCTTCCCTTTGTGAGCACTGGCACAGTCAGCCAACTTTGACCCTGCACCGTTTTGATGCGTGCACGATTGAGTGCATTATGAGTTGTGAATTGATAATCGTTTGCGAGGACAAAGACATCTGCGAGAATGAACTTGTGGAAAAACGAGATAGATGGAAGGTAGCAGGGTTGATGTGCAGCAAGTTTCATTTGGCGATTTTTTGCTGATGTTTTTGTAAGAGTGCTTTGATTTCACCAGTTGTGTCGTCGTCCATTGCCTGCTTCAGCGTTGCAAGATCATCAACATCGTACCACGTTGGCAGCGAAAAATGTTTGAGCCCCGCTGCTTCTGCACGTGTGACAGTGGCTGAGAAAACCTTGTCCGAACTCCACTGGATATCTTGAAAAAGGGTTTCTTGCATGGATTTTAAGCCAATGAGATAGTAGCCGCCATCGCCGGCGGGGCCGAGCAGTACATCGTAGTTGGAGAGTTCTGTGACGGCTGCATCAAGGTAAGAGAGGGGCAAGGTCGGACTGTCGGTCCCTATTGCAATTGCGTTTGTAGTTCCTGTGGCAAAAGCGGTCTTAAAGGCATGCTTTAAACGGCCTCCCAGGTCAAGATCTGGTTGTGGCAACAGCTCAAAATCCACCGGGGCCATCCGGGCAAAATCTGCTTGCCGCGCGGCAGGTTCAAAATAAAGAACACGGCGTTCGAAGCTGCTTTGCTGAGCAATTGCAATTGTTCGTTGTACAAACAAGCGGTAAAACTCAGCAGCCAGTTCCAAGCCGATTGTGGCCCCGAGCCTGGTCTTTACTTTACCTGGCTCCGGATATTTCAAAAAAATAATCAATGTCTTCATTTTAATTAAAACAGGGTGTGTTTTTCGGAACGGCAATCTTTAAAGCTTTTGGTTTAACGCTTATATTGAGTGTGGCATTGAACTCACAGGCCTCGCCGTCAATGTTGACAACGCCAGACTGCGAACGTTTAATGCATAACTCAGTGGCTTCGTGGAACTCAGCATGTGTGAAGTCTTCAATTTTACCAAGAAACATTTTGTAGAGTTGGCTTACGGCATGCCACAGAGAAAGGCGGTGAATAATGGAAATATTAAGCACGCCATCATTGAGCATGGCCTTTGGCGCAATTATCGCATTATTTCCATATTGGCGGCCGTTTGCAATTGCAATGGCAAAAGGGCTTGCGTTAATTTTTTGATCAGCAAAAGAGATATCCAAATTGTCTGGGCGGTAGGTGAAAAATTCTCGTGCGCTCAAATAAAAATACGACAGCGGCCCGCGTGTTTGAAATTCATCAAAGCATTTGCCGATATGCGCGTCAAAACCAACACCGGCTACAAGAAAGAAAAATCGGTCATTGGCGACGCCGACATCCATCCAGACTCTGTTGCCTTCAAACAGGAGGGAGCATGCGGCCTTGCTTTCCATTGGTATTCCGATGGTTCTAGCCAGGCCGTTCCCTGAGCCAAGCGGGATGATGCCGAGTGCAACATCAGTGTTTACCAGGGATGTCGCAGCTTCATTTATTGTGCCGTCACCGCCCAGGACAACAACCATATCATGCTTGGCGTTTGCCGCCGCGCCGGCAAAATGTGTCGCATCGCCTTTGCCTGAGGTATATTTGATAACACTGTTTAGGTGGCGCTTCTCAGCTTCTGCCGCAATGAATTCTGCAAGCGCTTTTTTGTCGTGCTTTCCCCCGGAAATCGGGTTCGTTATGATGGTGATTGTTTTTTTATGCATTTCGGATTGTCAATTTTCAATTTATGCGTGCGAAAGATATGTAAAATTTGAGCTTTTGTCAATTTGTTTATAGCCTGATTAATTCAAAAATTCACAATTTAGGGTCAAACGTCATGCACCGGATTGTCACTCAGGAGGCGTCTTGTTAGCCTGGTAAACTGCTGTAAATTAGAAAGATTCCTCCAGGATGACAAGGGTGCTGTGAATTATTCAGGCTAGCAATATATCTGCTGTTTAATGAGCGGAGTGATGCCATGGCGCGGGGAATAGTCCAGAAAAAATAAAAAACCTTTGCACACATAATTTGAATGCAAAGGCTTTTTCGTATTTGGAATGCTGTAGCGAGACTTTAAAGCAAGGTATACTTGTTCACCCGGATATACCGCGAGTTTTCAAAAATGAGTCCACTCAATCGGGCTTTTTTTTGTAGCAATTCCAGACCATATTTTAGTTTGTCCTCTTCTTTAGTGCGAAGAATTGTCCAAATTTCCCCATTTGTTGCACGCAAACCAGGACTATGTAGCTCTACGTCATGTCCCTGGGGGTCCTTTGAAGCGGAGAAAAGACCACAGTCGAGACAGATGATTTGTCCGTCGATTTCGCCGTTGGTTACAGCAAGGTTCGAGCCGCTGTCTTTGGTCGGCAGTAGTGAGGATGTGTCCATGATCCTATTGTAATTCGGCAGCAAAATAAGGAGTGCGATGACGGCAAAGGCCATCGAAGTAGCCAACGGACGATACTCAAACAGTTTTTGAATGAGCTCACCGAATGTTGGCTTGGCTTGTTCCTGGGCAATGTCCCGACGAATTCGGCGCCGCAAGTAGGGTGGGGCCGGATGAACCGTGGCTTGCTCTTTTAATGCCTTTTTGAGATTTTCTTCATCTGTAATTTGTCGGCGCAACTCCGGTGATTCTTCGAGCAGGGCCCGGACTTCCTTTTTTTGCTTGTCGTCGAGTTCTCCGTCAACATAACCGGTTAATAAGAAGTCAATACGTTCTGTTTTTTTCATGGCATGCGTCTGCCTCCAATTTTTTTTTTCGTTGTCAAGTGCAGTGCTGTGGTTTTCTATGTTTGCAACATCAGTCAAATAGCCGCCTTTGCTGGCGTATTCACGAAGGTGAAGTTGAAGTCGTTTACGGCCGCGCGATAATCTGGACATCACTGTGCCAATCGGGCAACCAACTATTTGAGCAATCTCTTTATATGAAAACGATTCAATGTCAGACAACAGTACAACAATGCGGAAATCGTCTGGTAACAGCTTAAGTGCGGCTGTGATTTCGTCATCAAAAAGTGTGTCATAATCGTCGTGCTTAAAAGTCTCAATTGTAGATATTGTCTTGTCAATGCTGTCTTCGGTGAGTGTGTATGCGATTTTCTCCAGCTCAACCCTCCGGGGTTGGCTGATTTTTTTGCGATAGTGATTGATAAAAGTGTTTGTCAGAATTTTGAAAATCCAGGCTTTAAAATTCGTGTCTTGTTTAAATTTATGAAAAAAACGATAGGCGCGTACATGGGTATCCTGAACCAGGTCTTCTGCGTCCATAACATTTTTTGTGAGCCTGACGGCTGTGTTGAAAAGTGAATCGGTATGTGCGAACGCGAGTTCTTCAAACTTTTTTTGTTTGTTGGCTGTGCTATCTTGTTCAAAACTGGGGTGCATTTGCACGGGCCTTCGTTTGGATCCACGGGTTCGAACTTTCTATACTTAGAATATTTCAACATTCGTTCTTGCTGCTTTATTCCCGCTGTCATCTGTCCGATTCGTCTTTCCAGCGAATTATCCGCCATTTTTTATCATCCTGATTCTGTATGAAGGTAAAGATTGCGGTTCCGGTTAAAATAAAACTTGCCTCTGAATTAATCAAACTAAGGTCAAATCGAACAAATCGCCGCTCCAATCCGTTTTGATTTTCTGCAAATAAAGTATTTAACCAGATGAGGTTTATAACATCAAAATTTCGAAACAAGCTGCCGGTTGTGCGCAGATCCACATCTCGGCCCCAGGTAACGTTTCCTCCTGATGGCCCGAAATTCGGATCGAAAAACTGGAAAACAAACGCCTCATCCAACACATCTTTATAGAGGAGAGAGTCTTTAAATGTATAAGCTGATTTGAAATTTTGCAGGACTTCTTCGGGTGTTAGTTGGTCTGTGATCAGGTTTGTTAAATCTGAAGTTGTATCCAGTTCAGGGGCAAATGGATTAAAGCATGAAGAAATGAGCGTAATGAAGATAGCTGTGAATATTTCGCTGAGTCGGAGAGATGTGGTAGTTTTCACAACCAAAAAAGCGGCGCCATTATCCGGCGCCGCTGCTTAGGTTTATATCTTTACTTGAGTCTGAAAATCACAGGGATGGCGACCCAGACCTTAACAGGTTTATCTCTTTGCAGAGCTGGTTTCCATTTAACGCCCCTGATGGCTTTTACAGCGGCTTCATCGCAGCCACTGTGGCCAAGTGATTTAATGACTCGGGTGTCAATGACTTTTCCTTTTTCCGAGACGAGTACCTGGACGATGACGCGCCCTTCGATGCCTGCCTTGCGCGCAATTTCAGGGTATTTAAGTGCTCTCTGAATTGATTTGAAACCGCCTTTTGGTGAAGGTGGCTCATCATAGGGCACAAAAATCATCATACCGTCATCATCTTCCGGTGGTGGCGGCGGCGCTGGTATATCAGACAGATCGATGGTTGTTGCCTCAATTGTCAAATCCTCAGGAATATCCTCATCATCCGACGGAATTGCGACCGAAGGTTTCGGCGGCGGCGGCGGTTTTTTAAACTGCTCAGTCGGGGGAATATCAGTTACCTCAATTTGTATTTCTTTGGTTTCTGTTTCAACTGCTGCCAGGTCAATCGCCCGGAGTAGCTGGAAAGTCAAAACCAATATGCAAAGCGAGGCAATCACACCTAGTTCAAGTACTTTTGGATACTTGAGTTTTAAGTTTGCTTCAGGATTTTTTTTCATAACTCACACCTATAAAGCTGGTTTTGCTGAGTAATTAACATTAAGTGCTCCCGGAGCATCTGCATTTCTCAAGGCTTCGTGCACGTCGGTTACAATTCCCATTTCAGCACCTTTGTCGATTTTTAAGGAAACGAGCTTCAATGGGTGTTTAGCGTCTCGGGCTTTCGCCAACATAATGGTTGAAACCTGTCCTGTTGAAACCGGCCGGTCGTCAACAAAAATGTCTCCTTGTTTGCTCACCCACATATACGCTACATCTCGCTTACCCGCCAGTTTTTCTATCCTTTTGGCATCGGGTAAAATTACAGGTATGCCGGAGAATTCCTTAAACACAGATGAAACCATAAAGAAAATGAGTAAAAGGAAAACGATATCCGGTAAGGATGATAGCGGTATACCTGGTTTTGCTTTTTGTTTACCTTCAAACTTCAACCTTTGTCACCTCCATCTATTTTTCAGGTTCCGCAATGGATATGCGTGTTGCTTTGGCAATTTTCAATTGGTCGAGAGCCTGAACATAGTGTTCGTATTTAGTGAGACGATCTGTTTTTACTGAGAGGATCAATTGTGGGTTTTCTATAAGTTTCTCACGAACCACACGGCTTATGTCTTGAATAGAAATAATTTCGTCATCTATCAAAACCTCTCCCGTAGCATTGATCAACAGGTTGGATATGTTTTTCGTTCGCACCTCTGTTTCTTCGCCTTTTGCGGGAAGCGTGAGACCAATTCCACGATCAACATCTATTGTGGTCGTAACAAGAAAGAAAATCAACAATAGAAAAGCAATATCAGCCAAAGAAGCCATAGGCACTTCAGTTTCGCGCTTCTTTTTCTTTTCAACTAACATAGTTCGACTCCTGAATTAATAAGAAAGTTGAAAAGTACATTAGCTTTTCTTGCTCATTTCAATTAGTGTGTCAACAAAATCGACAGAGCTTTCTTCCATGTCCACAACCAGGCCATCGACACGAGAGATGAAATAATTGTTGGTGACTTGAATGATGATAGCGACGATAAGACCAAAAAGTGTGGTGAGAAGTGCTGCGGAAATACCACCGGCCACAATCGATGGAGAAATATCATTTGCTTGTTCGATAGCTTTGAACGCTTCGACCATACCCCAGACAGTACCAAGAAAACCCATCATAGGCGCCACGCTAATAACGGTTGCCAACCAGATAAGACCTCTTTCCAGAAAGGCCATTTCAATTGAACCGGCACTCATAATCGCTTTTTCAACGTGCTCAATTCCACGATCAGCTCTCAAAAGACCAGCGTGAAAAATAGAAGCAACCGGACCGCGTGTGTTGGCACATTTTTCAGTTGCTGCATCAACGCCGCCTTCACGCAGAGCCTTTTTAATGTCGGTAAGAAATTTGCGTGTGTTTACCGACGCTCTTGATAAGGTCCACATTCTTTCGATACTAATGGCGATACCAAATACGAGAAGGGCCAAAATTGGCCACATTGCCCAGCCACCATCGTTGAACATTTCCATCAAATTCATTACTCTTATTCCTCCCTTATAAAGATTAGTAGTAAGACAAATACAGGTAGATATATTTGGATATTATTGATTTGGCTTTGAGAAATGTTTCAAGAGTATAATTATTTCAATCCAGAAAGTCAAGTTATTTTTTGGAGGACGGGGCCCGATGAAACACCCTATTTACTCAAGAGTTAGCTCGGCTATCTTGGCGGCTTCTTTGAAGTGCCCCATGGCCTCAAGCACCTGCGGATCAGAGACTATTTCCATTTGGGTGTATTCCGTTGTCCCCCAAAGATGGCGTGCGATTTGGCTTTTGAGGCGACGGTTGACAAAGGCCTTGTCTTGAAGAATTTCTGGTGCAGAGATTTTGCTGTGTTTGCTTGTAGCCTGGTTAATCAGTGTTTCGAACATGCGGTTGGTAACCTTAAAATGGTGTCTGAATTGGGTGAAGTCGGATGCAAGGTGTGCCTGCTCTCTTGCAATTTCGGCAGCAAAGTTGAATATGATTTGTTTCTGGATCAATTTTATTGTCGATGGGCTCAGTTCCGCAGGTTTAACTTCAAGGTCGGGCGTGATGCCGCCTCCACCAAAAACCTGCCTGCCAATACTCGTAGTAAAAATCGGTTTCGCAGATGCACTGTCCTGGGCAGCGTTGGGGTCATAATCATCATAACCTTCAGAGATGTAAGCTTCTACACCTTTGTCGTATGAGCGTTGGATGAGACGGCCGCTTGGTGTATAATACTGCGCGATAGTAACTCTTACTGCTGAGCCGTCTTTTAGTCGGACCTGATGCTGCACCAGGCCTTTACCAAAACTGGTGGTGCCGACTACAAGTCCCCTGTCCCAATCCTGGATAGCACCCGCTACAATTTCTGAAGCGCTTGCTGAGCCGTGGTTGATGAGGATGATAATAGGTAGACGGGCATATTTGCCGGTGCCGGTTGCATAGTAGTCTTCGCTGGAACCTGGAATCCGCCCTCTTGTATAGACGATACGTTTTCCGTCAGTCAGGAATTTGCCGGCTATGTCAACCGCCTGGTCTAGGTAACCTCCGGAATTGTTGCGCAGGTCAAGAATCAACTTCTGCATGCCTTCGGCTTGCAGGCGAAGCAATGCTTCGGTGAGTTCCGAATCTGTTGTCTTTGCAAAGAGACCAATTCGAATTAGAGCTGTTTTGTTGTCGAGCATAAATGCTGCAGTGATACTCTGAATGGGAATCCTGTCCCGGGTAATTGTGACTTCAAAAGATTGCTCAATGCCGGGCCGCTGAATTGTTATTGTGATTTGTGTGCCTTTTGCACCAAGCAGTTTGTCGCGCACGCCGTTTTCGGAAATTCCGTAAGTGGGTTGACCGGCAATGCTGACTATTCTGTCACCGGAGTGAAGCCCTACTTTATTGGCGGGTGAACCGTCAAGTGCGGATATGATGAGGGGTACTTTTTCATGTACTACAAATTCAATCCCAATTCCGCTAAATTCACCATCGAATTGTTCATTGACTTCGTCCATTTGCTCACTGGGAATGTAAACCGAGTGTGGATCCAGTTCATTTAGTAGGCCGTTGATGGCACCGTCCATCAACTTGGGGGAATCTATTTTTTCAAAATAAAACTTGTTGACCGCTTGGGCGACTTCCACGAAACGTTGAATCTGGGCATACAAATCGCCGCTGGTGGCAAATAGATCCAGTTTGAAAACCATGCCCGCTGTAAGAATACACAAGACAGCAATTGTCAGTATGCTTGTTTTGGTCTTATTAGAAATCATCCGCATTAGCCTGTTTGTGCATGTCCAACTCAGCTGGATTCGTGTGATTTTTCCTGATGATTGCTCATGACTGTTTTTATCGTCTAAACAATTGCTTTGCTTGAATTTATAGGGAGCGCTGGCTATTTGTTATACCAAACGTAATATGGGAGGAATAGTCTGTTTTATTTGAGTTTAGGTTCACAGAATCACACTGATGGAAAATTTCTGCGCCTGCCCCAGGTTGGAGCCAAACGGGGTAAATCCGAAGTCAAGCTGATAGCGGCGAAGCTGAAGACCAAACCCGGCAGCAATGCCTCTATCCTCGATACCGTTTTGATAACCCAATCGCAGGAGCAGGTATTTTTTAACCAGCAGCTCTGTGCCCAGGCTGATCCAGTTCTCAGCATCGAATACTTTTACTGCTTCGGTAGAAACGATCAGGTGGCCGTTCAGTATAGCTAAATCTAATTGATAGGAGCCACCGATTCTTATCAGTGCAGGAAGCTTGCTGGATTCAAACCTGAATTTTTTCATTGATCCGAAGTTTTGTGCCACGACAGCCAGATTTATCGGCAGGCTGTTCAATCGGTAGTTTAGCGCAAAATCAAACGCATACCCGGGTGCGCTTTCTGTGAAAGTTTTTTCGTAGAGGTACTTCGCGCTAACGCCAAGATTCAGGCCGTCAGTCAATGCCCTGCCGTAGGAGACTGCCGCCGCGAGATTGTTTGCCTGAAATGTTCCAATCGGCTCTGTGCTTGCGGTTGTCCGGCGTTCGAGACCGTCAACTGAAATTCCGTAAAAACTGAATCCAACGCCACCGCCGAATGCGGGGAAAGTTACTGCGAGAAATTCATGGGAAATATCCTGCAACCATTCCGTATGGGAAAAGGAAATGTGTGTACCCGGCAAAGTTCCCAATGCGGCGGGATTCCAATAGGTTGCAGTGGCGTCTTGTGTCACCGCAGCGTAGGCATTGCCCATGGCGCTTGCTTTGGCGCCGGCACCGATTTTCAGGAATGCCAGACCGGTGGCGCCGCTTTCACCTGATTGCGAAAACAATTGCTGGTTAAGAAACAAAGATGTTGCCAAAAGAACTGGAAGCGTGATGACGTTGAATCGATTCATCTGAAATTCCTATTGAAGGCTAAATAATTATGTCAATTTTAAAAATGAAAAACCCAGGTAAAAATGTGCTCTTCCTCCGGGCGGTCGCCTGCCGACGAAAAAGCGTAGTTTAGTTCACCCTGTTTTCCGAAAACAGGAAAACGATAACCGGCACCTGCTGTGATTGCGCCATCATCGTATCCGGCGCGCACGACGATGTCCTGCCGAAAAACGCCTTGCGCTCCCACATGCAACCTTTGGTCAATTCGACTCCTGAAGATTTTTTCCTTGAAGAGTTGTTCATAGTCGAGGGCCACTGTAATGTTTTCATGGCGAGGAATTCTTATGGCAACACCATACCTTGCAATTTTGGGAAGTTCATCGATTGTTTCCGATCCCTTTTCATCGTAGAGGTCTCCTGTATTCCATCTGTATTTTGCATTGATCTCTTTAGCTGTTGCCGCCAGCGATAACCAGTCGTTGAAAGTGTAAAGAACGCCAAAGTCAAAGCCCACACCTTTTGCGTCAATGGTTTGTCCCTCTAAGCCTAAATCGGGAAATCTGTTCCATAGGACTTTGACGGCCAGCCCCAACGAGAGGCGCTTGACAGGATTTAGTGCAAAGGCGAAAGTAAAGGCATTTTCTGAGGTGGCCAAATTGTCAAAATGTTGTCCGTCGGTGTTGCGTCCGTCAATGTCGCTGACACCGGCCCGCAACCAGGTTAGTGCAATTCCGCCTTTCAAAGCCTGATCGCCATTTGATGAAATTTTGGGCTGAATACTGCTGGCAAATCCAATGAAAGTGAATTGGCGATCCAGGGAAAGGGCGCGATAAGATGCAAGCACCTGCTGCCCTTGAATGAGAGGAAGGCCCGCCGGGTTATAGTAGCTGGCTTCCACGCCTTTTGCCATGGCTGTGTAGGCGCCGCCCATGGCTTTTGCTTGTGCGCCTAATCCGACCCGCAAAAATGAACCGGCTTTGCTGCCCTGGGCAAAAGCATTTTCATGCCCCAAAAAACCGATATTGCAAAGCGAAAAAATACAAAAAAGGGCAAGGTAGAAGGTCTTCGTCCATAGATTTAAAAGAGGTGATTCATGTTTGTTGTTTTCGGTTTCACTACTCATATTAAAAAGTCTCGCATCTCATTTTAACAATTTCAGTTCCGGTTAACTCTAATTTAAAATAATGAGCTTGCCCCAGTAGTCACCATCGCCATCGAGTTCAAGCCGGTAAAAATAGACGCCATTGTGTACTTGCTCACCACGGCCATCGCGGCCATTCCAGGTCTCATAAAAATCGTTCTGTGCAGCACGGGCCGCATTTTCGACTACGGTGACGACGTGTTCCATGGCAAAATTGTATATTTTTAAAGTTACTTGCGTGTCGTTGATTGTGTTGTATTGAAACCGGACATAGCCGCTGCCATTGAGTTGATTGTGGACATTGGGCGAAAAAGGATTTGGATAAGCGTAGGTTCTCGGTTCGCCATCACGGCCGGCAGGTACAAAGACTTGAAAAATTTCCCAGGTGGCGCCGTTATTAGATGTTCTGGCTAAACCGTTTCCTGTACCCGCCCAGAGATCATGGTTTTCCGTAACCCCGGCAGCAAATACTTTGTTGTTCAACACCCTCAAAGTGCGAGTTTCATTTTCCATTGAAGGAAACAAGAACCAGGTTTCGCCGGAATCGTTTGATTTGAAAAGACCCCTGTCCGCGGCGGCGTACACCACGGAATCGTCGAAGGCAAAATTGTGCACGGTTTCACCACGGAGTGTGGTCTGCCAGGTGAAACCCTGATCATGACTGAATGAAATACCAGAGAATTCCGTGGTGTCACCAGTTTCAATGGTTGTTGGTCGTGTACCTGCCCAAATAGTACTTTTGCCGTCCCCTTGCTGATTGGCTATGGCCACAACAAAATTGCCGGAAATGGTGCTGGAAGCTCTGGTGGAATCATGGCGGAAGTTCGTCCAGGTATCGCCGCCATCCGTTGAGCGGTTGATGCCGCCGGCCGTGCCGACCCAGAGTGTGCCGTCAACATTTATTGTGGAAAATGCACGGTGGTTCAGGCGCGCGCCCGGATCGAAAAGAAATGAATCCGGCGTGACAATATCCCAGCTTAATCCAAGGTCATTTGATTTTCGCAAACCGCCGCCAAAGCTGGTAATCCATACTTCATCTTCCCGAAGGGAGATATCGAAGGTTATATTGGTTACAGGGGTTGTGCCTGGCTGCGGGATATAAATCCAGGTGCCACCCTGATCCAAAGAATAGGCCAGACCGCCGCCAGTCTGCTGGCTGCCCAGGATGGTTAGCGAGTCGAAACCTGTGGCAACCCAGATAATGTCATCGCGGACCGCTATTGCCGATATACTACCTTTGCCAAGACCTTGCTCCTGACCATAAGATTCAAACAGCAAACCGTTGTCAACTGTTCTGCTTAGTCCTCTGCCGGTTCCAAGCCAGATTGCCAGGTCAGTTACAACGACGTCTGTTATGCTGTTGCTGGCGAGCCCACTCTCAGGCTGAATCGAGTCCAAAAGAAATGAACGCTTTAGCAGGCCCTGTGCGTTTACAAATTGACACCCTATCAGAATACCAAGCAAGGCTATCGTGCCTGCAGCGGATTTTAATCGCATACGAAATTTTTCCTTAAGTCTATAAGTCTATAAGTCTATAAGTCTATTGGACAGTCATTATATGTTCTATGCTGTTGCTAACGTTTCCAGCCGAATCCCGGGCTTCGAACACAAAGCGAAAATCGCCCTTTGCCACCCCTTGCGACGGCAGAAATATAGCTCTGCTGTAAATGCCGTCACCGCTAATATCATCGCCATCATCGGAATTGCCGTTGTCAAACAGTTGGATGGGACTGTTGCCGGCCTCGTTGCCGTTAGGTAAAAAACTCCGGAATTGCACCAGTGCGATGCCGGAAAGCCCCTGCGGGTCACGCACGTCAAGTGTGATCAGAAGCCGCGTGTCCTGAGTCGGGTTGATTTGAACCTGGCTCGGCGCTTTCAGGTCTGAAATGTAGGGTGCATTGTCAAAACCGATTACAAAACGGCGCTCAAAAGGGTTGCTTGCCAGGCCGCCCTTGTCGGTTGCGGTAAACATAAATCGAATATCTATCGGCTGAGTACCTGTTTCCTGAATTGGCAGCAGAGCGCTGAAAGTGCCATCTCCCGCTGTAACATCACCGCTGCTTGCAGCCATGCCGTCGTCAAAAAGCAATACCGGACTAAAGTCGACTTCGCTGTTGTCTGGAAGCAGTGCCTTGAGCTGAACGGTGTCGATGTCAGCAAGTCCCTCCGAATCGGTTACATCCGCCGTTACTGTGATTTCGGTGGTTTCTGTGGCATTAATCATGCGTGGTGCTGCGGCTGCTGTTATAGTTGGCGCCTTGCTAAAACTGGGACGTCCCCGGACAAATGCCACAGACGGCGTGGCAAGATTTCCAGCTTTATCCCTTACTTGAATTCGCAGTGAGTGGTCGGTGAGTTTGGTAAACAAACCTGAGCTGAGTGTGGTCGTATAAAAGCCGTCACCGGGTGTTTGATCACCCAAAGTACCATTATCGGCCAATGTGTCTTCCAAGGTGGCGATGGCGCTTGCAGGTGGGAAGAAAGCGTAGCTGACGTTCAAAATGTCATTCGCTCCATCAGGATCGTTAACCTGCACCTTAATTGGAAAATTGAATGCTGAATCGATGGGCACGCTGGTGGGTATATCCACCGAAATAATTTGCGGTGGTGAGTTCTGACTGCCACTTTTGATGTTGAGCCTTGTGCTCAGTGTTTCACTGAGATTGCCATCCTTGTCCAGAGCAAAGGCCAGGATAGTGAAGGAGCCGGTGTCGCCCTGAGCAAAACTTGCGCTTAGAACATTGGAAAATACACCATCTTTGGCAATAACATCTCCGTGAAAACCATCATCAAGCAAATCTCCCTGTGTTGTTTTTGTCGTAGCACCCTCTTTGGTGATTTCATAGCTGACGTCTTCGATATTTTCATTGCCCTGGGGGTCTTTTACTTTTATCGAAATGATGTGTTCCCTGGTCGAACCGTTGTAGATTGCGACCGGCGCCACCAGGTTTGAGACTTCAGGAACTGTGCCTTGCACAACCTGAACAGGACTGTCTTCAGCACAATTCGAGTGGAGAAGTAATAATGATAGAATTAAGGGCAGGAGAGAGCGTTTCGTTGAAAAAAAGATTGAGTGCATTGAAGAGGATAATCCTTTATTTAATTCGACTTCGGGTTACCAGGTAACGCCGTTACCTGCTTTGCAAGTTTAGTAACGTTTTTCGGTCAGGTAGAATAATTTTTATTTGTCAATTCAAACGTGACAAATGATTTAGTGGCTGTGGCCAAGAGTATTGCCATTGGTTTTATTGTATTGCCGTAACTTGTCCAAAAATTGTTGCTCCAGTCTACTCGGTTTATGCTTTTTCCCTGTTTTCTCGAACTTGTTCATATTGAAATAAAAAAGTCCAGGTAAGTCATTATCCAATACTTGCAAGATTGTTATATCCGGTTCAACATATTTCAATTTTTCGGTAAAAAATGACAACTCATTTGTTATAGTAAAGCCTTGAGATCCGGCGTTGATAAATTCTTTCTTTGGATATTTCGTGTTCAAAATTTCAGGGAATGTGTCGTGATTGTTAAGGAAGAGACCAAAAGTAAAAGAATCACCCAATACTAAAATTCGTTGTTTCTTTTTGGGAAACGTAACATCATGGTTCATCCGAAAGCCTTGACTATTTGCGATAACCCTGTAGGGCAAGCCGGGTGTTTCAGTCCTGATACGATTGCTGTTCGGCTTTATCATTCCAAATATTTTGGGTCTTTCTGAAAAGTGAAAACCTGATTTGTATTCATCATAATGACTTTCAATAAACCGGCCTACTTTATCTGCAACGATTTTTGTGCCAAATCTTGACAGATGTCCATCATTTGGTAGCAGCGTTACAACATCTGCCGGATATTGCAAAAAACTGTCACTGGTATCCAAAAAATCTATTTTGAATTTTTTGCAGATATTTGAATAGAATTGCCTGTTTATAGCCATTATTTTTTTTTGCCGGGGGCCGTGAAAATTGTCCATCGGAATGTACAGGGCGATTAACTTACAATTGATTTTCGCTGTTTCAACGACCAATCGTTGAAATATTTCTTCATATCGAGTCATAAATTCAGCAAGAAGTGCATCGTTTTCCAGCAAATAGAGCGCATGAAACGTGCCTGCGGGGATTTTCATTTGCTTTATTTTATGTTGAAAAAGTTTTCTCTGATAAAATTCTCTGGCATTGTTGAAAGCATTTGTGATTGCTATTGGCGAATCTGCGGTGTGTTGAAAATGAATAATTCTCAAGCCGACTTCTGTCGCGAGTAGTAACCCCATAAGCGGAATCAGGCTATAGAATACTTTTTTTTTAAACGGCAAATTCATGTTTAGGTGTCGATGATGCAATATCCGAAACTATGTTTTTCCAACAGGGGAAATTAGGCTTCTGCTCAATGACGCTTGGTCGGAAATCTGTGGGAGAATTTATCCCGCAGGGTATATTTTATCAGGTTTCACTAAGGCAGGCCAGTTAGATTTTTCGTATACTTGGTTTCAATTATTGGGTACTTTGGCCGGCAACAAAGCACGATTTCCTGTTTTGAATAAAAACGCAAACTCTTAGTTCTCAGCATCCTTGTGACGGTGCATCAGTGAAAAGGCTTTGGGAATATCCCCCAAACTGCTAAAAATGCGGTCTGCGCCTGATAGATGGTAGGCCGCAAGTGTTGTCGTGACTGCCCACACCGACATTCCGGCCAGCCTCGCGGCCTGAATGCCAAGTGGTGCGTTTTCGATGGCCAGGCAGTAGCTTGGGACCAGGTTAAGCATCTGGCTTGCCAGCAAATAGCTTTCGGGGTTTGGTTTGCCGGATGCGACGTCTTCTGCCGTTACTATGGCATCGAAAAGGGAAAGGGCTTTGGCCGGGATGGTGTGTTCAACGTTGCTGCGAGAGGTACCGGTTACGAGTCCGGTCAGGATGCCGATGGTTTTCAACTTTGTCAAAAGTGCTTCGGCTGAAGCATCAAATTTTGCTTCGGTCATATTTTGGTAAAGCGTTTGTTTGCCATCAACGAAAGCTTGTAATTCGGCCTGTGACATGCGAACATCATTGGCCGCAAAAATCTCCCGCGCCACTTCGATTGAGTGGGCGCCTTCAGCGAGCAAAATCTTATTCGCGTCAACCGCAATATCTACCTCCTTGAAGACACTTTGCCACGCCTGGATATGAAAAGGCATGCTATTGACCAGCACACCATCAAAATCAAAAAAAACAGCGTTTATCAATGAAAGGTCTCCAGGAATGCGAAAGTAGGGTAACAAAATATAAAACGGTCATTATACTTCTACTTTAAAGATTTGGTTTCACGGATTTTTATTAATGAAATGTTATAAACTGCTCCGCGGCAGGCCCAAAAAATGCACCTAATATAGAATATTCGTTCAGAATTCGCAAGGCATATTTGCCATTAATAATGCTTCAGTGCATCCCAACGTCATTAAGATTTCAATAAACTTCGCTCAATGTAGGCATGCCTGGCGAGCTTGCTCATGGCTTTTGAGTTAATGAGATCTAATCGTGGTCAGCATTTCTCTAACTGCATTTTCCATGCCAACCATGACTGCTTTTGCTACAATTGCGTGACCAATATTGAGTTCTTCTATTTGTTCAATTTCCAATATTTCCCTTACATTATGATAGTCTAATCCGTGGCCGGCGCTGACACCTAAATCCATCTTGGCTGCGGCCATGGCCATGGAGCGTATTTTTTCCAGCTCGTCCATAGCGGTTCCCAAATCCGGGGCATTGGCATACAGGCCGGTGTGGATTTCAACGTAATCTGCCTGACACTTGGCTGCTGCTTTGATCTGGTTGAGGTCCGGATCAATAAACAGGGAAACGATGATGTTGTTGCTGCGCAGCCGACGAACAACTTCTTCAATCCACTCGTTGTTGGCAACGATATCGAGGCCGCCCTCTGTTGTAATTTCTTCGCGTTTTTCCGGCACAAGTGTCACCATGTCCGGAACAACTTCTGTGGCCAAACCCACCATCTCATCAGTTGCTGCCATTTCCAGATTTAAATGTGTTTTGACAATTTCTTTGAGCAAGAAAACATCTTTGTCTCGAATATGCCGCCTGTCCTCGCGCAGATGGCAGACAATACCATCGGTTCCAGCCATTTCTGCTGCAATGGCGGCCGCTACCGGGTCGGGCTGTTTGCCACGGCGAGCTTGGCGAACAGTGGCCACATGATCTACATTTACTCCAAGTCTCATCATCCTGACTCTCCTCCTTAAATTTATTTTTTCAATAACTTTTTCAGCACTCTGAAATCGGCATTTTGCTGGTTGACGCCGGGTGAATTTACGAAATTAAGATTAATAAAATGTTCTATTCGCTCGATTCGAGAAAAAGAAAATGGCCGTTATTTCGTCAATTCAGACACTGCCACGAATTTGTAACCGAGTTTTGCCAGTTTCGGCATTTCTTCCTTTAATACTTTTAGAGTCATCTCACGCGGGTGCCCAATTCCAACAGCATGGCCATTTCGCGAGGCCATTTCACCAAGGAGATGAACTTGTTTGCGAATAAATGGTTCCTCTTTTATGCTGTCGAGAAATGTGTTGTTAATCACAGTTGGAATTTTTGTTTGCCGGGCAACGATGTGTGCCTGCGATTCCGGGTGCGTCATGCTGTCGAGAAAGAACACTTCGGCTTTTTTCAACTCTTGCATCATCGGCTGCAGCAGTGGCTGGTGAATTGTGGCCAGCGAGCCCATGTGATTGTTTACGCCGGAGGCAGTGGGTACCGCTTTGAGAGCAGAGCGTACGCGCTGTCTTATTTCCGTTTCGGACATCTCGGTCAAAAGCATATAGTCATCGGCTCTGAATTTTTCATTGGCTGGTTCCATGGGCAGGTGCAGTAGAACTTCCAGCCCTCTCTCAGACGCGGCTTCACTTACTTTTTGCGAGAATTCAAGACCCGGCAGTACGGAAACCGAAATGGGTTGCTCCAATGCAAGAAAATTTCGAGTTGATGTTTTAAAGGCGTTGCCAAAGTCATCAATAACAATGGCAATTTTACCACTTATTCTCGAAATACTATTGTCTTTTTGCAGTGTGATTCGGAAAAGTGATTCCCCGGCGAGGCCAACTTCTATGCGTTTCCTGTTTCCATTTGGGTTTGATTCGGCACGCAGGAGCATGCCGCCTTGTTCAATAAATCTGGATACAAGGGCTGAGTATGGTTCATGCAACGATAGGTCCTGCGGTATCCGGACTTTTTTGTGCGTGTTGTCGCCGCTAATCCAGTCGACGCGAATGCCGAATTCAAACAAAACTTCATATAGACTGAATTGCAGCGCCTCGCGCTGTTCCGCCAGATCGGCCTCGGTGGTGCGCTTGAGCAAATCCGGGGCCCAATAAATAAGTAGTCGTAACGAGCCCAGCAGAAGAAAGCAGATTAACAGTAACCAAAACAGGTTCTGTTTTCCGGGTGTGATTGTGGCTTCAGTTTTTTTTATTTCCCGCATTTTGTTTTGGATGCTTCCGCCTCTTTGCGTTTGTATTTTCCCAACGACATGTTTTAGTATGCGTTGGTTCCATAACACTTGCCAGACAAAATAAGGTTATCTGTCGATCAGAGTGGGTAAAGTAGGTATCCCAAAGGATGCTTTAGCCACGGATTCACACTGATTTTCACGGATTATTTCCTCCCAAATTACTGAAACCTGTACTTCGTCCGTGCCGACCTGCGGCTCAAAGAGATGGATAACAAGTGCGAAACTTGAGTTGCTTTATTTAATTCCATCTCCGTGTCTCAGTGGCTCTGTGGCAAAATTCATGAATAAAGCAGGTTAAAAAAGCAAACTGCTGCTAATTTAAACAAATCCTTTTGAATGATAACGGTCTTGTAAATTATTCAGGCTAAAAGTCTGCCTTCAGATCACTCCAGGACTGATCTTGCGCGTCCAGCTTAAAGTCTTCCCAGCGATAAATGGCCCAATCACCATCTTCATTTCTTTCGAGAGAGAATTTTGCCTGGCCGCGAATTATGCCACTATCGCCTGGCGAGCGCCTGCTGTGACGAACGATGAAAGTATAGTTTTGCGTAAGCTCTGCGCTGGTGGCTGTTTCGCTCCGGTTTTGTTGGAAAAAACTGAGGTTTATCAGCGAGTCGCCCGGTGTTGCCTGGAACACCTCAGCGAGATATCTTCGTTCGCTTTCGAGATCCCAGTTGAGAAATGCACCGCTATGGCGAGCCGCTGCAACACCCTGATCCGGCACGAATATGAACCGTCGCTGTGATCTGGAGCTGTCCACAAAACTACGGATATAGCTTTCCACATTTTTTTCAGAAATGGCAATTTGCAGGTTAACAAATACCACATCCGGCGATGTGGGGTTAATGAAAGTAGAGTTATTTTTTTCCGGCGTCTCGGGTTCTCTGGTCGAAAAAGGATTGGTGCAGGCAAATGTCAAAATCAGAATCGCTATTACTCTGGAACTTCCCCGAAAGCGCTTGCGTAATAAACCTGATTTAATTAGTTGTGCGTAGATATTCATTAAATTTTTGGAATCCAATGTTTGGTCGTTTGTTGCTTCTGTTCACGGTCGTGCCTCTGGTAGAGCTTGCGCTCCTCATTGAGGTTGGCCGGAAAATCGGTGTCATGAACACCGTTGTCATTGTTATTATCACAGGTGTAACCGGCGCAGCGCTCGCACGGGCACAGGGATTTCAAGTCATCAACCGCATCCAGGGTGAATTGTCGCAAGGTCAACTCCCGGGCGACAGCCTCATTGATGGTGTGCTGGTTCTCGCAGGGGCTCTGTTGCTGCTTACTCCCGGGCTGGTCACCGATGTTTTTGGATTTTGCATCTTGGTTCCTTTCACGCGACTCATGCTTAAGTCTTATCTTAAAGATTACTTCCGGGAAAAAATGAACAAAGGCGAAATTGTTGCCAATTATAAAATTGAAAAATAGCAATTTCTGAATTGGAGTTTTATGTTATCAACAGACTGCAATCCTGTTTCACTTTGCTCACTCTTTACTTTCAACCGCGATTCTAATCCGTTTGTTCAGCCTGCCTTTGCTTTTATGTTCAATCACTTTGATTCGGCCCACTTCACGCGTATTGGCCACGTGCGTGCCGCCATCCGCCTGTAAATCGAGACCGACTATTTCCACAATTCTCACTTCTTTGATGCCTTCGGGCAGAAGATTTATTTTGGTGCGGATCAAGTCCGGGATTTTGAATGCTTCTTCCCGGGCCAGGGTTTTTACTTGAATAGGTCGCGCGGCTTCAACTTCCACGTTGACAAGGCGTTCCACTTCCTCAGCGAAATCAGTCGACATGGATTCTAATTCAAAGTCCAAACGCCCACGGCCGGGTTCCATATTGCCCCCGGTCACTTTGGCGCCAAAGTCGCGCCAGATTACGCCGCACAATATGTGCAGCGCTGTGTGCGTGCGCATGAGTTCATAGCGCCGCTGCCAATCGATTTTGCAGTTGACGAACCGGCCGATTTCCGGAATTGGCCCGCTACACCAGTGATAAACATCATCGCCCAGCTTTTTGACTTTTTCAATGCGTGTAACATAGCCCAGCGACAGAAATTTTCCCGCATCAGCCGGTTGGCCACCACCACCGGGAAAAACAATGGTTTTGTCCAGTATCACCGCGGTTTCCTCAAGTGCAACCACTTTGGCTTTGACTTCTTTGCGGTAGCTGTCCGAATGGTAGAGCAGTTCTGTCATGCTTTAATGTAAGATATTGGCGGGTAAATTCAAGGGAGAACTTTTGTTGGGGAAATTTTCGGGATTAGTGCGCCGTAAAATCGACACGGCATGTCGCATGGTTCCTGGTTTGGCATTGCTATCAAGTTGTTTTGTATTTATATCACACCAAGTCTGGTGAGTATGATGTTGTTTCAATGCAGGAAGGGGTCAATGTCCCCCGGGAAGGGTCAAATGCCCGCAGGAGGATTCAAAATCAACAGGGAAGGGTACGAGAAGGAGCCGGCATCTTTTTAATTTGACATTGTTAACTTGTTGATTTATATTAACGCCACAATCTTCCCACACCCCCGATTCCGAATGTTCGCAATGCTGCCATGATGGTGGGAAAAATAAATTATCCATGAACCAAACTGGAAGTGACAACGCCTTACGAGCAAAAGTCAAATTGCCTAAGTGGATCAGTTTGGTAGAGTGGCATCGCACGCCACCAAAACACATAACATGGTAAGGTAAAATGGTGGAGTAAGGCACCACCCTACGCTACTTTATTTTTCTCAAGTGCCGGGCAGTCCGTTATGTATTTAAACAATTGGAGGTAGAAAAAATGAGATTCAAATTACATCACTCCTGGCATTTCTTTCAAAAATCATGTATTCACCTGTTGCTAATCCTCTCGATTATGCATGTCGGCTGCTCTTCCAGTCGTTTTATTCCGCCGGACTCCCTATCCGATGAATTAGCTGAAATCAATAAGAATCTTTCGGGTAAAATGGCCAGAATAGTTTTAACAAAGAGTTCTGAAAAGATTGCAGCGAAGAATGTTTCTGTAACGTCTGACTCGGTTTACTATGTGGATAGAAAAGCAAAAGTAATAAAGCAAATTGCTCTGTCGGATGTTCATGAAATTATTATCGCGCAGCCCGGTAAAGGCGCTGTTCAGGGACTAGGAGTCGGGTTAGTGGGCTCGGCTGCATTAATAGGTTTGTCATATGCATCCGTTGCAGGAGAGTTTGATGAAATCGTTGAGGATGGTCCAGGACCGGGCATCGTGCTTTTGTATGCCTTGGCGGCAGGAGCAGTATTACTGGTATTTACTACTGTCACAGGGGCAGCAGTTGGAAGCATGACTTATATTTTCGATGATAAAGAAGGTGATAAAAAAGGCGCATCCACCACTGACTCTCGTAACAAGAACGGCACCTGGAGGTGACAACTGTTGGCTCAAAAATTAAGTCCGGGTTGTCACCTTGGAAGACTCCTGTTGGCTATTTAAGCCGAAGTAAATTAGCAGGATTCCTACGGAATGACAAAATGGTTGTGAATTCCGTTCGCCCGGGGAGGAATCCCGGGACGGCTATTTTATAGAAAAATTTGCAACTTGACTGTAATGTTAAAAATGCTCACTTTTAAAATGTTTAGTTTCAATTCCCCCTTCACTTCTAACTACAGGGTTTAGGGGCATACAACAAGAAACAGAAAGGAAAGGAAACATGCATTCAATAACAATAAACATAAACAATGACAAATTGCTGGATAAAGTTACCTGGCTCCTTGAGCATTTCAAAAACGATGGATTAGAAATTGTATCGAAAGAAGATATGGATGATCTGAAATTATTAAAAGCCACGAGAAATGAGGACTCCATTCCGTTTGGCGCATATATGAACAATGAAGATTAATATTAGAAAAAGCGCTATAAAGGATCTGACGCGAATTGGTCATAAAAACAGAGAAAAAATCCACTCGAGAATTTTGGAATTAACCAAATTCCCAACCATATCTAATGTGAAAAGATTAACAAACTTTGAGCCGGCATACCGCCTTAGAGTGGGGGATTATAGAATTCTATTTGATGTGTCAGAGGATAGAATTGAGATAGGTCGAGTTTTACATCGAAAAGATAGTTACAAATAAAATTAAAAAAAGCATAGGCATGTAAGGCCGGGTTTCTCTCCCGCGTTTACCACAACACCCGGCATGAGGCCTGCAACAGGCTTGTCTGAACTCCGGTCGCCGGAGATTTACACCACTAAAAATCCAAAAGCGGAATCGCTGACGCATCAATAAATCAGGGACTGTCGCCCGCAAATCAAGAGTTCTTTGCATTCTTAAATCTATTTATGCAGTATGAAAATGAAAACACCTGACCTGACTAAGTCATGAATCCCAAATGTGAACTCAAAAATTATGTCCGCGGTTGTCACTCTGGAAGAGTCCTGTTGGCTATTTAAGCCGAAGTAAATTATATGGAATGACAAGGTGGCTGTGAATCCCGGGACGAATAAAAAATTAAATTGCGAACCACTATCCGAATGTGTATATTTGTTGAGAAAATACACATTTGATGAACAGGAGTTTAAAATGAGAACCAATATTGTGATTGACGATAAATTAATGGATTTGGCTCTCAAAACAACAGGGCTAAAAACAAAGAAAGAAGTTGTTGAGGAGGGATTAAAAATATTAATTAAAATACAAAATCAAGGCAAATTAAAATCACTCCGTGGTAAGTTGCATTGGGAAGGTGATATTGAAAAAATGAGACTTGATGAATGATATTATTGGATTCTACAGTTTTAATTGATTATCTCAATGGTAATAATACCCGGCAAGTAGTGATTCTTGATTCCATTCTTGGAAAAGAAATGGTTGTGATTGGAGATTACGTATTAACGGAAGTTTTGCAAGGTTTTAGAAGTGATAAAGAATTTCAAAAGGCTAAAACAACTCTGCTTGCATTTCCTTGCTATGATATTGGCGGCAGGGAAATTGCTATCCAGAGCGCAGAGAACTATCGTTATCTAAGAAAAAAAGGAATAACAGTTAGAAAAACAATAGATGTAATGATTGCAACATTCTGTATTGAAAATAATTTTACCTTGCTACATAACGATAGAGATTTTGCTCCATTTGAAAAATACTTAAATCTAAAAGTTTATATAACATGAGAAGCGGCAAGAAGAATGGCGAGCAATGGAAAAAAGAGGTGAGGATTATGTCCGCCGTCCGGGATTGAAAATTATTGATTTTGTCAAATTAGCTGCTATTTTGAGAAAAGAATCAGACCCGCCACATTGAGGATACAGACAAATGAAATCTTTCTTTAGACCGTCCAATATTCTGTTCTATTTTCTTTCTGCGATTGTGTTTTTCTTCGTGGGGCTTTTTTTTGCGGCATTGACCGGCGCAGGCAAAGGACAGGGGCTGGCCGGCGGGGCGATTGTTTTTTTCTATGGAATCGTGGCTGCGGGCATTGCTTTGGTCGTTGCCATTATTGCCGTGCGCTATCTTGAGGCATCCCGCGTCATTTTGTTCAACAAAATTCTGGGCGTGTTGTTACTGTTGTTCACTGTTTTTTCCATTTACCGCTTCATTTCAATGGAGAAAAGGCCGGACAAACCCGAAAATGCGTTGCCACGTAAAACCACCGTTCCGGCCGTTCCCGCCATTGCCATAAGCCACACCCCTGCATTGCAACGACAATCATATCAACCACCCATGGGGCTGGGCATGCTTGTGCCGGGATTTTATGATTTTAATGTGATATATTTTTACGGCAACCTAAATTTGAAAAAGCCGGTTTCTGAGCATGCGCCAACCGACAGTCTGGTGTTCAAGCGTTCTGAAAGAGGTGTTGAAATTGCTTATGCACCACCCTGGTTTGTTCCCGCCCATCTTAAACTGGACTATGATGTTCTGTTCATTCGTATCGTTTCGGTTCATTCCGACTTCATCGAAATTGTCGTTAATAAAACCAACGGGCAACGCGCTTACGTGGATCGGGACAAAAGCAAAATAAAATACTGGCCGGAATTCTTGTTGACCATCAACAGTGTTGAGCCGTTGTATCCGCAAAATAATCCTGTTCGTGTGAAACCGTTATCGCATGCGGGCCTTGTCTCAACGCCCTATTCATTTCTCAAACCATTGAAAATTTCCAACCAATGGATGCAGGTGGAACTCCTGGGCGATGGCTTCAAATCTCTAGGTCAGGGGTGGATTAGATGGCAGGAAAATGGCAAAATGTTAATCACCTACTCACTCTTCAGTTGATACCGCAGTCAGGATGTGGCATCCGTTTCAAAGCTACCAGCGATTTCGGCTGAGGGTTTATCATCGCCGAAAGCACAGGAAGAACCCGCAGAGAATATATTGTCATTTGGAGTATTCCGAGGCAAGTGTAGAAATGGCAGGGGCCTTTAAAGAAGTGGTCTTCCCGCATGATGCAGGGTTATGATGACAATGGTGTCGTTTTTGTCATCGATCTTGCAAATAATTCGATATTGACCTTTAATAATTTCGCGGATGGTTTCATCACCATATTCGGGAACGGTTCGGCCCATATTTTGGAGGTCGGATAGTTTCAAGATAGATTGGCGGATGGTGACGGCCCACTTGCGAGCCGCCTGCGGTTTGTCTTGAGCTATGAATTTGACAAACTCAGCTAAATCAGTTTTGGCTCTTGAGGAGAAAACAATTTTCATTGTTTCTCAGCGGCTTCAATGATTTTGTCAACAGCGTCAAGGGTTTCTTGGACGGAATGTACACGATTACTTTTGTAGTCTTCGAGCCCTTGTGCAACTTTACGCATAAACTCAATTTGGTCTTGCATTTCTTGAAATTTTTCAGCAGGAAGTAAAACTGCAGCGCTTTTGCCATGCTGGGTCAAAACTATCGGCTTTTTATTTTCATTTAGTTTTTTTATATATTCTTT
>JAJDAG010000067.1 GCA_029262005.1 Candidatus Zhuqueibacterota bacterium | reverse complement strand
AAAAACCATGTGCGCGCCCGCATACAATTAGATTTTTCATCATAGGAGGCGAAGCAATGCAAAGCAGCAAAATTGAATGGACGAATGATACCTGGAACCCGTGGCAGGGCTGTAAGAAAATTAGTTACGGTTGCGTAAACTGTTACATGTATCGCAATAAAAAACGTTATGGCCAAAACCCCGGAATAATTATTCGTTCGGCGCCGGCAACTTTTAACGCCCCTCTAACCAAATTAAAAGGACCGCTTATTTTCGTCTGCTCATGGTCCGACTTTTTTATTGAAGCGGCAGACCCGTGGCGTGATGATGCCTGGGATATTATGCGCAGCACACCACATTTGACTTATCAAATTCTAACCAAACGGCCTGGCTTAATAGCAGACCGCTTGCCAAAAGATTGGGGCGATGGCTGGCCCAATGTCTGGCTTGGCGTTTCTATTGAAAAACAGGACTATATTTATCGTCTTAATCAATTAACCAGAATTCCCGCAGCGCTCAGATTTGTCAGCTATGAGCCTGCACTGGGTAGCATTTATATAGCAAACTTCCTGCAAGAACTCTCAATAGACTGGGTTATTTCCGGTGGCGAGAGTGGTCCTGATTATAGACCATCGCATGCGGAATGGTTTACCCGAGTTAGAGAGCAATGCGATGATTGGGGCGTGCCCTATTTTCACAAACAAAACGGTGGCAATAAAATGATTGACGGCGCCTGGGGTGGGCGCTGGCTCGATGACCGCACACATGATGAAATACCAGGCAATGTTTTGCGGGAGTGTTAAAACGGGTTTCCAACAGAACGGTAAAATCGCCCTTACTCAGCAAAACACCGTTCGCAGACCGTTCCGAACGCAAACCCTGTATATCTTAGTGATGAGACTTTTTAATGGCGTCAAACAACAAAAAATTTCAGGACCTTGATCAATGCTTCGAGCACTTTCTCGATACCGTGCAAACACAGTTTGTCGAGAGCGACTTTACTGCCGACAAACGCACCGCCCGTCGCAAGCGTGCCGACGCCGATGATCTCGAATTCTGCAAAATCTATTTTCCCACTATTTTCAATTTGCCCTGGAATGAATTGCACCGCAAAACCGCTAACGTCGGACCGGGCATTCACACCCGTTCAGGTTTCAGAAAATGCGGCAAGTCGGCATTTGTCTACACCGCCTATGTCATCAAGCCAATCGCCCAGGGCATCGGCGGCTTGTGCGGCGTCGATTGTGAAACCCTTGAAATCAGCACGGAGCGCACGGCTGCCCTGGTTCGTCTCATGCTGCGCAACAAGCTGCTTTGCTATGATTACGACATTCAGATTGTGCAGGACCTGAAAGGTTTCTACATCGTACAGGGTTCAAAGAATGCCACCTATCTGGTCGCAGTCTCTCTCAATAAAAGCCTGCGCAGTTACATGGATGACGAATACAAGCGCTTTGTCCGCCTGGTCTGTGATGACCTTTACGGCAAGGACTCGGTCACATCAATCAACCATTGCGACAAGGTTGTTGACCATGTTGAGTATGAGGTGGCCGGGCAGCTTGAAGATGACGGTATCGCCTTTGTGCTCGGCAATGCTACATCAGAAAAAGCGCCTATCGTCACACTGCGCGAACGCAGACCGGACAATCATTTCGGTTTGCCGGCACTGAATGACAGCGATGAATCGACCTGGCCGGAATATCGCACGACCGAGGAGTGGCAGGAGTTTTTCAAAACCAAGCCGTGGGATGTGGTCGCCGGCGACTTCATGGATAAGCCGGCGGTTAAGGGCGACATCTTTGAACCGGACTGGCTGCGTCCGGTCAACATCAACACAATGAAAATACTTGCAAGCATCTCTGTCTGTGACCCGGCGCATGGCGAAAGTCCGAGCGCATGCTTCAAGGCAGTCTGGACGCTGAGCATGACCAACAAGCATGAAATTATTTGCCGGGATGTCTACCTGCGCAAAGAGAACTATTTCCAGATGTTCGATTATGTCGGTGCGGTTTCCGGAAAAATAGAAAACTGGAAAGTGTTGCTGTTTGAAAACGACTTCAACCAGTGGGCTTTCGCCGAGCCGTATTACCGCGACTGGGTTTCGAAGCGCGAAAAGACCATACCCATCATCCGGCACCATGCCAGTCAGCTTGCAACCGAACACCGTTCGGCAGATAAAGACAGCCGCATTCTTAACCTGGTGCATCCGCACCAGACCGGCATGATTGTCTATGACGAACGCATTTTGCAGACACCCGACTTTGAACGCTATAAATCGCAATACCTCAGCTATGGCAAGGCCAAAGAAAAACTCGATGGCCTCGATGCGCTGGCCACCGCCTATATTATGATTTTCCGTTATGTTGAAACCAACTCGTTTAAGCCGGTAAAGAAACGCACCTTTGCAAAACTCGACTGGTTCAGGAGAGCTTAAATGGCTGACTTCAACGATATAAAACGCCTGCTTGATTTTCTGATAGACGGCCTGCATAGTCAGGAACAAATGAACAAGGTCGGCCTGGCAGGCATCCGTAAAATTCAGGAGCGCACACGCGAAGGCACCGATGTACATGGCAGGCCATTTAAACCGTACAGTGACAACCATGCAGAACGCCGTGAAGAACTCGGATTGCCCACACATATTGTCAACCTTGAAATGGATGACATAAGCGGCATGTTGCGGCGAGTCGATCACATTGTCGCCGCCGACTTCGAGTCGGTTGCAGTCGATATAACCGACGAACAGAAACGACTGATAGCATCCTATCACAATGAACTTGGCGTAGGCAAAACGGGCGAAAACATTCGTGAGTTCTGGGCGCTCAGCGCTGAAGAGGAAGAGGACATAGCAAAGATTGTGCAGCGCGATACCGACCAACTGCTCACAGATTTAACCAGAGACCTGCAATGAAACAAGTCAAAAACATCGCCCTGCTTTTGCTGCTGCCCGCGCTTTGCCTGGCACAAACAGACCACTCGCTTTATGCCGTCAAGGCCGATTCCGGCATCGTCCGCGGCAGAACCGTCGCCGATACCAGCGCGGTCTTTGTTGTCTACAAGACCCTGCGCGTCAAGGTTATCAAAGGCATCAATGACACGACCCTAGTTTTCCCCGGCAATGTCACTTTTCAGGGCCTGGTATCCGGCATATCCGGCGTCACGCCAACCAGCTATCTCAACGAAGACGTATTTGTTGATCAGTCTGTCATCGTCAACTTTCTCGGCAGCGGCGTTACCGCAACAAAGAACGGCGACACGCTCGACGTTCAAATAAACAGCGGTGCGGTGGACTCACTCACAATCGTCAACCTCGGCTTTGTCGCCGGGCCGCACACGATTGATACCGATACAAATCTGGATTCAACCGGCATCGTCGCACTCGGTTTTTTTGCAGGCCCACACACAGTCAACACAAACCTGGACTCGCTCGGCATCGCTGCACTTGGCTTTGTCGCCGGCCCGCACACAGTTGGTGGCGGTGGTTCAGGCTTTGCCGATAGTCTCACGGTTGCCGGTGCGCATCGTGATGGCGATGACCTTTTCAATTCTCAATTAGAGGCAAAAAAAGCCAGCGACTCAGACTCGCTCGGCGCTTTGCCGGCAACTGATTATGGCACGGATGCCGAGCTGGCCACGCACACCGCAAACGCCTCGGCACACCACATCAAGACAGTCGATACAAACATTGATTCTCCGGGCGTTGTGGCGCTTGGCTTTGTCGCCGGCCCGCACGCGGTTAGTGGCGATGGATTCACCCTTTATGACTCTGATGGAGATACTGTAATCTGGCGTCCCAGCGGTGCGCATCATACCAACAGCAAGCTTCCGGGCCGGAATGTTTTTCAATTTAAGCGCGACGGCCTTAGCTACACCGAAATTGATACCAACGGCAATATTACGCTGGCAATCGGGGATTTGACCGTCCTCGGTACAAACGGGCTGTTTGCAACCGGCCCAATTCAAGGCCCTAACGTAACAAGCGGGGCCAACCCTGGCCACACGCATACCGGCTCATCAATCAGCGGCCTTGCTACCGGCGATGTCATCAGCGGCACTTTCGCCGCTGCAAGGATTTCCCAGGGCAGCGTCACGCAGCATGAGGGCGCAATCACACACAATAATCTTGCGGGTTTTTCCGCCTCAAACCATCACACCAAAACGGTTGATACCACTTTAGATTCAGCCGGAGTCGATGCCTTAAACTTTGTGCCCGACTCCGAGATGACAACGCACAAGGCCGATGCAAATGTTCACCACACACCCACGGTGGACACCAACTTAGATTCATCCGGAGTCGATGCTTTAAACTTTGTGCCCGATTCAGAGCTGGCCACACATGGCGCATTGCCCAATGTGCACCACACACCCACGGTGGATACCGATACCTTTGTCACCAATAAGGATACGCATGATCATCTCGGTGGCGATGGCGCCCAGATACAGCACAGCAGTCTTGGCGGCGTCACGGCAAACCAGCATCATGCTTTGCCGCTTCTATCAAAGACCTGGCCAATCGAACTGCCTTCAAGCTCAGAAAATATCCGGGCAACCCGGCTTGGCAGGGCGGCCACTATCGACTCTATTGCTGTGGTTGTTTCAGGAACATCCACACCGAGCGTGACCTGGAACCTCAAACACGGCACGGACCGCAGCGCCGCCGGCACGACCCTGTTCACGGTCAATAAAACAACGACAAGCACCACAACCGGCGACTTGCTTTCCACCGGGTTCAACGATAACACGCTTGCCTATAACGAATGGATCTGGTTTGTCACAGCCGCTACCGGCGGCACAGTAAGCAGAATAGAACTGACGGCTTATTATCATGAAAACTAAAGAGCTTATATTCACCTTGCTAATCGTTTCGCTTGGCATAAGCTGCGCATTCAACCTGAAGAGACGGGAAGAACCGTCTATCGTTAGGGCTTTCGGACCTATTGCAAGCTCGACACGTTACCTTGAGCGCAGCTTTGACCTTGCAAAAGTAGACTCTGATTTCACCTATCTGACCGCATTCAATCCGGACAGCGGCAAGAACTTGAACCTTGAGGTGCATCACTGTTACCCGGCGGCTGATACAATCGCCAACGGGGATACTGTAAGCGCCTGGGTAATCCTGTTCCAGCATGGCGGGGGCTGGAAATCAGGAGTACCAAGCTGGTATACAGACCTTTGTTTACGCTCTGCGCAATACGGCTATCACTTCCTGAGTTTCGACTATCGGTTGACCGGGCAAGACGATGGCTGGATTTACGGCACCGGAGACTACCTCTCAGCCATATCATGGACCAAGGCGCACGCCGGCAGCCTTCACGTAGACACAACGCGGATGATCCTTTCCGGAGAAAGCGCAGGCGCATACAATTCTCTCAGTGCAATTTTCGACTCATCCGCCGTGGATAGCCAGGCCACGATTCTTGCCGGAACCACAGCCAGTGCAGATTTTGCCATACCAATTTCAGGCGCAATGATACTGGACTTAAACGCTACCTCTACTGAATATTGGAATCACACGAGCGCATTCGACCAGTATGACGAAGGGAAATCATATCTTCTAAACTCAGAGCTGGATGCCATAGTTGAAAAAACCTGGGTCGATTCAACCTCTGATTCAAGTCGTGTCCGCGACACCACAGGCAGGTTCATTTTATGGGGTGATAATTCCCATGCTATCGGGGAATACCCACCCGGTTCCGGGTTGGATGGCACCAACTATGTTTTGACAATTCTTGGCAATGTTGCTTACAAACACTTTAATAACGCAGAAGGGTTAAGGCTGAGGTTTCCCAGCAGAACGGATGTTCTGGATGATTTTAACAGGTCCAACGAAGGGCCGCCACCGAGCGCAAGCTGGACCAAGGTTGGCGGGGCCGGAACAAAAGTAGTTGCAAATGAAATTGCAGGCGGTGGCACAGGCTATGGTTACGGCCATTGGAATACAACCTACTCACCAACAGGCGATGGCATGGAGCTATGGGTCACGGTTTCTGCAAAGGGCGTTACCGATAACATCTACGGTCTTTGGCCGTGGAGCAATGGCGGCCTTACGGTCGGCGCTCTCGATGGTTACGAAATTGAGTTCAAGCCCAAGACAGCAACGAACACCGACATTGTAGAATTTTATCGCTGGGATAATGGCGTAAGAACAAAGCTGGGAAACTCTGTTTTCTTCGAGTGGAAAAACGGCGATCAGATCGGCGCGCGCTACGATGGCAATAGCAACATACTGACCGCGTACTGGCGACCGTCACAAAATCAGGATTCATTCGTGTTGGCAACAAGAACAGACGGCACTTACGGCAATGGCAATGGCAAGCTGGCTATCGCCATACAAGGCACAGCGCCGCGGCTGGATGATTTTGGCGGCGGTGAAGTCAGACTAAAAAGAGGATTGTAAAATGTCAACGCGCAGAATATACCAAATAAGCATTACCACAGATGACCAGGCTTTTCTTTTTGCCGACATCGATGCCAATGTCATCTACACCATCGCGCCGCTTGTCGTTATCAATCCCATCGGCGACGCCATTATCAACATCGCAGGCCCGCCCAGCCTGACCGGTTTCAGCATTGTCGCCGGCAGCGCCGGACTGGTGCCGAGTGTGGCTGCACCGATTGCGGCAATCATCGAGGTCATTCCCCAGGGCGTCGATTGCCTGCCGGATGCAACTGAGCTGATGACGCCCGACTATGTCAAGTGCCGATTCCCTGACTGGGAAACGTTCTGCACGCGCGAGGACGGCCTGAAAACCGCCGATGAAATGCTGCAAATCGCCATCGATATGGCTGAAGCCGAGTTCCTTACTTTCTATGGCGCCCTGGCCGACGCCGATGTCACCGAGCAACATCGCTTTCATATCCTGCGCATCGTCAGGTTCAACTGTTTTGGCTTCCGGCATGGCGACTCAGGCTTTGAACACCAGCCGGCAATTGTAAAGCAGTATGAAAGTACGCGCAAGAAACTGGAGGCCGGATTGCTCGGCGCCAACGGCGTAAAGATAACCAGCAAGGAACGGCTGTTCGATGAATCATTCACCGATGATCAACCGTGGTATGAAGGGAGCTGAACATGCATATCTGCCAGACCGCCATAATCACCCATTTACGCATGCAGTTTCCCACGGCAAGCATCAAAACACTGGCTGCCTACGCCGGCCAACTGAGCAAGCAGGAAGCGCCCAAGCTCACGCAATTATTGCCCGCCTGCCTGGTCATGTATATCGATGGTTCGCCCATTGCCCAGGA
Organism: Candidatus Zhuqueibacterota bacterium; assembly: GCA_029262005.1. Taxonomy (GTDB): domain Bacteria; phylum Zhuqueibacterota; class Zhuqueibacteria; order Oceanimicrobiales; family Oceanimicrobiaceae; genus JAJDAG01. The sequence continues at coordinate 14,852 of JAJDAG010000067.1, read as the reverse complement.
TGCCGACTTGCAGTATGACTTGCTGGTTGTCACGCAAAGCACAGCATTCGACCGCAAAGAAAGCCAGCGCAATAACCTGAGCCTGGCCACGGATATCGTGCGTTACTGCAAAGACAAGAACATTTTCGCACCCGGCCCCGGCCGCACCGGTACCTATGAAATCAGCCGTGAGCGCACACGCGCCCGCATCCTCATTCAAGACCATCGCTTTACCGTGGTGGCCATTTCATTACTTATTCTGGATCGGACTTCGTGATATGCTGAACACCTGGACAATCGACGCCATCGGCATAGACGGCCTAAAGCAAGCGGCCACCGGCCACACCGTAACCGTCTATGAATTCAGCCTGGCCGACATGCCGTTGCGTGCGCCCAACGGCGCCCTGCTCGGCACCTGCACCGAAGTTGCCGGCACCGGCCAGTACAGCCTGGAACTGACAGCAAGCAAAAAAGTAACCGTGGCAGTCAACGGCAAAGCAGTGGCCGGGCTGATCGGCGTGCAAGGCAACGGCAATACCGCCCTCGATGACTGGGTGGATACCAGCGCAATACAAGATGCCGCCGTCACCCCGCAGAAGGCAAGTTTTGTCATTGTCGAAGAAGACGATTTCACCGGCATCAACGGCACCGCACTGACAACCCACAATGCCAAGTGGAGCCTGGACAGCGGCTCAGCAGAGATTCAGAATAATCAGCTTGATATTTTGACGACGGTATTCAGGGCTTATATGGGCACGACAAAATCGGACGTGCAGATTTCAGCAACCGTCAGAGTCACCGCCTCCAGTGGCTGGCAGTGCGGCATTATGTTGCGCCGCCAGGACGCAAATAATTACCTGATATGTGACATTCAGGAAGCCCTGGACGTGATCAGAATTTACCGCGTGGTGGCCGGCACACCCGCCGGCATTTCGCAACTGTCCGTTCCCATTGCCAGCGATGTCACCTATACGCTCACGGCAACTGCCACCGGCTCTAACATTGATTTTCAAGTAAATTCATTCATCCAGAGCAAAACCGAATCCACGTTTCAGACTGAAACCGACCACGGGCTTTATGAAGGTTTTGGTAATAACAATGCGGTCTTCGATAACTTTGTCATCTCGAATATATTTTAAGGGCATCTCATGAACGGGCATCTGCAGCAACTCATCGAGCAAAAACGCTTTCCGGAACTGGTTTATATCTTCCGCAAAATGTGGGATGAACAGGGCTGGCTCTACCTCAAACGCAACCGCAACGCAGTCGACCGCATCAAATTGGCATTCACCAAACTCACCGGCAACCAGCCTTACGCCAACGCCAGCCAGGCCAAAGCCTGGGACCGGAACATCGCCGGATATGTTGACCGCCTCGGCGTGGCCGCGCTCCTGGACGATATGCGGCAAGCCGCGCAAAAACAGGGCAACATCAAAAGCCTGGTCTATTTTCTCTGGGCGAAAGCCGGTGCATGCCGCTGGGAAAACATGTTAATGCAGAAGATACAGGCGGATATCAAAGCGCAGAAAGCGGAGTATGAACAGATTGATGCCGCCATTGCCGAGATGTTAAACTCAGCGCAGGAAGAGCAGGAGCCTGAGTGGGTGATTCAAGCGCGGGAAGAATATGGTAGGTTATTGCGGCTGGCCGGTTCTCTGGATGTTAGCCGGGATATCAAAGTTGATTGCGTCAAGCACATGCAGCGTATCAAACATAACTTCAAAACTCATGGCTTTCAATTAAATCAGGAGAACTAATCATGCCAAATTTTGAATTTCCCGAAGACCAATTAAAGGAAATAAAATTAAAAATAATTGAAGCGCTTGACGGCGTGCCCATCTCACAGGCTGAGTTCGTAGTAGAGGATGCGATGAGAACAATCAAATTCGGGCAAACGGTAGACGTTAAGAATCCCCGCCTTCTTGAACTAATCGAAGCAGTTCGGGCATTTTCTGATTAATTAATTTAGCAGCGTCTCTAGTATAATCACCTGTTGACCTGGATCCTTTAGCTGCGTTTTCTGCCTTTAATTGATTGGCAACAATTAGCACCTGAGCGGCGAGAATTTGTTTGAGAAGTGTGGTATTTTCATCCATAATTATAGCCCTTTCCTGGTTGAATTAATAATACTGACATCTGATGTTTAACCTTGATTGCAGCGCGGTTGGCGCAGCATGGGTTTGCGCTGTGATGAAACTAATCGGGAATATCGGGACGCCCCATAGATATGAGCATTTGCTTCATCGTCAGCTTGGCAAATTCATTCATAAGGTCAAGAATTTTGTAAACAATCCACGTAATGTATAAATTGAATAGCAAAAGGGAGTAAACCAAAATGATGAAAAATGAAGATTTTGTGAATGGTTCAGGCGATATCAGTTCATTAAACAATGAATACGCAACCCACGAATGCACAACAATTATAAAAGTTATAATGCTAAAATATGTCAGTCTTTTTGTTGCTATTTCTTCGCTTTGGGCGAATTGCACTCTTATCATCATGAAGCAAGTTAGACCAGATGCTAGCAATGCAGGTATTACCGCTTTAAATATTTCGATCATGGCTGTTACCATTCTCTTTTACTTCGTTATGATTTGGTCTCAAAAATATATAGAGAAACATAGCGCATAATTAAGCTGCGGGCGCCTTCATTGCTGACCTTCCATGACTTTTTATTTGTTCTGGTCGTTTAGAAAAAATCTTGTCACAAAATCTCTTACGATCTTAAGATCATGCTCATTCAGTTCAACGACATAATTCAATAAATCCTCTATTGGATGTTCCTCTACATATTTCTGTTTGTCACTTGCCAAGAAATAGCCCTTCCTGTACCTCCTAACCGCATATTTGATTGTCTGTTCACCGGTTATCAAATAATTATAATCTACATCAAGATGAAAGGCCAATAATCTAACATCATTTACAGAAGGGACTACTTCGTGCCTTATCCATTTGCTTACCGTGTTTTTATGCTTTCCCACTAACACGGATAAATCTTTCTGAGTAATCTCTGCCTCTTTAATTATAACTTTGAGCCTGGCACCGAAAGAGTCACCACTCATTGGTGGTTTATTTTGTTTTTTTCCTTGCATATCACCATTTAATGGTTATATTAGACCAGTCAAACAATAAACCCAACCAAGGAGGCAAAACCATGACACCGTTACAAATTCAAATCAAGCTTTTGAAACTCGGCATCAGCCAGAGAGAGATTGCCCGCGCTCTCGGCAAAACCGATGCTGCCATTTCCTATGTCATCCGCGGCAAAAGAAACAGCCGGCAAATCAAGAGTTTCATTGAAACAATTTGCCAAACCGGCAGCTTACCGCCAATGCAAAAGGCGGCTTAAAATTTTTTTAATTGGGTTTTTCCCTGGTGTCACTTCCGAGTGCATCATAACAAAATAAATGGCAAAAATCAATAACAAACCAACAGGTGGCGCAATGAAAATACTATCGCAAAAATTGCTTGAGGCGCAAGCACATGAGCGCGAGGCAAAGCGGCTGCGCGTTTTGATAAGACTCACCCAGTGGATAGTCAAGAATTTTTGCCAAAAAGATATTATCGTCTGGATGGCAATATCAGACATAAAAACCCCGGATGATGTTGCCAGATTCATTGGCCGCTTGCAAAACGAAGGTCTTACCTCCGAGGAAGAATCCGCCATCCTGAACATACTTGCCGAACTACCCGGAGCGCAATCATGAAAATTTATAAGACACAATTTCTTGGCATGTGGGTTCGCGTCATTTTCACAGATGATGACACCCCGGTTATTCCGGTCGTTGATATTGAATCTGCTATCTCATATACCCGGTCAACCTTACGCCGTATGGTCATGAGAAATCTTGATATTTTTGCAAAGAGCTCTGCGGTCGTTACGACCGCACAGGTGCAAAAGAATACAAACATCAAACAGGGATATGAAACGCTCTGTCTGACGCGTGAAGGTGTGGTCATGTTAATGGCACGATTAACGCCATCAAAAATCAGCGACCCAGATAAACGACAAACCATAATCCGATTCATAAACTGGATTGGTGAGGTTATCGTTTACGTCATCGACAGACGTATAAAAACACGCCTTTGTCCTTTCGAAGTAGTCGAACTACTAAGCCTTGAATCAGGTGGCGAGCGCGCCCATGGCGTTCGCAACCTTGCCAAAGATGAGGAGCGCTCTACCTGCACGATTTACAGGCGTTTGCGCAAAGCCAATGGCTCAGCTTTCAAACCAGGCAGCCGCACCGGCGACATTAAACATCCCCAGGAAATCGATAAGATACTCGCATTCAAGCGCAATCATCCAGATGCCGGTGGCACACGCATCAAATCCGAGCTTGCCTGCTCTTACTCCGTCAGCAAAATAAACAGACTGATTTTGAAGGTGCAATCATGAAAATATCACTGCAAAAAAAACAATCACAGTTCGTTGCCATGGTAGCACGGCTCCTCGTTTTCGCTCAAGAAGCAGGCTATGAAATTACGTTCGGCGATGCCTGGGCTCGTGAAGGGCATCGCGAACAATCTCTGCATTATATCCGTCTCGCCATCGACCTCAATTTATTCCGCGATGGCAAGTATCTCACCCAAACAGAAGACCACGAAGAACTTGGCATTTTCTGGGAGTCTATCGGCGGCGCCTGGGGCGGCCGCTTCAATGACGGCAACCATTATTCACTGGAACATAACGGTAGAAAATAAAAGGTGAAACCATGAAAAACAAACTACACATCTTAAAAACAATTCTGGCCATCGCATTTTTAGCCTGGCTCTTGTGGAGCCTGACGGCTTGTGCCCCCGGGCAGACAGCGTTGATCATGCGGCAACCCGAAGTCACATTCATCGAAAGCACCGGCATGAACATAACAGCGGACGGCCGCTTTCTCTTAGTGCAAATCCCCGACAATCACCGGCTGCACCGCGGCACCTGGGTGTTCGAGATGGACACCGTTGTTGAAGTGGACACCATGACAGTCTGGGAAATGGAGCGGAGGGACCAGCCATGATTAATCCGCAGCAAGTTGAGGTCATGTACATTGCCACCGGCTTCACCCGCAAACAAATTGCGGCACGCCTGCGCTGCTCTCTTGGGCACATCAACCGTTTGCTCAAAGACAAAACCCGCGCCGACAACAAAAATTATAGACACATCAATCACGCTGCAGCCGAGCATGTTCTCTGGGCGTTATGGTATCGCAAAACAGAAAGCTATACCCTGGTTGCCTTCATGTTCGGCGTCACCCGGCAAGCCGTGTGGGGGGCGCTAAACCCATGAGCACAGACGAAAAATCAAACCTGTTTCCACTGACACTTGAAGACGGCAGAACCATCGTTATCACAGAACAGCAAATGCAGATTATGCAGCAATTCGACCGCCGCTTTGCGGAAAGCAACAACAGGATCATAAAGAACATAGCAGAGCATTGCCGGGTCGACAAGGCCAGCGTACAATCGGCAAGAATTGAGGTGTGGAGCAAATATTTTGATGAAAGCAAAATGGCCTATGGCTCAGCGCCGCTCATGTTTCAGCACTTCGTGCAGTTGGATGCCGTCACCGCAATTCTGGTTGCAGCAAGAAAAGACGACGAAGATGTGCAACCGGAACACGCAATGCAACAATGGAGGTTCAGATATGGGAAGTAAAGACATAATTAAAACCACAGCAGTGGAAAAAGTCGAAACAGTTGAAGCGAAACCAATTCAGGTTTGGGATGATGCCCTCGGAGATTTTCAGGAAGTCTCTATCGAGAAACAAAGCAAGGCAGAGGCGGCGCTCAGACTATTAAATCAACTCGATTTAATCAAAGCGTTCGTCATCAAAATGGTTCATGATGAAAAACTCTACAGCGGTATCGGTTGCAGCTCATTTCAAGATTTCATTGACAGGAAGCTTTCTTTCGGAAAAACCAAAGCATATGAATACCTAAAAGTAGCCAACACTTACCTTCCAAATTTTACACACGTTCTTGTTGATGGCAAAATATCGCCAAAAGAAATCGATAAATTATCCGTTCGCACAGCGAACGAAACGTCCTCTGCGCGAACGGATGAACAAGATTTCCTGCTCAGTAGAACCTTCAAGGAGCTACTCGGCGGAAGCGAAGAAGTAGATTTTGCAGAAGTCGATGAGCCCAATGTCGGCGCCCGCAAACTCACAGAATTAAAAGAAAAATCCACCTCAAAAATATCAATTCTAACCGAAGAATTAAAGCTGGCTAAAAAAGAGCGCGACGAATACAAGAAAGGTTTCGCAGAAGCCATGGAGCGTATCGAACGGATAGAAGAATCGGAAATGCTCTTCGGGCCAATGGCGACGAAGTTAGACGAAAAGAAGCGGCTTATGAGCACAGCCAGAGACATGTTGGGCGCCGTCGATACCATTGTTGCCAAGCTCGGCATTACTATCGAAGACCCGGCCTCTGTCATTAAGGATTTGTACGACCTGGTAAGACGGTATCAATGGGGTTTTGCACAAATCGCGGAGAACCACAGCTTCATGATTTCTCTCTTCGACAAGTATGATACGGCGAATGCGAGAAGCCTTATTGACCCGGAACATGCAGGCAAATTGGATAAAGTTCAAAAAGAGATACAGGCAGATGAGCAGAGTTTAGATGACTCTATTTCGAAGCTGAAAGGGAAGTCGCAATGAATGACAAATTGAACATAAATGTTATCGTTCCGCACAATGGCAGTTGTATCGCCTCAAATAGCTTTGAGACTAAGTCTCATATCAGGGTAGTTGAGACATTCAGGAAAGGTAGCTTTGTGCGTGAATCTGGTGTTTTTCTCTGTAAGACCAAACCAATAGAATGCTTTACAATTGAATGCTCACCAAACGATTTCAGAATATTGACCTGTAAAAAGTGCCGCGATTTAGCAGTCGGGCTACTTAAAAAAGGGATTTCTATCAAATTTAAAAAAAGGAGGTAGACTAATGGTTGAACTCGTAGCTTTACACGGCTCCTGTCGTCTCATCGACATGGATTTCACTGACGAAGACACCGTTGAGAACGGTGAATATTTCTGCCTGCGCATCGATACCGACCCGCACGCACGCGACACCCTGGCGCATTACGCCTATTCTATCCAGCATCAACAACCTGATCTGGCACAGGCACTGCTGAAATGGCTTGACCAAACCCCTTTTCGAGTGAGCCACGAACATGCAGCATAACATTGATGGAGGCCATACTATGACGACAGAACAGAAAAAGACAATTGACGACATGGATTATGAAAGCATGTTGAGGCTTTGGAGAAATGCCCCATCAGGTCATACTCTGTTTCAGGGAGGCACCGGAGCTTATTACGCGAAAGTTATGTCAGAAAAACGTGATCAAATAGGAAATGATGCGCATGTTGCAGCAAGTAAAAGCATTGGTTGGAATGGATAAACAGATCACAACCGAGCAGATAAAAGCCCTGCGCACCGCAGCCGCCAAATTGTTTGATGCCTGCACTTGCAAGTCCGGCAGTGTCTGCGACTTTCACCACTGGCTGGCCGTCAACTTCAATGGCGTACTGTCAACCAAGCAACTGCCTAAAGCGCAGGCCAGCGAGGCCATTGCGGCCTTGCGCCAAATGACCGGATTTAATGCCGGCGGCACCGGCGCCAAAGGCAACCGCGGAGGCTGGTTGACCGAAACGCAAGCCTGGAATATAAAGCGTTTAGCCGACAAGCTGGGGTGGGAAGACCAACAGGTACGCCGCTTCATCAAACGGCAAACAGGCAAAGTCCAGGCGCCGCAATGGCTGCGCAGTTATGAAGCAACAAAAGTTATCACGGGCATGATGAATGTTGCAGGTGAACGTTAGCCTGCAAAAGATAAGGGATAACCATGTACAAACTTGACCTAGATGCAATTCAACGGGAAATCGACAGCGCAGGTCACGGGCGAAAGGCGGCGATTATCAGGCAATATACCGGACAATATGGTATAAGCCGGGAAACACTTTACCGCCAATTGCGCCAACGATTCGGCAAAAAGAAAACGCTTGTACGCGCAAAGAAAGTAGAGCAGGCGCTTATCGACCAGGTCGGAGAAATGAAAGAACTTGGCATTATGATGGGACTTGGCGACCGGGAGCTGGCAACCGAAAATTGTATTCGGTTGCTGAGCGACCAGGGCGTAGCAGGCGCAGACAGGCTAACGGTATCAACCGTCAACCGCAGACTGCGTGAAGCCGGCTACCGCATTCCCAATGCGAAAGTGCGCGTGGAAGCAAGCTACGCCAACCAGGAATTTCAGCTTGATTTCTCGCGCTCGAAATACTTTCAAATCTATCGTTACGATAGCGTCCGGCAGGATTTCCTCATGCGAGTATCAGGCCGTGAGTTACATTACAAAAAGGATGACCGCCGTTTGCGTACCTGGCTTGTCCAGGTCAAAGACTCATACTCACGCTGCCGTATTATTAAAGCCTACGGCGCCACAAGCGAGAACGGCTTTATCGGCCTCGATACACTCGACTTCATGTTCAACCGCCCGGAAGATGACAACCCCATGCGGTTCGTGCCTGAGATGATTAAAACAGACCAGGGCGCATTTCACAAACGCAAGGAAGTGAAGGCATTGGCAGAGTTGCTTGGTATTCAGCTCCGCAATAGTGCACCCTACAACCATGACAGCCAGGGGAAAATTGAAAGCGGTTTCTTCGGGTTGTGGAACCGGTTTGAACTGGCTCAAGCGGTCAAAATGGGCGATGGTTACGAACTGTATCTCAGCGAGTACAATGAGCTTCTGCACGAATTCAGCATTTCAGACGCGCAATTGAAATGCCCTCATCCAATAGTAAACGACACGCGGGAAGGCGCATCCCGCACAAGCATCCTGAAACACCCGCCGCGCCAGGTCGATGAGGAAGTGCTGCGTATCGCCTGCCGCGTCGATACTCGCGACGTGCCGGAAACCCTGATGATTCAATATCCCGGCGGTCCTTACCATGCACCGGAATACGCCGCCGGAAAGCAAGTGCGCATCTACAAAAACATGCTCGGAGAACTCATGGCCGAACTGGTCGAAGAAGACCGGCGCACATTCATTTTGAAGTCGTATGAATACCGCGAAATCGACAATTTCGAGCACAGGTCGCACACCAGTTACAAGCAAACTTTGACAGCCCAGGCTGAAAAGAATCTTGCCGATAAACGCGCAGAAAACAAACGCCTGTTCATGAAACCGCGTGCGAGTAAAATCGAGGTTGAATCACCCTTCCTGCCACAAGCGCAAACTGAGTTCGCGAATGAATACGACGCCCGCGTTTACATCGGCAAGCAATTGACAACCATCGGAAAAACCTACGCTGATTTCAGCTACGTTTTTGACGAACTTCTGGCAGATGATTTAACCAAAGAATCCATAGACACTGTCATCTCAGAAATCAAAAGAACTGCAACCATGAGGATTGCATTATGAGCTTGAGCCAGCGCGCCGTTCCTCTGGCAACACTTCCAGCACCGCAGCACTTCCTACCCCATTCGGCGTGCCTGGCTCATCATTTTTTGGCCCTTAACAGGAGGATTAATTAACATGGCAACAAAAAGAATACTCAATCACTTCGGCGTTCCCGAGCGCACCACTTACGTTTCTGACCTGTTTCGAATGTACGTCAAAGACCTGGTAAACGCCATTCGCGACAATCATCTTATCGCCATTATCGGTCAGTTTGGCGCCGGAAAAAGTCACCTCTTCAGGCACGCTGTAAAAAGTATCTCCCGCGACTCAGATAAAACGCCGGTATTTATACATGTCCGCAGCAAAGACAAGGAACGTATTCGCATCGGTCACATAATGTCAGCAATATGTTTTGATTTAAACGAGTCTCCCAGACGCGACCAGGAAGCACGCGCGCGCCAGGTTATTCGCCTGCTTGGCGAAAAGCATGTCGTGCAGAAAAAACAGGTTTGCATCGTCATAGAAAACGCGCACGGCCTGCACGCCAATACACTCATGGCAATCAAGGATCTACGTGAGGATGAATTCGCCGGCCACTCACCGCTTTTCTCTGTTGTTCTGGTTGGCCAGGAGCCACTTAAAAATAAGCTCTCATTAAGACGTGAGGTGCTATATCGCAGCAACCTGTTGGAGCTAAACGACAGCAACGGCTGGATGAATTTTGACGACCGCATTAGATATGTTAAACACGTTTATGGTGACGCAATCACCGCCACTGCCATCAAACGTATTGCGCATCTATGGAAAGTTCCCCTTGAGCTGGACTACAATATTGAGCGTAAACTTGAAGACGCATTCAAGGCCGGATTCGAGCAGATAACAGAGCAGGCGTTTCAAATCACACCGCAAGAAATGCTTGACAGTCTCAACGCAGGACTCAGCACAAAGGACGCGAACTATATCTCATTTTCAAAGATAGCAGACAAGGCGGCGATTGGAAAAACAACCGTAAGCGATGTTCTTTCCGGGCACAACACCAAGAAGGCCAGCGCAGTTTCAGTTGCCCTGGAAAAGCTCGCAGAAGACAGAACAGATAAGGTCAGAAAGGTGGCTTAGATTTTGGCTGTTTTAGCAACAAATTTAGGCGGCGTCAACGGGCAAATTACTAATTTATGGAGGCCCGCAATGGCTAACACAAGAAAAAAGGTGGCAGCAGAACCAATTCTGACAAGCTACACTGATGTTGACTCCTCAATTTTGGCATGGACAAATCTTGACTCTGAGATAGAATCCATTTCAAATGAAACGCAGAAGAAAATCAACACTCTTAAGGCGAAGTTAGAGAGACAGATTGAGCCGCTTGTCGCGAAGAAAGTAAGACTCGAAAAAGACCTTGAGGATTACCATGAATACCACAAGTCTGATTTCGAAAAAATACGCAGCAAAAAACTTTCATTTGGTATTGTCGGTTTCCGCGCCTCCACTGAGCTTAAATATCTAAAAAGCTGGACGGCTAAGAAAGTGCTTGAAAAGCTTAAAGAGCTTGGGCGTGTTGAGTTTATCAAGAAGAGCGAGAGCGTCAAAAAGGGAGAGATAAAAGGCTCTGATCTCGGCGATGAAATACTGGCACAGTTCGGTTGCTATCGTCATGAAAACAATGAGTTTTATTTCGAACCTGATCGCACGGCTGTTGCCAATGCAAAAGGAAAAATGGAGGTCGTCAGCAAGGCATCGTAATGAAGTGCCCACAATGCAAAAATGATGGCTTCGAGGCAACTGAAGACGTTCGAAGTCCACTGATGTACAGAAACAAGCAGGCATACGATACTGTCAATTATCGCCAGGTCGTATGCCTGCAATGTGGGTGTGCATTCCTGACAGCCGAAACCTTTGAGCGTCTTCTTAAGGTAAAAAAGAACGTTCAAATGGATATGTTTCATCAGTCGAAAACAAAGAAGGTAGCATAGTGGCAATCGACAACGAAAGGGCAACACGTTTCAACCGTGAAATGCTCGAACTAACCAACAACCTTAATTTTGGTGAAGGTTACGAGTCTTTCAAGGCACGCCTGCTTGACCTGGTTGCAAAGCGCCAAATCGATGGCGAAACGCTGCAAGCATTCAAGCGCCAAATCAGTCATATTTTCGACAAGGATTTTACTCCGTTCATAGACCGTTCATTCAACGCTTATGACGATGTAGTTGGTTTGGTAAATGATGAATATAGCGATATCGCAGACATTGATATTAACCGCGACCTGGACAAAATCCAGGCTCTTGAAAAAGTCAATAATACGCGTCTCGGACAATACAAAAACAATGCTGTTCGTGAGATAGCAAAAACGGTCCGCAAGAGCATCATCGATGGCCAGACACACACACAGCTTGCCCTCGATTTATCGCGCTCAACCGATGATAAGGTTGTCAGCTTCGCAAATACAATTGCCCGCACCCAGGTGCAAGGTTATGGCCAAGCAACCAAGACAGAAAAAGCCAGGCTCGGCCAGGTATTCTTTTATCAATATGTGGGTATTGAGCGCGATTCAACTCGTATATTTTGCATCGAGTTGCTTAGGCAGGGCAAAGTCGTATTCCACATTAACGACATAAATCAAATGCGTAATAGTCACAAGCTTGGCGTCCTTTATTACCGTGGCGGTTTCAACTGTCATCATCGTTGGGAGCCCGACCCGTTCGCCACCAACGATGGCTATTCAGTCAGTTTTTATACCAAGAAAGAAGGTAAGAGAGACCTTAAACTCGCAAAGAGCAGCCAGTCACAAACAAAAAGAGAGCAATCACAAAAATTCAAGCCGGTAAAAACAAAAGCAGAAGCAAGCAGGTTTCTCAAACAAAAATACAAAATCGATTCATCATTCCGAGGCATGGAACTTGATTTAACCAACAGCGTTGTGGACCAGTTCGACAAACTTTCAGATGAATTCCCTGAAGTAGCAGACAGGCTTGAATTCTTTGGCGTTCGTTCTGGATCGCGCAGGTCAAGAGCCATAGCAGCGGCCAGCGTAGATGGAAAATTTATTCGTCTTTCTCCAAGCCAGTGGAAAAACAGAAAATCGCTTGAACGCAATTCAAGAATATCAGTTGAACAAGGATTTTATCCTAAAGGCACTGAGGACCTGCGCTCAATTATATCACATGAGTTCGGCCATCAAGTAGAAAATTGGATAGAGACTTTACCGCCTGAAGTTCGTATATTAAAAGATGAGTGGTCTAAAACCAGGTGGCATAATCTAAAGAAGAGCGATGTTTCAGCCTATGCAACTACAAACAGACAAGAGATGTTCGCAGAGTCTTTTGCTGAACTAAAACACAACAAAGCTCCCCGTGAATACGCTCGCAGCATAGGCGCAATGCTCAAAGAAGTCAAAGAAAAATTGGGAGACCAACAATGAAATACCCCTTACCCATTTGCTATGAATGCAAGCACTTCCACCGCAACGATAAAAAGGGCTTTTCATGTGCCGCCTTTGAAGTCATCCCAGACGCAATTTTGCAGAGCGAAAACGACCACTCTGAGCCATACCCAGGTGACGGCGGCATCATCTTCGAACCGCTCGATGATACAAATTCAAATCCAGCCGCATGATCTCCCATTTTAACATAAGTTCTCACATGCACATCTTACTAAGTTTAGTTCTTTTAAATGTATACTATTCTTAGTACCTATAACCACCCATTTGTGTCAGTTTCTCTATAGCTTTGTGTCAAGCCCCCTGTGGACCACGTGGCCCTTGGATATTACTTCGACTCGGATCTGCCTGCAGATCCCGTCAAGTACGGCCGGGTCACTATATCCAACTTCACCATGGAAGGGGGCCAGGACACAGGCAAGGCCATCCGCGTCTCGCCAGGGGCGACCATCTCCTGTCAGTGCGACTATGCCTACTCTTTCCCCAGCGAGAAGACGACCATCAACCAGATCATTGTCGGCTTCCAACCCGGAGGAGCCAAGGTCGCCATCTACAACAAGATCGGCGACGGCAGTGGTCACGCGCGCTTCCAACTGACTGCACCCTCGGCCCCGGGACTCTATGTGGTGCGCTTTCGCTACGCCCAAGCCTACACGGCAGCCAACGCCGTCAAGTACTGGTGGGACGTAGACAACAAGCCCACTTGGGACGCCAGTATCGGCTTGGTTTCCGTGAGCTAAGTACTGTAGGCGGAAGATCTGTTTAAACGCGGCGTCAAAGTCGCCAGCGGTGTTTACATTTACAAAATCGAAGCCAATAATTTTCAGAGTATGAAGCGTTTGATTTTGATGAAGTAGGACGTAAGCAGCAGAACTCAACCTTGCGAAGGTTTCAAGCCTTCGCAAAGGCTGCTTTTGTTTTTACGACGGAACACCAGTACTTATCACTGCCATCGCTCCAAACGATGGCAGCGTTTTATCTCCCCATTAAAGGCCACTTGCGTGTACTTTTCTTTTATTGTATCTTTCTGAAAGCCGGCTCAGAGACACAAACCACACAAATTATCAGATGAATTACACAGTAATCACACTGCTGCTTTGCAGCTTTCTGGCATTTCCTTGCCTGGCGCAAGACTTACCACCGGTTAATCCGCGCTTCGAGCACATCACTATTGATGACGGCCTGTCTCAGGGGCTGGTCTGGGCCATTCACCAGGATCGCCGGGGGTTCATGTGGTTTGGCACCAAGGACGGGCTAAATCGCTATGACGGCTACAACTTCAAGGTCTTTCGGCACGACCCTTTTGATTCCACCTCCATCTCCGGCAATAGTGTCACAGCCATTTTCGAAGACAACGCCGGCAGGTTGTGGTTCGGAACCCAGCATAACGGTCTCAACTGCTTTGACCCGGCCACAGAAACCTTTCGCCGGTTTAAACACGACCCGGAGAGTCCCAACAGTTTGAGCGCTAATTTTATAACCGAGATTTGCGAATCGCCAGGCAGGCAGGACATTGATGGAAAACCGCCAACAACACTCTGGATCGGCACAGTTAGTGGTGGCTTAAATAAGCTTGTTGTGTCCGAAAATTTTAAAGCAGAAAGGACGGTTCCGAAAGACCATCCAGGCGCTGACGCGACAGCTTCAGAATATCATTTCACCCATTATTTGCACGACAGCACAAATCCCGGAAGCTTGAGCCACGATCGAATCTACGATCTTCTCGTGGACCGTTCCGGCGTCCTGTGGGTAGGCACGGGAAATGGCCTGAATCAATTAATCTCGGCGACAGGCAATGGTGAACAGAACGAATCCTTTATCTCGTATTTTCACAACCCAAAGGACAAGCGTAGCCTGCTTTTCACAGAGTGTAATTCCCTGCATGAAGGACAAGACGGTACGCTCTGGGTCGGAACCGATAGCGGCGGCCTCAACCGCTTCGATGCAGCAACGGAGACGTTCAAGGTCTATCGGCATGTAGAGGGCGAAGCTACCAGCCTGAGTGATGACCGTGTCAGGGCCCTTTATGAAACCGCCGACGGGA
>JAJDAG010000066.1 GCA_029262005.1 Candidatus Zhuqueibacterota bacterium | reverse complement strand
ATGGGTTAATTTCTTATAGTGCATTACGTGCTCCAGTTTGTGGTTTTGGTCAATTGCGAACTTAATATAATGCAATTAACCCATTTTTAAAACTGTCGCACTTGGAACTTGAAACTAAGCATTTCTACATGAAGGTTTATCACTTTTAAGTGGAGATATATCATTTTCAAGTGACGGTTTACCATTTTTGGCAGACGGTATATCATTTTAAAATGACGTTTTACCATTTTTGGCAGACGCTCATTGATTATTTGCTGCGCTTTACTCATTTTGGGGTGGCGTAGCACAACTTTCGGGCGAACCGGAATGTCTTTAACGCTTAAGCGCACCTGCCGCTTTGTTCCATCATTGCAGACGGATGCTAAAAAACGCTTCCGCTGCGAACTCTTAAATCATTAGAACCTTGTATGCTGCCTGGATATCTATTTTTACAGACTCACGAAATTAATTCGACCCTTTGATTGCCAAAGTATGTAAATTTCGTATCCATTGGTTTAGCAACTTCCTAATTGTTTGACCGAGCAACTCACCTTCATCTGCAGAAGCTCCGGACTTCCTGTGGCGGATAATGCCATTGCCATCGATGATAAAAATGGTTGGGGTAATTATGGCTCCGTACTCTTGCCATATTTCGCTATCGATTATTGACTCGAATTGAAAGTCGTATTTGCTGTGATATTTCATAACTTCACTGGAATCTCGTGAAATCGAAATAAACTTGATATTCTCACTGCTTACAAATTCGTTGCGCATTTTCGTTAATGAAGGCATGCATTTGGTTGTACCACCACAATCCGGATGACCAAAAAGAAGAAAGGTCACTTTTCCTTGTTGTTCAGCCAGTTTGAAGTGGCTTTGGGCTTGCCAAATTCTGCCATCGAACAGGGGTGCAGAATAACCGACATCCACTGGTTGCTGTTCAGTCTCCAACAACATAACACTTTCGGCTGGAAAGTCAATTTGGATTTCATAGAATTTGCCACCTACAGGAAGAATTTCACTCCGTACATCAAAACCTCTATCATAAGTTCCGTCTCTATCAGAATCGACAAACATAATTGGATAGTCAGGTAGCACTCTCAACACGGCTATATCAAGGGTATCTTTAGAAAGAAAAATATTGGTCCGCCAATAATTCAGTATGTGGTATTCCGGCCGGTTGCGGGTTTGTAATAGTTCAAGCAGAAAATTACGTTTGACAGTTTTTCCCTCGACCAACTCATCGAATTGCAATGGCACTGTTAAGACCTGTTTATCACCCATATTTTCCATTTTCAAAGGAGAATCATCCGTGAAATTTTCGTTGTTGTTTGTGTCAAAATAATAAACTTCATATCCATCCTCATCTTTTGCTCGCAAACCTGTAACCAGGCTGTCTGCGGCATGACTAACTTTTAAAGAAATGTACTCAATAGCAGTCATATTCTGAGGTATTCCATTTACTTCCTCCATACTTATAGCAGAAAGTGGCAATCCACTCATGAGGCCATAGAGCTTAGATTGACCCGTATCGAGCTCTTTTTTTTCGAGAGAGAATTTGTTCAACGCAAGGGTAATCTGGGCAGATTCGCATGAGATAAAAAGAACCAAAAGGGATAGAAACACTCGCCAGTTCTTTTTAAAATCCATCGTTTAAACTCTCAAGGTTTATACTTGCGGTGACAAATTTCATTTTCTTCGTAGATTGTGTCTGACCGAAAACTCGAATAGTTCTGCCATTCCGGCGATCATTTATACCGGAATCTCATAATTTGAGCAGAAGATTCCCGCGTAAATGATCGCGGGAATGACTGCGCGGGAGTGTTTTTGTTCAAACATTAGAAATGGGTCAAGTGTGGTTTTAACGCCGTAAACCAGCCGTGCGTTTTTCTGCATCGGCTGGTTTTGCCTTGTGTGGCACAAGTTGAAACCATGTGCCACACGAGTTTTTTCTCGTTCATGTCACAGGCAAGTACGGACGCATTTTTATTTTTGATATTTTCCTCGGAAAACAGACCACTGCTTGCGGAATCGTCTCCTTAAATTGAAAAGTTGTTGTGGACGACTCCTTCGCTTCGGTGAAAGTCGATTCCTGTCAGGCCATACGTACATTATCGAGAATAAACTTGAATGGCGTTGAACTTGCTCCAGCACCCCCACCCGTCATAATAATATCAGCACTGGCAATGCCTAAAAGGGAAAATTCACAGTTGATACCGGAAACAATCGCGGAGTTCATTAATTCCCCTTCGACTATCTCTGAGGCAACACCAATAAAGATGGTTGGTTTAAACTCAAAAACTGCATTCTGCCCGGGGACAACCACAGATTTTGTGGCTAAAAGTCGATTGTCTTTGTATATGTTGGCTGAAACAGAACCTTGCTCCAGATCATTGGCCATTTGCACTTCTAAAGGACTGGTTGCTGGACCTTCAAAGCTGAGGCTGTCCCCACTTGACTCTCGAGTTACATGAAAGCGTTGGCCTGGAACTGCCGTCTGTCTGGGCGTATGGTTGCCCCAACTGTCTTTGGAATTTATTTCCATTGTGAAGGGATAATCGAAAGGGTGATTTTCTCCAGGACCACAATTTTGTATTACTTTCCAGGCAACCGGATCTTCATCAAAATCGGTGGCCACATTCTTTTGAAAGATGACAATCTGTGAGTTATTAACGTCGTTTGAACGATTAATAAAATTGAGGTGAACAGAATTCATAGTTTTGCGCTCCTATTTAATAGATGATAAAAAACTTGGTGATAACGCCACCTTAAGCGGCTAAATATAGTTGGCTAAAATGTTGAGCAGAGTGAAAACAGCCAACTGTATTTTGTCCGTTTGAAGGCCTTGTTAGCAGTATTTATTTTGCTGACTTTGAGAATTTACTACCAAGAATACTTGCTGAAACTGCACACCATACAGCTGAAACCATCCCCATTAAAGCGGGTGTAGATTCAATTACTGATGACATATAGATTCCCGATAATGTACACAATAAACCTAATGATAATCCAGCTATTGGATAATATTGATTATGTGATTTGTTGTTCATGTAACGCTCCTTGTTAAGTTATTTGATTATACTGCTAACAAAGAATTCCATAGTTTCTTCATATCTCCCACAAAATTACAATCTTAATATTGACTTGCAACAAAAAAGTCACGATATGGGTGGTAACCTAACTGAGTTACTGCACAGCTTCCACCCGCACAGCCACGCGCTTAAACACAGGCGTTTTCGATTGCGGATCAACTTCAGCAGGCACGATTTCATTGGCTTCCGGGAAATACATGGCCAGATTGCCCGGCCGAATTGGTGCGGAAATCAATTCTACTTTCATGCGCCCGACTTTACTTTCAACCCAAACCCAATCGCCTTCAACAAATGACAGCCGCTCAATATCAACAGCATTCATCAACACCACCATGCGATGGGATACGCCGCGGTAAAGGTCTTCCTCCTCATAAACAATGGTGTTAAACTGCCCTTCGGACCGCAGTGTCATAAGATTAAATTCGCCCGCTGCAGGCCTGGCGTCCACGGCAGTCAGCACCGCCAAATTGGCTTTGCCGCTTTTTGTAGCAAATTCAGGCGTGTGCCGAATTCTATCGGGAATGGTAAATTCTGTGTTCTTTTCCAGACCGACAATGGCCTGCAATCCCGGCACAGCACGAGAAATGGTTTCGCGAATTTTTTCATGGGCAGAGAACGCACTCCACGCAACCGGACTGTCCGGCAGCAGGCTTCTACCAACACGAATGAGAATCTCGGACTCAGCAGGCATTTCGTCTGCAGGCGCTTTTTCCCCGCCTCTAGAAAGACGCACAAAATTAAACATGCTCTCCTGCGAAGTGCTTTGCGGCTCTTCATCGCGAGCGCGAACCGGCAAAATAAGACTGTTCTTTCCGCGACCATGAACGTGGCCCAAATTCATGGTTGTACTCATGAACGCGGTAAAATCAATGCGCCCAAGCGCCGTGGAAGCCCATTTTAAGTCCGGGCTTGCGCTGTAGAGATTGCCGCCAAGCAACAACGTAAAATCAATCTCGCCGGCTTGCGCTGCCTGCAGGCAAGCAAACGTGTCTTTCCCAGGGGTTTCCGGAAGTTGAATTTTCAACTCCTTGAGCAACGCATCTGCCATGGCCGGTTTCAATTGGGGTACCACACCAACCGTACCAACGCCTTGCACATTACTGTGTCCCCGCAGCGGCAAAAGACCGGCACCCGGTTTGCCGACCATGCCAAGCAACAGGGCGAGGTTGGCGATGGCCTGAACGCTTTCGACGCCGTGCCGCTGGTGGGTAATTCCCATCGCCCAGGAAAAGATAGTGTTTTCAGATTCGCTCAGGGTGCGACAAAAGGCTTCAAGCTCGGGCATAGAAATACCAGCCTGCTCAACCAGTTGTGCTAAATCCTCAGATTCCAGGTTTTGCCGGAAGTCGTCCAAGCCGTTGCAGTGCGCTTTAAGAAAGTCAATGTCTGCTTTCTTTTCACGCCACAAATAAACCGCCGCCGCTTTCAGCAGCGCCAAATCCCCACCACAATGCGGCTGCAGATAATCCGTTGCAATGTCAGACCCCAAAAGCATAGAAAAGGAATCACTGGGTATTTTGAACCGTTTCAGCCCCAATTCCTGAAGAGGATTTACCACGACGATTTTCCCACCTCGGCGTCGAAGTTCAAGCAGAGATTTCAGTAAACGCGGATGATTGCTGGCCGGGTTCGCACCGATAAGCACGAACAGATCGGACTTTTGTATGTCTGCCAGCGTGACGGTGCTTGTGCCGCCACCAAGACTTTGTGCGAGACCAACACCGGAAGCCTGATGACAATAGTAAGAGCAATTATTAATATTATTTGTTCCCCACTGCCGTGCCAGCAGTTGCACGAGAAACGCGGCTTCCATTGAAGAGCGCCCCGAAGTGTAAATGAAACTCCGCTCAGGCTCGGCTTTTTGCCAATTATCCAGAAGGCGCTCGTAGGCCGCGGCCCAGTCAATTACTTGAAAATGCGTGGCGCCTTCCGGCAAGTAAAGCGGCTGCGCCAGCCGGCCCAGTGCCTCCAACTCGCGACCACTGAACTTCGCCAAGTCAGCGATGGAGTGCTCGGCAAAAAATTCGGCTGGAATCCCCGGCTGCATATCCTGAGCCTGGGCCTGCATAGATTTCTTGCAAACCTGAAGTCTTTCACCGGCCTCATTGAGCATACCGCCAGTTATGCCGCCCATTCCCAGCGCACAGGCTTTGCAGGTGTTTGGAGCGCGCAGTGCTTTATAAAACGCTTTAACACCACCAGCACGCCTGGCCATTTTCATTGAATAGCGCACAGCGGCCAGGCCGCCGCCATGCTCAACACGGGGTTTTGCCATAAATTACCTCATAGTAGCTGGTGGCCATTGGCTACCGGCCTTTAGCTTGTTTCTAAACAGTCAAACTAATGGTGACAGCAACAGCCTAATAATAATTACAACTCAAATTGAACCTTGGTAAGTCCACGCACCGAGTTGGTCAGGTAGACGGCATCCGCGCTTTGCAAATCCGCAACATGCAGAACCCGCTGTTCAACATTGACATTGTTGCGCAAAAAATCTTCGCGAAAAACACCGGCCAGCAAGCCGCATTCCACGGGTGGCGTAAAAAAAAAAGCATCTTTTTTAATGAAGATATTCGAAATGGCGCCTTCGGTGATTTCGCCTTTCTCGTTTTGAAAGATAACATCGAAATGGCCTTGTTTTGCACATCTTTTGTGCTCGGCATCATATAAATTGCGCCGTGTGGTTTTATGAAAAAGAAAACGGTCGGCACTGTTAGTCTGCTGCCGGGAAAGGGTAACTTTGAAAACGCCATCGCCGGCCCGGCTTAACTCATCAAATGAAAGTTGCACCTGGCCATCCCGCGCCAGCAGCAAGCGCACTTTGTAGCGATTGCCAACCTGCAGCGTCTCTGCGAGTTTTGCAAGTTCGGCTTGCACAAATTCAGCCACATAGTTGAAATCAAAGTAATCGGCCGAATCCCGAAGTCTGGCCAAATGCAGTTGCAACCTGGCATAACCACCCTGCCAAAGCATGGTTTCAATGAGCGAGAATGGCTGAAATTCTTCAACCAGAAAGCGTGCCTTCAACTGACACTCATCATATTCGGCGTCCGGGTCGGAGTCATAGACAATGCCGCTGCCAACCCCCATTTCGCCCTGGTCATTACGCAGGGTTATCGTGCGAATGGGCACGTTAAAACTGGCCCAGCCACCTGGTGATGTGAAGCCGATGGCGCCGGTGTAAATACCGCGCGGTTCATCTTCCAGCTCTTGAATGATCTGCATGGTGCGCAGTTTGGGCGCACCCGTCACGGAGCCGGCCGGAAAAATGCTTTTAAAAATCTCTGACCAGGAAATACCACCTTGCAATTGACTCTCAATTGTGGAAGTCATCTGAAAAAGTGACGCGTACTTTTCAACTGTAAAAAGTTGCGGTACTGTTACGCTGCCTGTTTTGGAAATACGGCCAAGATCATTACGCATCAAATCAACGATCATCACATTTTCGCACTGATTTTTTTCATCCGTCGCCAGCAGTTCGGCTTGTTTCCCATCTTCATACAGAGTCCTGCCACGGGCAAAAGTGCCTTTCATCGGCTTCGTGCACATCCGTGAGCCGTCTTTGCGAAAATAAAGCTCTGGGGAAATAGAAATAATATAATTGCCGTCAAACTTGAGCAGAGAATTATACGCCACAAACTGCTTTTCTTTAAGATCGCCATAAAGGGAAAATGGAGAACCTTTAAAATCAAACCGGTAACGAGCGGTAAAATTCACCTGGTAAGTATTGCCCGCCTCAATGTGCGTTTTAATCATAGCAATCTTCTTGCGATATTTCTGTCGGGTTATGCTAAATCGAAGGTCGCTTACCAGATGCGTGGCTGCGGCGCCCGGTTCAGCGGTCAGCCAGTCTACATTTTCACTAAATTGCCCGGTCTTGTGATCAAAAATCACTGCTTTATTGAAAACTCCAAACCAGAGCAGCGGACAATGCTCGGGAAGATATTTTCTCAGCCCCGGAGACCAGGCTGCGCCCAATTCATAAGCCAGAACCCCGGCCAAGTAAAACTCGCCGGCAGCCGCATCCAAATTTTCCAGCGCTGCCGAAACTTCTGAAAAGCACGATGCTTTAATAATGCGTACGGGCTCGAAGAACAAATAGCTGACATGATTCTCAGGGGAGTACTTGTTGGTTTCCAAAAGCACAAATTCTGAGTGCTTGTCCAGCGCATCCCAGTTCAACGGTGGAAGTGGATAGTAATGCGGCAAATTATTTTCAGTCATTATTGGGCAGGAAAATTGAATTGCAGTACGGATGTGTTAACGCATAAATAGTGATGAAAAATGGCCCGCTAGTTCGGCTCGAACCTGAATTCACTTCCACAGGTTTAGTCACTGAACCATCCAGCCGAACTACTCAGGCACAACCTCAAGGTGAAGTGCAGGCCGCATTTTGTAAAGAGGCAGGCCCACAATCAGCGCAAAAAAAAGCACAATTGCAGCAAACCAATAAGTCCAGACCATACCGAGAGCGCCATAAGACCACCCGCCCCAGAGCGGCCCAAGAATGCGTGCAAATGTGTTCAGTGAACGGCTGACTCCCATGACAGCGCCTTGCTCCGACTCATCAGAACCGAGTGAAATCAGACTGGAAAGCGTTGGATTATTCAAGCCAACGCCAATGCCGAATATGGTTAAAACCAGCAGTAAAAGTGTAAGCGTGTTTGCCACCGGCAACAAAAGTAAACCGAACATATTAAGGGCGATACCAATTAAGGCCAGAGGTCCTTCGCCAAACATATTTGACAGGCGGCCGACCAAACTGCCCTGAAACACCATCACCACAATGCCAACAAAGGCGAAGAGATAGCCGGTCTCCATAACATCGTACCCGAGCGTTTCCAACATATAAAGTGGAAACGTGATTTGCATGCATGCAAACGCGAGAATGCCCAAAAAATAAACCAGCATTGGCCTGGCCACTGCCGGGCGCTTCATATTAACCCGAATCGGCCTGATTATACCATCATAAGAAAGTGCCACGCCACGTTTCCGATTCTCCGGTTTTAAAGACTCAGGTAGTTTGAATATTGCTAGTATCAACGCGGTAAACGAAAGGCATGCGGCGGCATAACCAGGCATTGAATAGCTGTACTTGCTGAGAAACCCACCCACTGCCGGACCAACCACAAAGCCGATGGCAAATGCAGCCCCGATTAAGCCCATGCCTTTGGCGCGATTTTCTTTACTGGTAATGTCCGCAACATAAGCCATCGCGGCGGAAATATTCCCGGCAAATATACCGGCACAAGTTCTGGCAACAAACAGCCACATGAGACTGGGTGCCCAGCCGAACAGTGCATAAAAAATCGTAGCACCCATTAAACTCAACAGGAGAATCGGCCGGCGACCATAGTGGTCGGAAAGTGCCCCCCAGACCGGATTGAAAATAAATTGGGTTATTGAAAAAGAAACAGCAAGCAAACCTATGGCAAGCGGCGATGCACCAAAGGACTTGGCGTAGATCGGCAGCAGTGGTAAAACCATACCAAAGCCAATCAAATCGATACAAACCACCAAAAAGATAATGCCCAGAGACGCGGTTTGTATTGCTTTGCTATTTTTCAAAAAAACACCTTTAATTAGGGGAAACTCGAAAGCGAAAATACAAGTGCCAATTTGAGAAATACTGGCTCGTTTGTCAAGCAAAATATCAGAACGACTCAAGCGTGTAAAACAAAAGGCTGAATCGTTTCACTCCACTTTTTTTTCTACCTTATCCCCACAAGAACGTCATTGTTTATTTGGGGTTTGTTTGGGGTTCATCCGGTAAATGGGTACCTCTAACCCCATAAAGACATCTGAGGGAAAGTGCTCTTTTAGTTCGGGTCAACCAGCAGTTCAAAAAACTGACCGACTTTCAGGACAGACAGATTTAATGTTCATATTAGACAAATGAGAACTCTTGCCTGGGCCATTATCTTGAAATGCAAGGCAGTACCATCGACATTGTTATGTGATTAACTGGATCACCATCCAACTATCCTGTTCACCTTGGCAAAAAGCAATAGACTCAGACAATTCTTCAGGTACCCATTTACCGGAAGAATCCATTTCATTTTTTCTCTGCGGGCTTTGGCCGTTGCGAGAGAATATTTTTAAGGTATTTCCGGATAATATCGAACCGACACAGCCACCTTACAACTCTGTACCAAAATTGAAACTTAAGACAACAGACCCAAATAGCCCTTGCAACCGCTCTGATTTATTTTTATATTGGGTGGTATTTCGAGCCTGCCTCCCTCAATATTTATGTAAAAAGAACTATAAGTAGCCGACACGGCGTCTATTGGAGAATTAAGTATGCAGCAAATTTTTAAAACAATAACTGGTTCATTTTCAGCCCTTGCGTTCAGCTTTTTGCTTTCTACCCAGATTTGCTATGCTCAAGCAGACGAAGATTTATACGCCATGTACGAACAAACTTTGGAAAAATATCAAAGTGAGCAGTTTGAAGAAGCCATAAAAATGGCGCTGGCAATCAGAGAAAAATATCCGGAGGAACCGGCCGGCGTTTTTGGCCTGCTCACTACCTACCAGACCATGAGCAGAAATTATCGCGTAAAAATGTTTGATGCCACAATCGATAGTTTGCTCGATCTTTCTGTTAAACTATCAAAAAAGGCCGTCAAGCGAAACAAAAAAGATGGCCGCAACTATTTTTATCTGGGATGTTCATACGGTTTTCGCTGTATTGAACGAGCCAAAAAGAAAGAGTGGGTCGCTGCTTTTCGCGATGGCTCACAGGCGCCAAAAAATTTTAAAAAAGCTGTGGCTTACAGCCCTGATTTTTATGATGCTTACTATGGTTTAG
>JAJDAG010000065.1 GCA_029262005.1 Candidatus Zhuqueibacterota bacterium | reverse complement strand
GTGCCACACCGCAGCGATGAATTTGGGGTCATGGAGCAATGCATACATCTTATTGTAGTATGCCAATCCTCGCCTCTCGGTAGGGTTGCGGATCACGATAACACGGCGGTCTTTGGCGTTGAACGGTAACGCATCAAGGTGATTTGACAACATTAACCATCTGCAACAGTTGTATTGTATGCTAGGTATCCCGTATTTGGGGTTTAGCTCACGTTCGGCTTTGGTGATCACGTCTTTCAACGCATTTTCCCGTTTAGCCCGGTTTCCGCTCATTCCCTCTTGTGCTTCATCAACCGTTGCCAACACCTTGCGACCGAGCCGCCCGTTGAACGATCCGGCGAGTATGCCGTCCATATTGATGCCATTGGCCACATAACCCCTGAAAACCCACGCCAGAAGCCCCGTGAGCCAGTTTCGACCAATACCTGTTGTCTCAGTCACCATCAAATAGCACGTATGGGGAAGCTCGCCGGGGCGCTGGGCGATATGGGCAAGCCACTTGATAAATCGCTCGCGTTCGTCATCAACCGGCACCAAATATGTCAAATGCTCTAAAAACGGCTCCACAAGAGCGCTAAGGTCGCCTTCCGGCAACGGGTGATCTCTAAAGCCGATCCACAGATTGACCGCTCTAGCGCCTTCCTCGCCTTGTTCCGGCGCATAACAAATGGTTTTCATTGCTGGGGACCACGTTAACACGTCCACGCTCTTCCGCCGTCTGTCTTCAAGCCAAAGCTTGAACGCTTCGCTCTCTTTGTGCATCCCGTTAGCGTCGATCCACATATGCTTCGATCCGGCATAGGTGGTTTTCGCCATGTCTTTTTTGCGCACTCGCATAGTCGGTAAATGCACCACGCCACCGCTACTCTCAACAAGCACCAAATCACGCACCATGTCGTCAAGCGTCATGATTGTTGGTGTGATATCGATATCAACACCCACCTCGAAATCAAGCTCATCAGGCGGCAACACTGGCACGTCTAACGGCTTCCCACCGCTGATCGCTGAAGGCTCGCACGTTAACGCCATCGCGTCGTCAGGCAAAGTGAAAGGTGCAGACAACACTTTACAAACCGCTCCGTATCGCTTCTTTTGACCGGACTTAACGAGGGTTTCGAGATTGTTGTAACGCTCGGTCCATTCTGCCGGTCGGTCAACTCGTGCCGCTGATCTGTTCATGAGTGCTTGCAATTCACCAAGCGACCAACCCGCAAAAGCAAGACCACGTGTTGACTCGTGCAACGCCTCGCCAGCTTCAACCGCTGCTATCCATCCGGAAGTGTTGCCACTGTTTCCAGTGCGTTCCGGCTGCGGCGGCGCTAACGCTTCAATGCTTGCCCACATTTCTTCGGTTTCTTGAACGGTTAGCGTTGGTGGTGGTTTAGGTCGGCGTTTGATCATTTACTTTAGACCAAGCTCATTACGAATTTGAATAACTGCGCCCCAAATCCGGCACCCTTCACTATCTCCATTTTCGAAAGTCTGACCATTAAATGTATATTTATCACTTGATAGATCATTCGTTATTTGTTTTAATAATCGATCTATTCTATCCATCTTTTCCGCGTGGATCACTGCATCACTTTCAAGACGTGTTGCACGGCGCATCAAGTTATAATAATGTTTAAAACGATCAACCGATAATCCAACTATTCCACCCTCATCAACCATATCTGCAAATCCTTTTAAACGGTTTGCTGCTCTTTCAAATTCACTCATCTTTTCACCTTTTTCCGCTTCTTCCATGTTCGTTGTCGGTTCCTGATAATCTCGGCAAATTCAAACAAACATCCTGCTTTAGTCATTTCATCAGCTAGCAGAATATTACCGCCGCAGTCAAATTCTTCATAAAGTCGCCAATCGGTCAAACCATGTTTAATAATGCTAAATCGCCCATTCCGATATTCACCCGGTTTGATCAATTTGAAAGGGTGTTTCGGTTTAGCCATCGTTAACAACCCTTACGTATTCAGCGCATTGAGGATTACAGCAAGCTAATACACCGGTGCCGAATTTTAATTTTTCTTTACCACAAGCCACGCAACGGTTATCTTTACATGCTTTCAACAACCGCCTCGCTTGAATAGCATTATCGGTGTTGGTTCCTATTTCATGATCAGCGGTAAGGGGTTTGGTCCACTCTTCTTTCAGTCTTTTCTTAATTTCTTTAGCTGATTCCTCTATCGCTTTTTTGACAAAATCACCACCTGAATATTGAACATCAACCCGGTCAACCGCAGCACGTTCCGAAAACTTACCTTCTGGATAACGGCGCTTCCGTTTAGCAACGTTGTGATCCATCACGTCTTCAAGCGTCCACCCCATTTCATGAATAGCAATCATCATGTACCAGAATAGATCGCCTAATTCTTCTTTCATTTTGTCCGGTTCTAGCCGTTTACCATAGAACACATATTTCTTAACGTGTTCCGAAAACTCCATTCCTTCTGCCATACCCATTGCCGCGTTTAGCAAATTCAGCATTTTACGTGACGGTGCGCCAGAATGAAGACGTTGAATAACCATTCGTTCATCAAATTCACTGGTCGCAATCGCATCTTTCATAAATTCAGCGGGGGTCATACCTGCCACCTTTCAATCAGTGTCATAACAAATTCGTAAACAATCCACACAACCGCTATATCTAAAACAACGATAATAGCTATTAAAATCATTAAGAATTTATTTATTCTATCCATCCTTTAGAATATCGAGCAATCTTGGTTTCCAGACTTTCCACCATTTTAACGCTTGATTATCCATTTTATTTATTTGTCCATCATTGAACGAAAACCATTCTTCAATTGAATGTTGTTCACAACCAATTGCCATTACGTCTTCTGTGTATGTAATTGACCAAGTTGACGTTTGAATAGTTTTAATTTCACGACCGTTACCTGTACAATATCGCATGTCCGCGTCTTGCATGTCCGCGCCTTGCATGTTCGCGCCTTGCATGTTCGCGCCTTGCATGTTCGCGTCTTGCATGTTCGCGTATCGCATGTACGCGTATCGCATGTTCGCGCCTCGCATGTCCGCGCCTTGCATGTTCGCGCCTTGCATGTTCGCGTCTTGCATGTTCGCGTATCGCATGTTCGCGTATCGCATGTTCGCGTCTTGCATGTCCGCGCCTTGCATGTCCGCGTATCGCATGTCCGCGTCTTGCATGTCCGCGTATCGCATGTCCGCGTCTTGCATGTCCGCGTCTTGCATTCCATTTTGAACCATAAATGATATAATTGCTTGTTTACTAATCATAATCCTATCCATTCATAACGTGATCCGTCAGGGTGCGTACCTACCGCAATAAACTGTTTACCAATTCCGTAAAACTCAACAATATTCAATTTGTCAAATTTCACCGAGTTTCTATTCTTGAAGGGAGTGGCTGGTATCCACGCTGTTAGAAATCTTGTGGACCCTTGACGCATTCTAATCGGCATCCCCCAACGTTCAACGGTAGCAGCAACTTGACGCGAGTGTTCAAGGTTGTCGCAATCAACATCAACACCGTGCCACCGCCTCGTTTGGACACATATGCCGTAATCGGGTTGTTTCGACCATGCTTGCACATCTTCAAGCGTTGATTGATAATCTGTCCACTTACCAATGCCGCTGACTTGTCCGTCAGCATTATATACGCTTGGTGTCTTACCAACTTTCTTCAATGATGAACGTGGTGAAATGACAGCATTGGGGTTGCATACCACCGGCAACAAATCATTTATCAATCCAAGATCGATAAACATTTGCCATTCTTCAGGGGTTGCACCAAATTGGGTCATTACATTACTCACTTAAAATTTAACGTCATATTCAGCAATGCGGTTTATTATACAACGTTGTCTAATTTCCTCTAGCGGTCCGAACCAAATAATAGCTTCTTGAATCGCGTTTTCTTTAGATTTGAATAAATCAACTTCTTCATATTCGCGACAATCACCGTCCGAACCGTCTTTTAAAACTAAAAGTTGCCAATTATACTGTGTCATTCTCCAACCTCTTCAAATGCTTCACCATGACGACGGCGTTTGATACGTTCTATCTCACGATAACATTCAGCGATGTCCGCCAACGCATCACGCTTAGCGTTTCTAGCCATGGACGCCATTTGCCTTACAACTTCTCTTTGTAATCTTGGATCAACGTTTTTCATGAGGAAAACCTTTCTTTAATGAAATCCATCAAAGCTTTTTCAGATTCAATACAAACGATGTTAGCGTGTGCAGTAATATAATCAGGATTACCAAAATGGTCGGATACTCTGATGTCCATGTAGTTGCGCTTGTTTGGGAAAGCAAATGTAAAGTATGCTGATTTGTCACCGTTGCGATTTGTTGAAAATTCAATATCGCTTACCCCGCCATGCTCTTTAAGGTTTTGGGCAATTCTTTTTGCGTTTTCGTGTGCATTCCACATTTTCAATTTCCCTTCGTTCTTGACTTTCCCTATTGTGCCCGTAAAACTATAACAAATAGTTAACAGGATGTCATGAAGCTTCGACCATATCAAACCAATCTAATTAATGCAATAGATCAATCACACTCAGTCGGTGCAAGATATGTGCTTGCGGTAATGCCCACCGGCTCGGGGAAAACTGTAACCTTTGCCAAAATGACACAAGACGCGGAATGTGCTGGAATTCCTGTTGTTCAACTCGCTCACCGCACTGAATTAGTTTCTCAAATGTCAATGACCGCCGCCCGGTTCGGTATTAAGCATAGGTTAATAGCACCAACCGCAACGATCCGTTCGATTCGTCAAGAGCATTTCAGAGAATTTAAAACGTATTTCGACAATCCTAACAGCAATGTTGCGATTGCTTCGGTTGATACCCTCAATGCTCGCATTGATAAATTTGGCAATTGGGCGCAACAAATTGGTCTATGGATTATTGATGAAGCCGCCCACGTGATCGGTACACCACCGAACAAATGGGGCCGGTGTGTGAAGATGTTTGAAAACGCAAAAGGCGTCGGGTTCACCGCTACGCCGCTACGTGCTGACGGTAAGGGGTTAGGTGCTCATGCTGACGGTGTGTTTAATGATATGGTGTTTGGTCCAACGACCGGTCAATTGATGCAGCAAGGTCATTTGTCACCATACAAACTAATTGCACGTCCATCAAATATTAACGTCGCCGACCTTAAAGCGACTGCATCGGGGGACTTTAGTTCAAGTAAACTGCGTTTGCGTTCCCATGAGTCGTGTATTGTCGGCGACGTTATACAAGAATATAACACACACGCAGCCGGGAAACAAGGCATTACTTTCACCGTTGACGTTGAAACCGCGAACGAATTAGCCGCGTCATTTCGCGACGCTGGCATAGCCGCCGCCGCAGTTAGCGCTAAGACTTCGGAAAGTGAACGATCAGCTTCTATAAGAGCATTCCGCAATGGTGAATTGAAGCAATTGACCAACTGCGATCTGTTCGGCGAAGGGTTTGATGTGCCGGGTGTTGAGGTGGTTTCACTCGCCCGCCCAACGATGTCATTATCACTTTTTTTACAACAAATGGGGCGGTCATTACGACCGGCTCCGGGTAAAGAATATGCTGTTATAATCGATCATGTAGGTAATTGGGAGCGTCACGGCTTACCAGATACACCGCGCCGGTGGACCCTTGACGCCCGCGAGCGCCGCCGCAAGGGTGATGAACTTGAAACAATCCCCTTGACCTCGTGTCTTGAATGCTTTCTCGTGTTTGAACGTAAGCTGTTACCAAAATGCCCCCATTGCGGTTATGTCCATGAACCCGGTGAACGCTCCCGACCGGAACACGTTGACGGGGATTTGACAGAATTGGACCTAGACGCACTCGCGGAGTTACGGGAAGCTGTGGAATTGGAAAGTCCTGAATCGGTCGGTAATGCCGCTGGCTTCGCGGCTGGTACGCTTGCCGGGAAGGGTGCCGCTAATAGGCAACGTGAGAAAATTCAAGCCCAGACACTCCTAGGGGACGCTATCGCCCATTGGGCCGGTCAACGTAAAGCAACCGGTCAATCTGTATCGACTAGCTATCGTGAATTTTATTTGACGTTTGGGGTTGACGTGCTCACAGCACAAACACTGAAAAAGCGTGAAATGGACGAACTACGATCTAAAGTCGTTAATGATACTCATTCAACCCGGTAACTGACACTACAATTATATTGAAGATTTGGGGCACCACCACTAACAACAATTCGTATAACGACATCACCAACCGCCGGTACGAACGCTTTTAATCCACCGAAATTTAAATCACCACCGGCTGTATTAATTGCAGTGACCGCTGATACTCTGCTATTCGTTAAAACACTCTGTAACGTCCCACCTAACGGATCACATTTTAATTTTGTTGGTGTGTATGCAGATTTTAATCCAGAAAATGTGCTTCCTGAATTGATGAAACATAGCTGGTCAATAATTTCAATATCAGCGTCCGTGCCGTCAACTCTTGTAATAACGCCAACCGCAACCGAGCCTTTAGTTGCGGATAATTTATCGGCTTGAAATGATATGTCAGAAACAATGACAACACCAGCCGATAAATCATGAGGCCAAAAATCAGTGTCACTAACATCAATCAACCCTTCCCAAGTTGTTCCGGCTGCACCAATGTTACCATCAAGAATAACTTGAACGTTCTTTTCTTGTGCGTCAGTTGTGGTTGTTAATTGATTATCATCAGTTATGCCGGGTTCCAGCATAGTCACAAACCAATCAACAAGCATTCTAATTTGTGATGTAGGAGTACCCATAAAATTAATCCTTAAAATGAAGTGTCGTCAACTTCTGCGGGTTCTAAACAGTCTATAAGTTTGCGAGCCTCGCTGATATAGTAATCATAGTCAAGGTTTGTCCAATCGAAATCTTCAACATCGTTGCAAATACAACAACGCTCGTGAACCTTAATCCGTCGATCCTCATACACGCTCTTGTTTTTCGTATGAATACGTTCATCCCATACACCGGGTTCTATTTCCCGCAACACGGAAAAATATAAAGCGTCTTCGATTTTGCTCTTGCGTTTATAGTCACCGGGTTCTGCACCTGCAACCGGGGGGCTTTCTTTATACAATTCGTCACCTTTAACGCTTGCAAAGAATCGTGTGATGCGTTGTTGCTCTTGTCCGTTATGTATAAGCTTTGATGATCTTGGACATTTTCCCCGCAGCATGAAATCGAAAGGGTCTTTCCAACCCTTGATAAAACTCTCCACCGTTTCCAATCCAAGCAACTCGGATTCAACTGCACGCTGCACGATTTGTGCAGAATAGTTGCGGTGCCACCACCCCGAATATTCTTTAGCTGTTTTTGGAAACCAATAAGCACCTTTCGCTTTGACCTTATCGTCAGTACCCACCGCAAGATAATTGTTCACATCGCGGCAAAAGAACGATTTGTAATCTACATATTCAAGATCAAGCGCGGTCAACTTCTCCCAATTTGCACACACCTTCATAGCTTCATCACGTTTACCACGTGGACAAAGGAACGTCACACCATCGGTGTTAATCTGGATTAGTTTGACGCCTTCAATCCTCGTCAGCGATTCAGCCAACATCAACAAAAGCAATTGACCGTTGATCGTGATCGCCATTGTAAATTGAGGGTCTTTAAAAGGCGACCAATCACTATTTGAATTCCCGTAAGTACCGTTCAACGCGAGTTTCAATGTTGCGTTTTCCGGTGTACCCTTAGCGTGTAATTTTCGTTGTTCACGTAGTAAAGCATATTGAGTGACAAAAGCATGTCCAAGGTGTTCTGGGTACAGCTTGTTGACAATCGCTATAGATGGATAAAGGCTCGTTACGTCAGCATCAATAATAACGTGGTCGTCATCACTATGAAATATCTGATTTGCCCGTGATCCGTGAATTCCACCGGTTCCAAAATCGAATTGAAAACCATCAATATCAACCGCTGTTTTGATCCCTGATCTCGTGGTCGTGATTGTTGTTTCTTTGACTTGTTGCAGTAGGTTTTGGCATTGTGGCAGTTCAAACGAAATGTATGGAAAGACTATATCAGCACAATTGATACTACTCCGTTGCGTTTGGATTATTTGACGTTTGTTATTTTCATCATAATAATAACAGGCTCGTTTCCCAAGCGTGTTTATGAAATATTCAGAACCGATTTTCACGTCAGCCCAATTAATCGCTTCTGGTCCGAGCGTGGGTTGCAGCGTGCGCCGGAAGTCTATGTCAGGCTGACAGACACGAGCGAATCGTTTGGTTTCGTCAAGGTCGTGGTCGCAATATTCTCTGACAATTTCGATCTGTTCTGATGTCAAGATGGTTCCGGGTGGGATTGGCAAATCCTCAACACTCTCCGCACGCATCACGAACTGCAACGCTTTCAAACTTGTATTTTTAGCAAAGTTGTCAAAATGGTTAAGGCGGTACAAATCGATCTGCGGAATGAACCTATTGTTCGCCCAAATTTGATGAGCCCAGCGATTTGACGAATTGATGATCGACATCGCTTTTTCGTATGTTGTTTGGTAACTCGCGGTTGCGGGTGATCTCAGAATGTCATGAATAATTGGATAGTCGAAATTCAGATTATTAAACCCAATCATTTCTGCCCCATGATACATTGCTTGGTGCAGAAAGTTGACCATTTCATTACGATCATCGCGCCGGTCAGAGAGTTCAAACATGAAGCGGGTGTTGCTGTGTAGATCAACAACACCCGCTAGGAAGCAATTCGGATAGGTTTCTAAGTCATAGATAACCGCGCCGGTCATTTACCAACACCGAACGGCTATTTTTAATTTTTCAACATAGGCAGCTTTTGTGCGCCACGTGCCGCTGCAATTATGGTTATTACAAACAACTGTAGAATATTCACTGTATGTACGATGATAGCCATTGAATGCTGAATGGTTGCATTTGTATTGTGTGATCGACCAGTTTCTTTTTTGAATCGGTTTATCACGTTCACCACATTTACATGATACACAACCGCTCATTTCTTACCACGTAATTTAGCAAGTGCTTTTTCAGTTTCACGTTTGTTGAACCCAGCGATTGCAACCGCACGCTCGTTTGTTGGGTTCACTGCACGCGCCCAAAGGATTTGTTCGTTTTTTTTACGTTGTTCCATTACTCAATACTCCTGTTGATTTGAATATGGTATCCCAAAAGTGTTGAAACAAGATTAACAGAACCTTTAAAATAACGTCAACCCAAACAAAAAAGCAAATTGCATGATTTTTAACAACATGCTCGTTGCAGCAAACCCAATCGCCAACCCACTACCAAGACCTAGACCACTTAAAACACTTTTCATTAACCAGCCGGACCCTTCAGAAAGTCATAATCTGGTGCCGCTGGTGCCGCTGGTGCCGCTGGTGCCGCTGGTGCCGCTGGTGCCGCTGGTGCCGCTGGTGCCGCTGGTGCCGCTGGTGCCGCTGGTGCCGCTGGTGCCGCTGGTGCCGCTGGTGCCGCTGGTGCCG
>JAJDAG010000064.1 GCA_029262005.1 Candidatus Zhuqueibacterota bacterium | reverse complement strand
CAACAGAACTACATCAATAATAACAGAAGTACGGTAAACGAAAAAAATACTCACAAACAAAATCTCGCTTGTCAATTGTTAACGTCATGACTACCTTATTTCATAATGCTCTTTTGTCCAATTCACGCTGAACCAAAACAGTAATTCATTTTCCCTTATTGCAAGATACCCTTCACTGATTTCACAGACAAATTTTAACTTATGGGAAAAACTTTGCGTGTCCTTTGCGGCTTTGCGTGATTCTTTTGTTCCGGTTAACCGGATTGACTTATGATAGCTTGCTGTGATTCAGATAATGAAATACCAAATTTTATCCTGTCAATCCTGTTAATCCTGTCAGATTTTAGGTTAAATGGTATAGACCAGCTTTGTTTTTTTTGACAGGATAACAGGATTTTCAGGATTTTTGTTTTGTTAGTTAATCACCGGCTTCGTTTTAACGCTGAGGGCGCGAAGGAAGCAGAGAAAAAACATAACAGATAACACAGGGAAAAGAGGAAGGTAGTAAAAGAAAAAACTTTGCGTGCCCTTTGCGGCTCTGCGTGATTCTTTTGTTCCGGTTAACCGGATTGAGTTCTGATTGCTTGCTGAGATTCAGACGATTAAATACTAAATTTTATCCTGTCAATCCTGTTAATCCTGTCAGATTTTAGGTTAAATGGTATAGACCAGCTTTGTTTTTTTTGACAGGATAACAGGATTTTCGGGATTTTTGTTTTTACAATCAGTAATCCAGTTTTCTAACTTTTCGTTTGACTTCTACTTCAGTATTGCTAAAATTAAGAATCAAACCAATATCTTTTCCCGTGGCAGTTAAATAATTGACTAATTGCACTTCATGCGCCTTTACAATTTGCCTAACAGATTTCAGTTCTACAATAATGAATCCTTCAACAACTATGTCCGCTATAAATTCACCGACGACTTCTTTATCATAGTAAACGGTTATTGGTTTCTGAAATTCAGCTTGTAACCCTGCTTTTCTAAATTCAATCATTAAACATTTTTCATACACTGCTTCCAAAAAGCCAAAGCCCATCTTATTATAAACACGATAAGCACAACCGATAATTTTTTCCGAAAGTTCTTTGTGTTTCATTGTTGACCTTCCTATGGGTTATGATTGCTTGGTGTGATTTAGATAATGAAATGCTAAATCTTATCCTGTCAATTCTGTTAATCTTGTCAAAAGAGAATTTATCACCCACAGAAAACGATATGGGATCAAGACGATGGTGGAAGTTATGCGGGAAATACCGGCCTTAAATCAGCAAGTTGCCGTTTTTCATAATCAAGCGGCCATCCAGGGCAATGGATGGCGCTTTGAAAATGCCATCTAAATGAATACCAACTTCGACAACGCCGCCGAAAAAGGCATTGTTGCCAAGGGCGATGTGACAGGTGCCGAGCGCTTTTTCATCTTCGATGGTAGCACCGGTGATTTGGGCTTTGTGGTTGCAACCAATGCCAAACTCAGCAATGTTAAAAGCCAGTTTGTCCCTGACGGATGCCAGCATTTGTTGTAAGGTACGCGCTTGTTCACCGCCGTCAAAGGCAATGGCCAGGCCGTGGCGAACGGTTATTTTTATGGGTTCACGCAGCTTTCCCACCCCGGCGTGGGACGCATCGACAATATAAATGCCATTTGTGCGATTTTCCAGCGGCGCGATGAATGCCTCGCCGCACGGCAAATTGCCCCAGTGGCCCGGCTGCTGATAAATACCCCCCTTGCGTCCGTGCGCCTTGCGGCCTTCAACATTCAGTTGCAAGTTCGTCCCTAGCCTGGAAGTCAAATTAATTTCATTGGCAGCATCGAGCAAATCGCAGAGTTGGTTGGCTCTTTCTCTGATTGGCGCATAGTCAACGGCAAAGGCGCGCAGGGCGATTTCCTCATTAAAACCACCACCCATGGAAGCGATGCGCGCGCCATTTTTCGTGGCCGCCATCCTTGCCCGCGTCCAGGATAAAGAAGCGCTGGTAAGAAGTAAAATTACATCTGCCTGCAGCATCCGTTCAGCAGCACCCCCGGGCGGTTCCGCACCGTTTACACGAGATTCGGGAATGGTCACCATTTCAACTTTTGCGCTGATGCCCAAGGCTGCTTTTTTAAACGCGTCGCAAAGCTTTTGCTTGCTGTTATCCGTGATGATAAGAAGGCGTTCATGGGATTTAAATGCGAGATTGTGTGAGAGTGCACGGGAACAGGCTTGGGTGAGAGCAGGCATAAAGATTTGTCTTTTTGATATTTTGTTGTTGGTCGTTGGCTATTGGCCGTTGATTACTTGTCATTTGACTTATCATGCCGTGCAAGGTCTCTTGCTTTTTCCAACTCAGATTGGGTGTTTACGTTCAGAAATACAGATTTGTCCAGGTCGGATGTGAGTTGAGCAAAGGCGATTTTCCTGGTTTTCACTTTGTCGAGCAGGTTTTGAACTTTGTAATCCTGCCAGGTAAACTGCTGCTTAATGAATGCCAGACATGTTTTGTCATAAAGCGCGCACAAAGGTTCTACCCCTTTGTCGGATTGCATGGCGACAACGTCCTCTTTGCCGCGATTGTCGGACAACAAGCGAAATAAGTCCACGGAAAGAAAAGGTAAGTCGCAGGCAAGAATGAGACATTGGGGATGACGGCTTTTTAGCAGCGCTGTGTAAATGCCGGCAAGCGGGCCACAGCTCGGCACAATATCAGCGTAAACCGGCACACCGACAAAAGCATGATTTTTGTGGTTGCTGATGATCATCACATCCTCTACCCATTCGCTGACGGATTCAACCACGCGTTGCAGCATTGGCTTGCCATCTATTTCGAGCAGCGCCTTGTCCTGCCCCATTCGTGTGGATTTTCCGCCGGCAAGAATGGCGGCGGATATGTCAAAACAACGGCTTTGTTTGTCAGGGTGACTTGTTTTCATATTTCCCTTGCTCGTTTTGTTTGATCAATATAAAAAGAAGTCACAGAGGCGCAGAGGGCACGGAGAGCATTTTTGAGAATGCTTCCACATTTATGTCCTCTGAGCCTCTGTGGTTAATCGAGGTTATTTAATTTGAATAATTCATCAATTTTCTATCTTGGGCGCTTTCCATATTAGTTGTCATTTCAAGCCTGTTTTCCGGCGAGAAATCTGTTATGGCACCGCCTTGTGTTTTACAGGTTTCTCTCGCCGATAAAAAATGTCAGGATTCGAAATGTCATTTTAGATTAATTTAAAGTAGCTTGTATTGCGTTCATACACAGTTTAGGAATTATTCAGGTTAAAGGCACGTACTTGTTCAAATTGCTCATCATAAACGGGCGCTAAATTTTTCCAGTCGAATCGTTCGACACTTTTGCGCAAATTGCCGTGCGGATCCAGCGGTGAATGGCCCAAAATACAAGCTCTTAGACGCTGAAGCAGATCAGCAAAATCGTCATAAAAGAAGTCTTTGTGCAAGCCGGTTGCAATCAATTCCGGATAAGCCAGCCGCCGCGGCAGCAAAGGAAAGCAACCACAGTAGATGGCCTCGACAATGCTCGCACCAAAGAAATCCTGAATTGAGGTAACCGGCAAAATGTCTGCACGTTGCAGCCAGGAAACATAAGTCGCAAAATCCTCGGCATAACCAAATTGCACAACCTTGTTGCCCAGGATTTCGCGCGCTTCAAGAAATTCTTTTGGCTGCCGGCTGAAACATTCGCCGAGCAGAGCCACCGAAAAATCGTGTCCTTCCCGGTCCAGAACAGCGAGCGCCTGAAAAAATTCCGCTGGATTTTTATCAAACTCCCAGCGATGATTCCATAAAATCAATTTCGAAGCATTGGCCCGATTCCCGGTTTCAGCTAACTTGCTTGCAGCGGGTTGGCAATCAAGCCGCGATAAATCAAGTCCCAATGGCAACACCTGACTTTTTGCTCGAATTCGGTCGATGCTATCGAGGTTGCAGTTGTCCGGAAAATGTTTGAGAAAACGCCACAATTCTGCAAGAAAACTCTGCATGTGATAATTGGAATTAAAGAAAATCGCATCGGCAGCCAGCGCTGAAACGTAGTTGATGAAACCGTAATGTTTGTCGCGTTTTTGCGCCACATCGCGGTCGGTTGGCGACCACGGGTAACTTAGTTGATTTTCATGGAAATATATAGCCGTGGGCAGGCCTGCGCTCTTACTTTTTGTCAGAGAAATAAAGGTGGTCAAGTCCAGCATGTCTGTAGCCAAAAGCAAATCCGGACGCTTATGGGAGTGGTTAAATTTCTCAGCCAGCGTAACAGCGCCGCCGTGCATGCGCCATTTCCAGAAATTGCCGGACAAACCCAGGATTTCAATTTCGTGATTGCTGTGGCGTTGGTAGCCTTCAGCCCACTGTTTATGCGAGCCCGTGAGATAAGGTTCGATGATAAGAATTTTCAATTAAGGTATTTCCAGATTCTCAACTGTGATTATTATTTCCCGAGGGTTACTACGCTCTTCCTTCGGTTTTAAATATTAAGTCCTTGGCGAAATAAATGAAACATAATACTCAATCTTCACAAACAAATCAAGAACTGCCAGCAGGCACAAATGTGTTAGAAACAAAGAAACACACGAAACGGAAATGGCAAATAGCCTGAATTATGCATCAGCCACAGAGTTCACTGATTTCTGATTTCGCACAAAAATTGCTTGCAAAACCTGAGCTTTCTCCTTGCTTTTCAGCCACGGTTTTGATAGTTTTCAAAGTGAAATAATAATCATGCTCGATGAAACAGCTTCAACCCTGGCTAAAAATTATTCAACTAAACTCAGTCGCGAGCCAAACATAAGGACATGCAAATTGTGAGGGAATTCCTAACCACACTTTCGTGGGCCGTTTTTCTGGTCTATGGCGTCACGCTCTGGCACTACATTTCTTTTTTCAAGAATAAAACAGCGGCCAAGGCCACCCTCTCACGCAGATGGGTCATCATCAGTGTGGCCGTACATTCACTTTATCTGGCCGTGCTCACCACCCGGCTCGGCCACATTCCGGTAAGCGACACCTTTACCCTCCTGACTGCATGCGCCTGGTTTTTTGTTGTGGTTTACCTTATTATAGAACTCCGGCTCAAAGAAGTAACCATGGGCGTATTTTTTCTGCCGATCATTCTGCTGCTGCAAGTGGTGTCCAACCTCTTCATCAATTTCGATAAAACGCTTTCACCGGTTTTATTAGAGCTCTTTTTTGAAGTACACGTGGCGTTCATGATTTCTGCTTATGCCGCCTTTACCATTTCCTGCATCGCCAGCATCATGTACATCTTGCTCGCACGCGAAATGCAAAGCAAGAAACTCGGCATTTTTTTTGAAAGACTGCCATCCCTGCAATTCATTGATAATTTAAGCAATCACGCCGTAAACATTGGCCTGCTACTCGTCATGTTTGGTTTTGCTCTGGGCTACTACATGGGACTCGGCGTCTGGGAAGGTACCTGGGCGTTTGACCCGAAGATGATTGCTGTGGCCGTTTCATTGCTGATTTACATTGTGCATTTTGTCACCCGCCGTTCTTTTGGCTGGCAAGGTCACCGCGCTGCCATTGTTTCGGTAGTTGGATTTAGCTGGTTGCTATTTTCATTTATCATTGTTACTACATTCTTTTCGAAAATTCATAATTTCCAATAACCATAATGCCTATTTTTTCG
Organism: Candidatus Zhuqueibacterota bacterium; assembly: GCA_029262005.1. Classification (GTDB taxonomy): domain Bacteria; phylum Zhuqueibacterota; class Zhuqueibacteria; order Oceanimicrobiales; family Oceanimicrobiaceae; genus JAJDAG01. Next base: position 27,714 of record JAJDAG010000064.1, on the reverse strand, counting down.
TGCAACTTTAAATTGGCCGGTGTGGAAGGCCATCAGGAAATCAAGCGGCCGGGTTTAACGAAATCGATTAGGCGGTTGGCACGAAAGACAGGGTGCGACGAGCTTGCTTTGATCAGCACCGGTGAATGTATAGAAGTCTTTGCGGCCGGTGAAAAGTCCGCGCAATTTACCGCAGACGCAGCGGCCTTTGTACACCAAATAACAGAAATAACAATCAAAGAATTACAGCGCAGCCAACAAGTTCTGGATGGCCCTGAAACAGCCCAACGTTTCTTATTTCGCGCCATTGGCATGGAACCTGCCGGAACGCACCGGCACGACATTCAAACATTCCGCAAACAATTTGAACTTGCAAGAGAAGCAGGCAGCATAGGCCCGGTTTTCAGTAAACTCTATCAGCGGGGACTGTGGCTGGCGGAGAAAATTCGCCTCGAATCAAATCTGCAAAAAAACGCGATTACACCCGATTCGGTGGTCTCTGAGTTGGCAAAAAAGATATTCGGCCCGCTTGGCGCACACCAGGCGCTCATTTGGACGGGCCCGGGTGCGTGCGATAAATTTGTCGCGCGCCTGTCAGAATCAGGCATTGGCAAATTACTTTTTACGGGCAGCGGCAGTGAAAACAAAGAAATCAGCAATGAATACGCCGGGCAACTGGTAGAACCTGAAAATCTCAAAGCAATCCTGCCGACAATCGACCTGATGCTCCTTTTTGACGAAAGCGCCTTGCAATCCCTGCTTGCAATGAAGTTTGCGGACATCATGCACAAACGCCGCAATGCCCCGATGCTTTTGGTCACTTTGTTTGAATGGAACGGCGTGGCCGGTCGCACGGATCCATTTGCGAAATTCTACAACGTCTACACCTACAACCGTGATGAGCTGGAAAATGTCATCGCCGCAAACCTGAAAGAACACCAAAAACTGACATCTCTGGTGCAACAACTCGTTGAAAAAGAAGTTGATGATTTTTTGGCGTGGAGCTCCTCGAAAGAAAAATACCGCTTCGGCAACATCATCGGCAAAAGCGAAGCCATGCGCGGCCTCATGGATTTAATTGCCCGCATTGCGCAAACAGATATTTCCGTACTCATCGATGGTGAAAGTGGCACCGGCAAAGAATTGATCGCACTTTCAATCCACAATCATAGCAGACGGGTGAACAACCGTTTCAGTGCAGTCAACTGTGGCGCTTTACCGGAGAGCTTGCTTGAAAGTGAACTGTTTGGTTTCGTCAAAGGCGCCTTCACCGGTGCCATCACAAACAAGAAAGGCTTGCTCGAAGAAGCCAATCACGGCACAATTTTTCTGGATGAAATTGGTGAAACCTCGCCGGCTACTCAAGTAAAACTGCTGCGTTTTTTACAAGAGGGCGAAATCAAACCCGTGGGCAGCAACGAAACTCTAAAGCTGGATGTCCGCGTGCTGACAGCTACCAACCGGAATTTGGAAAAAATGGTTGCAGAGGACAAATTCCGGCAGGACCTCTACTACCGCCTCAATGTCATCCAGATGACCATTCCGCCGCTAAGGGAACGAAAAGACGATATTCTGCCGCTGATAAATCACTTCGTACAAAAATATGCCCGGCAGATGCACAAAACTGTGTTCAATGCCGATGAGGCTGCACGCCAGTTGCTGCACGACTACAACTGGCCGGGAAATGTTCGAGAACTGGAAAATGCCATTGAGAGAGCGGTGGCACTTTCCACCGTCAGCCACATTACCGTGGCGGACTTGCCACCAAATGTGACCCATCCGACAGACAAACCGGGTAAAAATAACCTGGCGCGCGATATTAGTTTGAAGGAACTGGAAAAGCAGCACATTGCCGCCCTGTTAAAACAACACGAGTGGAACTATGATTTGGTAACGGAAATTCTTGGGATTGGTCGCACCACCTTGTGGCGGAAAATGAAGGAATATGGTTTATCAAATTGACTGAATTTTACAAAGTCGCCGAGCTTGCACAAATACCTGAAGAAGGCAGCAAGGTCATCGATTTTATGCGTAAAGAAATTGCCCTTTTTCGTCATGCCGGCAAAGTGTACGCGCTCGACAATTTGTGTCCGCATCGCCAGGCGCCGCTCAGCACCGGTGAAATAGCCGATGGCGCAGTGCTCTGTCCGTGGCACAAAGCACGTTTTGATCTGGCCACCGGCAAAGGCTTACCCGGGCCGCACAGGGCCGATATCGGCTGTTACCAGGTAGAAATCGTAAACGACGACATCATGTTGAAAAGATAGGAGACCCATTTTTACAACATTTTTTTAACTCAATATTTGAGCGACAAGTGGAAATAAACACTAAACTATTTTAGCCTGCTTTATTCATTAATTTTGTCACAGAGGCACAGAGCACACTGGGAATACGGAACTTACAACAATTGCTCTTAATAAAGAAAAATTTAAGAGCAAGTGACGATTCGCAATTTTCTTAAACTCTAACCTAATGTTTTTTTGATTCAGTGCTCTCTGTGTCTCTGTGGCCGATGCATAATTCAGGTTAATATTACGGTTTAGATTTTCCTCTGAAAAATTCCGCGCTCTCTGCGAGCTTTGCGCTTATTTTTTTTGCATAATTCAGGTTAGTCCTAATTCAAGCCGGATCTTTTCATTATTTTGAATGAGCAGAAAATGACCATGCAAAACGAAAAATACCAGGCAGACATAATCATCATCGGAGGCGGCCTCGCCGGTATTGCGGCAGCCAGTGATTTGCTGGAAATAGGTAAGAAAGTCTTGATCCTGGAGCGTGGACAACCCATCGATTTTGGCGGGCTTGCAAAAGAATCATTTGGTGGAATCATGATGGTGGGCACGCCGCAACAGAAAAAATCCGCTATCAAAGACACGCCGGAACTGGCCCTGGCAGACTGGTTGCGTTACGCTGAGTTTGATGAAAATGACATCCTGCCGCGCAAATGGGCACATACCTATGTTCACACTTCTAAAGAAGTCATTTACGACTGGCTGACGCAAAGAGCTGTTAAATTTATGCCGGTGGTAAACTGGCCTGAACGCGGCATGCAGCAACGTGGTAATTCCGTGCCGCGCTGGCACATCACCTGGGGAACCGGCCATGCACTGATGGAAAATGTGGTGGGATACCTCAATGCGCAAGCCAAACGCGGCAATCTTCGAATTCATTTCGGCCACTGTGTCAACGCATTCACGCAAACAAACGGTTCTGTGGTCGGTTGCAGCGGCGTGCTCGAAGAAGGTGGGACACCTTTTGCGGCCAAAGCCGAGATTGTTATCGTGGCGGCGGGTGGCATTTGCGGCGGCAATTTAAAAAAAGTACGCGAGCACTGGTTTTCTGATTGGGGCGAACCGCCGAAGGTTCTGTTGAACGGCGCGCACCGTTTTGCCGACGGCCTTTTACATGACCGCGTGCAAAGTTTGGGTGGAAAAATAACGCATCTTGATAAACAGTGGCATTACGCAGCCGGCATTCACCATCCAACCCGAGAAAATCACGGCCTGAGTTTGGTGCCGCCACGCTCAGCGCTTTGGCTAAACGCAAACGGCAAGCGTATCGGGCCGCCACCACTTCAAGGCTACACCGATACGCGGTATCTGGTCGAACAAATCTGTAAACAACCCGGCAAGTTCTCCTGGCAGGTTCTAAACTGGAAAATTGCGATTAAGGAATTGGCTGTTTCCGGAAGCGAATACATGGAAGCATTTCGCTACAAGAAAAAACTGCGTATGATTTTGGACATCTTACTCGGCAACAAACGCTTGGTAAAACGGTTGATGAATGAAAGTCAGGATTTTGTGGTAGCCGATTCTGTGGCCGGACTGGTCAGTAAAATGAACGATCTCGAAACTGAACACAAGGTTGATATCGCGCAAATACAGGCCGAAATCCAGCGCTACGACGATGAAATCGCCCGTGGTCCGGAGGTATTTGAAGATGAGCAACTCAAACGGCTGGTGGAATTTCGGCGCTACCGGGGCGATCGCCTGCGGCTGTGCAATTTTCAAAAAATAAACGACGAAAAGGCCATGCCGCTAATTGCCATTCGCGAACATATTCTCAGCCGAAAAAGTTTAGGAGGCATACAAACCGATTTGCAGTGCCGGGTATTAGATAAACAAGGCGAGCCTATTCCGGGCTTGCTGGCAATTGGCGAAGCAGCGGGTTTTGGCGGCGGCGGCATTCATGGTCTGCGGTCGCTTGAGGGCACATTTCTCGGTGGTTGCATTCTGACGGGCAGAATGGCAGCCAGGGTTATCGATAGAGGCTTATAAATGAACGAAAAAACAGCAGCAACCACATCTTCGCAGAGGCCACCTAAAACATCCGGCAAAAAAACCGGCGCCTGGCTTTGCCGTTACGCGCTGGAACAATTGCCAATCTCGCACACCTTTGGTATTCCCGGTGTACAAAATACCGAGATTTACGATGAGCTGAACAATTCCGGCAAAATTCAGCCGGTGTTGGTTACACACGAAGGTGGGGGCGCGTTCATGGCAGACGGCATCAGCCGCACCAGTGACACAATCGGCACACTGCTAATCGTGCCGGCAGCCGGTGTGACGCACGCCATGAGTGGCATTGGCGAGGCCTTTCTCGACGGCATCCCAATGCTGATTATTTCCGGTGGCATCCGGCGCGACACAGACAAAACGTACCAATTGCACGAATGGGACCAGCATGCATTTCTTGCCACTATCACGAAAAAAACCTTCCTGATTAAATCGCACGATGAGATTGTGCCAAGCTTATTTGCGGCTTACAATATCGCCACTGCCGGTGAACCCGGCCCTGTTTTCGTAGAAATTCCAGTGGATCTGCAAATGTACAAGGGCGATGTAAAATCACTGCCGGAGTACCAAAAAACAAATGAGCAGGTCCGGCCCGCAAAGGCCACGCTGGATGCCGCAGTTGAACTGCTCACACAGGCAAAAAAGCCGGGGCTGTTCCTAGGTTGGGGTGCCCGGAATGCCACTGCAAGCACAATTTCACTTGCCGAACTGCTCGAAGCGCCGGTGGCGACAACGCTTCAGGGCTTAAGTGTTTTTCCCGGAACCCATCCGCTGCACACCGGCATGGGCTTCGGGCCGGCGGCTGTGCCGGCCGCTGAAAACGCTTTTAAAGAATGCGATTGCCTGCTGACTGTTGGCGCCCGTTTTGGCGAAATCCCAACCGGCAGCTACGGCGTTTCCGTTCCGGAAAATCACATTCACATCGACATCAATCCTGAAGTCTTTGATAAAAACTACCCGGCAAAAATAAAAATTGCAGGTGACGCCGGCCAGGTTTTGCCGGAGCTGCTTGAACGGCTCAAGCTCAAAAACTTTTCAGCCAGTCAAAACGGAAGATCTCTCAGGAAAAAAATTAAAGCTGACAAGCAGGCCTATTTTGAAGAGTGGAAGCAACATCTGAACGAACGGGTGAATCCAGCCCTGTTTTTTGCAGCCCTGCGTGCACAAATAGAAGATAGCGCCATCGCCGTGGTCGACGACGGTAACCACACGTTTCTAGCGGCCGAACTGTTTTCAGTGCTTCGCTCAAAACACTTCATCTCCCCAACAGATTTTAATTGCATGGGTTACGCAGTGCCTGCCGCCATTGGCGCTAAACTGGCAAATCCGAACAAGCAAGTGGTTGGTATTATTGGCGATGGTGCCTTCCTGATGACTTGCATGGAGATTCTGACAGCCACTTCGCACAATCTTGGTGTGGTTTATTTTATTTTTCACGATGGTGAACTGTCACAGATCTCACAAGGACAGGAAATTCCCTACAACCGAAAAGTATGCAGCGTGCTGGGTGAAGTACGCCTGGAAGGTGTGGCGCTGGCTACTGGCGCTGCCTACCTTGAAATTAATTCCAACGACGAAATTTCTGAAAAAATTTCAACAGCGTTGACCAGCGCCGCCAAAGGGCAACCCGTGATTGTCGATGTAAAAATCGATTACTCCAAACGCACGCGTTTTACTCAGGGCGTGGTTGGAACAGTACTCAAACGTTTTCCCCTAGGTGATAAATTCAGGTTTATCGGCAGGGCGGTGACGCGCAAAATTACGGGGTGAGATAGTAACTGAAAAATTCACAAAAACAAGTTATTTCTTGCCGGCACACGGCCGTGTTCAGAGCACGCCTTTCAAAGTTTTTAGACTGATATTCGCCCCGCACAAGACAATCGCCACATGTTTGCCGGTAAACCGTTGCCGCTCCTTTGCAAAAGCCGCGATGGCCACTGCTGCTGCGCCTTCGAGCATCATGTGCTGTACCTGCATAAATTGGCGCAGACTCGCAGTTATTTCTTCTTCCTTCACGGTTACAAATGAATCAACCATGTCCTGACAAAGCTGAAATGTTATAGAATCCTTCTCGATTCCACCAGCCGTGCCATCGGAAAGTGTGGGTAAAGAAGGTAGATCGAGTATCTCGCCGGCCCGGATAGATTGCACCATAACCTGTGAGTTTTCCGGCGAGCAGCCGATGATTTCCACTTTTGGCCAAACAGATTTGAGATAGGCAGTTACGCCGGCAATGAGCCCGCCACCACCAACTGAAACAAACACAGCATCCAGACTGTCATGTTGCCGCGCGAGCTCTACACCAACGGTGCCCTGCCCACCGATGACCTGTGGATCATTGTAAGGCGAGATGTAGGTCATTTGCTGCGCCCGGGCGTATTGTCTGGCGTGTCGCTCGGTTTCAACACAGTCTTTGCCGTGGATTCGCACTTCAGCGCCCAAGCGCCCAATGTTTTCCAGCTTGGCAGCAACTGCATCTTCCGGCACAAAAACAAGGCCCAGCGCAGCCACCTGTTTCAAAGCAAATGCCACTGCAGCACCGTGGTTGCCGGTAGAAGCCGCTACCACCCCACGCTCACGTTCTGCATCTGACAACGATAGAATTTTGTTAAGCGCGCCCCTTACTTTGAAAGAACCCGTATGCTGCAAATTTTCACATTTGAAGTACGTTTTACACGCGCCAAGCTCACTATAAAATGGTGAAAACTCCAGATAGGTTTCTCTGAGAAACGGTCGGATTCTGGTCTCAGCATCCTTGACACTTTGAATCACAGCAGTTTTATTCATTGAAGATCCGGAATAGTTAAATGGAAGATTCGGACAACAAAATTAAAATACAGGTGTGACGGACTAACACCATCACACCTGTATCAAAAAATCTTTATCGAAGGGCAATCACGCTCGTGCGGCCCTGGTTTTCCTTTTTCAAGAAATCCATCAGGGGCTGATAATACGCCAACACCGCCCTTGCGCTCAAGTCCTCACCGGTTTTTTCCTTCAACACTTTACGCCAATCCTTGCTGGAGCCCGGCCGCATGATACTTTTCAGGAAACGCCCAACTTCTTTATTTCCATAGTAATTGCAGTTGCGAGGATCCTGTTTCAAGATGTTGCGCGCAATGTAATCATGGAGCTGGTATTTGAGTACGCAAGAAAGTGCGTAATCGTAGTATTGTGCGGCGTCGTTATTTATATGCGTCTTGGTAGATGCGTCACAATACGCCTCACCCCTTGCAGCAGGCGGGACAATGCCCTGGTACTTCTCAACATATTCCCACCAGCGTTCATTGTATTGGTTCTTCGGCAAATCCATTTCGTACAAATCATGCTCAAAATGCGACATGGTTCCGGCTGCAAAAGGGATGAAAACAATGGAGCTACTTGAAAGGGCATCGTTTAGCAGCCACTGGATTTCGTCAATTTCCGTGTCGGCTGCTAGCAAGTTAAGGTGTTGCAGGTAAGCCTTTTGTGATGATGCAATCGCAACCAAATCACCCATACCTTCGTGGTAACTTCTGTTTGCACCTCGGCGCAAAAGAAGGGGTACTTGTGGATTTGTGTACTCAATATAGTAATAAATGTGCCCGAGCTCGTGGTGTGATGTCCGAAACCAGCGATTGTTGGGTTCCACACTCATTAGCGAACGGTAGTCTTGCTCATAGTCCAGATGCCAGGCGGAAGCATGATTATTTTTCTTTCGCTGAGATCCTTCTGCAACGGGGTAAAGGTCTGAAGCATCCCAGAAATTTTGATTCAAACTGTCAAAACCGATGCTAACGTAAAAATCTTCTGCCGTCTGAACAATCCACTCAGCGGTTTTATCCTTATAAAGATCATCCAGAGCCACGGCCTCTACGATCCCCGGCCAATTTTGGCCCCAACGATTTGGCAACCAATGTGCAGGTAGTTTTTCCGGGACAGGTTGCTTGTAACGCTCGGCAAGCTTGTACCGCACCCAGGTGTGTAATTCAGAATACAAGGGGCGTAACTCCGTCACGAGATTGTCCATCAGAGCCATGAGTTCAGCAGGCTCCATGCCATAATCAGCAACTTCTAAAGCAAAATAAGAACTGTAGCCCATTTCTCTGGCCACTGCATTTCTTAATCGCTGTAAATCGGCCAGGCCATCTTTTAAAACGGTACCCACTTCTTTGCTGGATTCCCAGGCAGTCAATCGTTCCTGCACATCTTTTGACGCAACAAGAATCTTATCAATTTCATTTGTCGTCACAATTTTAGCCTTACCACGTTTGTCGCGAATAACAAAATCGAACCCGTATAGCCGGCTGTTTTGCTCTGTCTCGGCGGCAATGAGCTGCTCGACAACTTCCGGAATTGTGCCGGGTTGATGTGCTGCCCGTAATTTGATTTTGTTCAGTTGCAGCACTTGCAAAGGTTTTAGATAAGTTTCGTTTGCCAGCAATGAATCAACCATGCCGATGACTTCCTTGCTGCCAACGTAGGCTGCGTAAGCTTTATCCGCGATGACACTCAAACTATCATGTTTGTCGCTAATGTCGGTATTGGCCAGCCAGGCCGCTTTTGACGACTCATAGCCAAGTGCCTGGAATTTGCTGGTGTATTCATCAATAAAAGTCGCGGCTTGTTTCCGGTAAGGATTCTCAACACAACCAGTGAAAATCAGCAAAGCCAGCAAGCCAATAAAACCGCTTCTGGTAAACATTGTAAACCTCCTGTTAACTTTCATTTAAGGGGCACAAAAAATTGCGCACCATGGCGCATTTCTGTTTTGACAAACGGTGATAAGATAGTGAGCTCGCAAACAAATTTCAAGGTAAAACAATTGCCTGCTGCGACTATTGTTTCGTTACGAAAAACAAAATATTGAAGAGGGATTTTGTTTGCAACTGCCACAACTTCAACCTTTTGGAGACCGCTGCATTGGACACCCGCAACCCTTTGCAAATGAAAATTAGAACCAGGAACATTATGCCTTCAAACGGGTTGAAATAGCAATAATATGGAAACTAATGAGCAAACCGGCGAACCAATCGTGAAAGAATACTACCGATATCTTCAGCTACTCTTGATTTTGCTGGTCGTGAATCTCTCTCTGCCCCAGGCGACCGCGCAGGAAAAAAACAAAAAACCCGTTCAAAATAGCGAGAACGCAAAGCAACTACTTTCCGGCACCTCACCGGAAGAGCAAGAATATGCAGCCCGCAAATACCAATTCATTCGTGAGGCGCTTTCCAGGTTGGTCGATACAACTGCCAACGGCAGCCTGTCGTTTGAATTAGCCACAGACCAGCAGAAATTGCCGTTTTTTCTCGACGCTGAAGGTTTGCAAGGCCTGAACCCGGATGGAATCTTCCCGCATGATGACATCCCACAGGCGCACAATCCGGATATTCCACCGACCATCTCTCTAAATAAAGCCATTGAAAGTATGGTTGAACTCTTCAAGAAGGGTGCAAAAAAGGCACGATACTCAAAACTGCCGGTGCCAAGCGACCTGGAAATCGATGTATTAAAAGTGCTTTGGGTGGAAAACAATGCGACCTCAAGTGAAATCTACGCCAAGCTGGATACCTCCTCCTTGATTTTCGCTGAGGAGTTACAGCACTTACTCAAGAATATGGTAAACAGAGGTTTTCTCGACAGAAAGAAAATATCACCGTCGCATGAGCTGAGTCTGTTTGGTCTGGCCAAGATTGAACTCAGCGCAAAAAACCGTAAAAACAAATTGTATTTGTACTGGCCGATTGTCACAAAGGAAGGATTACAAACGTATCTTGACGCCAAACGATACCTTGCTTTGATAGATGCGCGTGAAGAAAACAACAGGCTAAACAAAAGTTCCTATGAAGAGAGCTACCAAAAGTATCTGGAAAAAAAGCTGTATCGCATGTTTAAGTAAAAAAGCAATAACTGACTATAACCAACCCTGCTGCAGATACCACTGTCCGGCCTCCTGAATCCCCGCCTGCAAACTGAAGCCAGGTACAAAGCCAAGTTCTTGACGGGCCTTGCCATTGCTGCAAACCCAATGGTTCATTTTTATTTCACGGTATTTATCCAGATTGAGGAGCCCTGGTTTTCTGGTAATCTGAGAGAACAGCTCTACGCCGACGCAAACAAGGAACGCCAAACTCAAAGGCAAAACAATGCGGCGAGTAGTAACATTGAGCGCGGCATCAATGCAAGATCCAAGCTCGTCCCAAGTGTAAGGCGCATCATCGCAAAGAAAATAGGTTTGACCTATGGCACCTTTTTTATCGGCGGCCAGCAGGAGGCCATCCACCAAATCTTTGACGTAAATAAAGCTTGCACTTCTAGCGCCACCGCCGAGAACAGGTCGAATGCCGAGTTTAGCCTGTTTAAAAAAATCAAACACATCCCGATCACGTGGTCCATAAACAGCCGGTGGGCGCACAATCGTAATTGGAAGATCAGCACAAAACTCCTGCGCTACATGTTCCGACTCAAGTTTACTTTTCCCGTAATTTGACACCGGAAACGGTTTCTCACTTTCGAGCAAAGGCCTGCCGTTCCGGGTTGGCCCGGCGGCAGCAAGACTTGAAACATGCACGAAACGACTTAATTGCGGATTGTATTTTGCGGTGGCTTCCAGCAGGTTGCGTGTGCCATCCACATTGACGCGGTAAAAGCCGGCGCGGTTCAAGGCTTTGGTGCAGCCGGCAAGATGAAAAACGACATCAACATTTTGCACCGCTGTTTCCAGACTTGCGGCCTGTGTGATATCGCCCTGAACCGTTTCGAAGTCGAGTCCGTCAAGCCAGCTATGACCGGATTTCCGGCGCAGCAAACAACGCACTTCATGGCCCTGCTCAAGGAGTTTTTCAACCAGGAAACTGCCAATAAAGCCACGAGCCCCGGTCACAAGCGCTTTCATAAAACCGTCCTGCCGGTCAGCAGCAACGCCTTGTTCTTAGCAGAAAAAATTGACCTATTTCGCTGGTAAAAAGCCAATTCAGACAGCCTGACCATCAGCTTCCAAACTTTTTCGCAGTCGCGTCTGAACCATTTGTATGGCGCTGGCAAAACCATTCATCCGTCGGTTTGAAATGGAGCCGCCAAGCCCGATTTTATTAAGGATGTTCTGACCATTTACAGCAATGATGTCATTTCGGGTATGACCATTAAAGCAACGTTCAAGCAACTGTAGCATACCCTTAACAATGAAAGCATCTGAGTCAGTCACAATCGTGACTTTATCATCGGTATCATCTACTGCGAGCCAGGTTTCAGAAGCGCAACCATATACCTTGTTCCCATCTGTTTTTAGCTCAGAGGGAAGACCTTCTGCCTTCTTGCCGATGTCAATAAGATACTCAATGCGATCCATTGGCTCCAGCAAACTCATATTGGCAGCAAGATTGTTTATCGCTTCTTCAATTGTTGCCATTGAATTTCAGCTCTCCAAAAGTGCGGATTAGATACATAAAATCGATTCTAAAATTCTCCCAACTGCGCTGTTGGGATGGCCATCTCAATCAACATGATGGGGATTTCGTCATCGACCCGATAAATGGTCTTTTCATCCACCGTGATGAGCGCTTCCTGCAACGGCTGTTCAATCAGCTCACCATCCTTGAATTTAATTTGACCCTCGGCAATCTTCTGATTAACCTTAGAGATGCGTTCCTTGTTAAGTACTTTGAGTTCGGTTTTTTCTTCCGGACAGCAAAGAATGTCCAACAGTTCCTTGTCAATTGCCATGATTACCTCGCTTCAATGTTATTTTAATTCTAAAAACCTCAACGCCTATTTACAAGAAAAACTCACTGCATTTCCTTGAAATTAAATGGACCACATGAAATGTTTCTCCTTTCAATAGCTCAAGAAAAACCTGTGAACACAAATATATTAAAACTCATCCTTAATCACAAATGGCAATTCCAAAATCACTTGATTACTCAGAACACTTTTTGCCCCTGGTGTGAATGAAAAATCTCACCACGACCGCCCAAACAAGTGAACGCCAAGCTTTGAGTATGCTTTACAAGGAAAGAGTCCGCCCGCCATCGACTGGCAGGTTAATGCCATTTATATAAGCAGCGGCCGGAGAGGCTAAAAAAGCGACCGCATAAGCCAACTCTTCCGGCCTGGCAAAACGTCGAGCCGGAATTTCAGCACGCAGTTGCTCAACAAGTTGCGCCACCTCCACACCCGTCTCTTTCGCCTTGCCCGCGAGCAAAGCGTCGAGTCTGGCTGTTTCTGTAAAACCAGGCAGAACATTGTTCACAGTGATGCCAAACGGCCCAAGTTCATCAGCCAGTGTTTTTGCCCAACCGGCAACAGCGCCACGCGTTGTGTTGGAAACACCAAGCCCGGGAATAGGCTGTTTCACTGAAGTCGAAATAATGTTGATGACTCGACCGTAGGATTCTGCTTTCATTCCCGGTAGCAGTGCTTGAAGCAGTATTTGATTACAAATCAAATGATTAGAAAAAGCCTGCAGGAACGCTTCCGGGTCAGCCTCAGCAGCCTTGCCTGGCGGCGGCCCCCCGGTATTATTAACAAGAATATGGGCAGGCTCGTTTTTTTTCACGTATCTGCCTATTTTTTCCTTCAAAAGAGCTACCTTGGTAAAATCGGCGACAATAACAGAGTGAACTTGTTTGGCCTTGGTGTCAAGTTCCAGCCGGACAGCGTTAAGCGCCTTTTCGTTTCTGGCAACAAGAGTCACGCCGGCGCCTAAGCCGGCCAACTCAATTGCGATGGCTCGACCGATGCCCTGTGAGCTACCACAAACAACGGCTCTCTTCCCTATGAATTCGAGCTTCATTTCAGTTCCAGAGTAAATTTCCAGGATTATGGCTGCGTAATGCTAAAAAAATATGAGTAGAAAGTCAAGGGGTTTTCACCTGGCTAACGCAACAGGTTAACTGCCAGCTCACTGTTTAAAGATCACCTCAGAAACAATCAAGTCCGTGGCAACAACGCATAAAAACAAAAGGGTTTCCGCATCCCGGTAGACGCGAAAACCCTTCCAGCTTTGACTTTGGCTAATTTTGTGAGGATTATTTATAAAATTCGTGGTAATCAAGCGTGCTAATAGCGACGGGGCTGTCAAATACAGTGAATGCCGTTGTGGTCTCCACCTCCCGGCCGGTATCTTCACAGACAATCTTGAGCGTCAACTTATATTTACCTTGTAGAAAATGATCAACCGGAAACCGGATGCTGTGAGCGGATGTGTTGCCTGGTTTCGGGTGCAGGCGCTTGACATGCGCATACTTCCGTCCCTCTTCATTGTGAATGATAAAATGAGAAACATAGTTTGTATAATTGTCCTCACACCCACTCATGAGATTGTACACCTCAAAATAGAGACAAATATCATGCATGCCGTGACCAAAAGTGCGAATCGGATTGGGCTCGATGTAGCGCTTGTTTTTGACATACGCCTGACCGGCTTCAGCCGGCTTGATATTCTGGCTGAGTTGGACGTCACTGACCATCAAACTATCTTTATCAAGATTGCGCGCTTCGAAAAATTGTTCAACGTCAGTCGCTTTGTTCGTTTCAACATCGGTAAGCGTTGTTCTAAGCTTGTAGCGGCCCGGCGCGAATGAAAAGGCCATCAATGAAACGCGCGCTTTCTTTTTGTTCACGGTTTCATCAAATGTATTGACCTGAAAAATATCGCGGATTTTGTGACTCTCAAGCGTATCACCCTTGTCTGCAAGGACGGCAAACGCCAGTTCATAGCCCGCTTCAAACTGGCGATCCTTTTTAATGAATTGCAAATCATTATAGCCCACTTGAATGTAGAATTCAACGTAGGTTTGACTATCAATACCCTGAAAATTCGAATAATCGACGTAATGGATTGGCCCATCACCGACTGATTCAAACGGCGCTGTGGCGGGAAGCGGGGCCTTCTTGTTTCCGGAAACACCGGGTCCCGGCAGCATGAAAACAGCAGCAATGGTGGCGGCAAAAACCAGTCTAAGATTCATGATTCCTCCATGAACGGTAAATAAATAATCTGTTTCTAAAAAAATAATGCAACTGAGAAACATATCGAACAATCCGTTAAGATTCTTTAAATCCTTGTAGCAAAATACTCTAAATTTGGGATGAATTTTTCTTTACTGTTTTAAAATGGAACAAACTTTGCTCAAACACATTTCGCTTGACAGTTGGAATATAAATTCATATACTTTTTTTAATTCTTTTCAAATCAATCTCGCCACCCATTTCACAAACTGACTTCAACTTGATTTGTCAGTCAAATTTTCGAGCAATTGCTTGAAATGAAATTCCAATGTGTTTGACTTCCTGGCGCTTAAACTGAAATTGCCTCATTAAACATGCGAGTACAGATTGACAGAAAACATCGAAAAGGAGGTGATATAAGCACTGAATCAGCAGGCCGATTCAATATCGAATCGAAACTGTCTCTTGTATAATCATCATTTTAGGAGGAAAACTTTATGAGGAAAAAAGCGACGAAATTCAAGACAATGACAACCGCCCTGGCTTGCTTCAGCCTGATTGCTTCTGCTCTATTAGCACAAGACAAAGGCACGATCGTAGGCACAGTCTCTAGCACCGAAACTGAAGGCGTATTAGCGGGCGCCAATGTCACCATTGCTGGAACGTTGAGAGGTTCAAGCGTAAGTAGCGATGGTACGTATAGTATGGTTGTTGAACCTGGCACTTACACGGTGAGAGCCAGTTTCATCGGTTACAGCACTGCAGAAAAAGAAGTGCAAGTTGTTTCCGGCGAGACAGTGACTATTAACTTCCTGTTGGAGGAAGATGTCCTGTCGATGAATGACATTTTAGTGACAGGTACACGCAACAGAGGCCGGACGGCAATTCAGTCTCCTGTGCCAATCGATAACTTTAGCGGCCTGATGCTGGAACGTCAAGGCAATGGTGATATGACAGAAACATTGAAGAATGTTGTACCGTCTTTCGCCGCTACGCCGCTGACTGGTGATGGCGCTGCTTTTGTACGGCCTACATCCCTGCGTGGTCTTCCCCCAGACGAAGTTCTGATTCTGGTTAACTCCAAGCGTCGCCATCGCTCTGCATTAATTTCGCATTTCGGTGCGGCAATGAATGTTGGCGCCCAAGCTGCTGACATTGGCCACATTCCAGGCCTTGCTCTAAAAAATCTTGAAGTATTGCGTGATGGTGCCTCAGCCCAGTACGGGTCGGATGCTATTGCCGGCGTAATGAATTTCATTTTAAAAGACGCATCCGACGGCATAGAAGTCCAGGCCCAGAGCGGTGTGTGGTATGAAGGCGAGAACGAAAATAAGGTCGCCGTTAATGTCGGGTTACCCCTTACCAGCAAGGGTTTTCTTAACATTACTGGTGAATATTCCACCAGCCCGGAACTCTCGCGCGGCGGTCAAGATTTTGATGCTATCGGAGTTGTTGGCGCGAAAGATCCTGCCATGAATTGGGGCCGTCCCAAAACCAACGGTTTTCGTGGCGTTTGGAATGCTGGCATCCAGTTGAACCAAAAAGCACAACTTTACTCATTTGGTAATTATGCGGACACCTATGGTCGGTACAGTTTTTTCTATCGTGACCCAGGCAATAAAGACTTGCAGACAATGCCGTCTGACCCAAATAATGCTAACTCGGCTCCCTTCAGTTGGGCTAATGACTTGCCGGCAGGCTTTACGCCTCAATTGGAAGGAGATCAAACAGATTTGGGCGCAGTAGCAGGCCTGAAGGGCAATTTTGACAATGGCCTGGTTTATGACGTGAGCACGAGTTACGGCTCAAACCGTCTCGACTATTTACTCCTCGGTTCTTTGAACGGGTCCTACGGACCCGATTCACAACGTGACTTCCATCCGGGTGATTTAAAGCAAGAAAATCTTAACTTCAACCTTGACCTTTCCTATGCCGTTAGTAGCAACCTTAATATTGCTGGTGGCGCGGAATGGCGTCAGGAAACCTATACCATGTTTGCAGGTGATGAGCAATCATGGAATGCCGGCCCTTACGCTCGCGTAGGTGATTTGATTGATCCGGCCACCGGTGCAAACTACACAAGTCCAGGTGTCGGAGCTAATGGCATGGCTGGCACGAACCCGAACTTTGCTAATGACTTTGTAAGCGAAAACTGGGCAACGTATGTTGATGCAGAATGGGATGCCAGCGAAGATCTGTTGCTGCAGCTTGCTCTTCGTCATGAAGATTACAAGGAGTTTGGAACGACTGACGACTTTAAGGTCGCGGGCCGCTATAACGTGTCTGAAGGCTTTGTTGTGCGTGGTGCAGTATCGACTGGCTTTCGGGTACCAAGCCCTGGTCAAGCCAACGTCACGACTATTGTTACTACCTTCGACGGTATCACCCAAGAACAGACTCAAGAAGGCACGATCAGTCCGACTTCCACTCTTGCTCAGCAGTTTGGCGGCAAAGCGCTTACCCCGGAAGAAGCAGTCAATATCAGCATTGGTATAGCTGCAAACCCCAATGAATCTCTGAGATTTAGCGCCGATGTCTATCAGATTGAAGTAAGTGACCGCATCGTAAAATCACGTAATATCGTAATAGACGGAAATCCTAGCTTTGCACAAATCGCTTTCTACACCAACTCGCTTGAGACCAAAACAAGGGGTTTCGATTTGGTAGCGACCTGGAATGGCTCCCGCAATACAGACGTTAGCCTTGCTTACAATTACAACAACACTGAAGTGGTTAAGCAGACCCAAGTCAATGACGTCAACCCGGTGAGTGATCAGGGTGTTTTCAATCTCGAGAATAACCTACCGAAACACCGTGCCACGGTGACTCTGAATCAGAAGTTTGGCAAAATCGGCACAACGCTCCGTGGTAATTTCTATGGCTCAACCAGAGATGAGAGCGGCCCCCGCGAGGACGTTGACGCTGCAATGCTGCTCGACTTGGAAGTAAGCTACCCGCTTGCGAATAATATCACTGTGATCGGTGGTGCAAACAATCTACTCAACCAGTATCCAACTAAAATCGATACTCGTCTATCTCAAGGTATGCCTTACCCCCGCCGGACGCCAATCGGCTATCTTGGTGGTATGGCTTATTTGCGTGTAATATACAATTTCTAATCGGTTGTAAAGTCGTTATTACAGCTTTGCTCAAAAGAACCCCTATCCGAAAATTTCGGGTAGGGGTTTTCTTTTAGTAGCCTTTGCCAGGGCAGCGACTTCAGGGAGTTTGACTTGGCCGTACCTGTGGAAATTTCGGCGAATAGGCGTGTCGTTGCGATGCGATAGAACAAGAGGAAACGGACTATCATGCCAAAAACAGTCGGTATTTTAGGCGGTATGGGACCAAAATCTACGGTAGAATTGATGCACAAAATAATTGATCGCACGCCGGCTCAAAAAGATCAGGACCACATCCGGGTGCTTGTAGATAATCGCCCACAGATCCCCGACCGGACTGACTGCATTCTTGGAAATGGACCGTCGCCGCTGTCAATGATGCAGGAGTCGGTGCAAATGCTGGAAAAGTGGGGTGCTGAAATGGTCGGTATCGCTTGCAACACAGCCCACTATTTTTTTGACGATATTCAGAAGGTTGTCACGATACCAGTGATCAATATGATCGAACTGCTCTCGAATCATCTTCACAGAAATTATTCCGCAGGCCAGCCAATTTTGTTGCTTGCCACCACCGGATCACTTAAGACAAATCTATTTCAGAAGTATCTGAAGGGATTTGAATTGCTTGTTCCTCATGAGAATATTCAAAGGAACCTGATCATGGAAGGCATTATGGGGGCCAAGGCCAACGGGAACAAGGCATCGAGCCAGCAAAAAATGTTGGACGGAATAGACAGCCTTGCCAGCCGCAAACCGGTCTGCGTTATCGCTGGCTGCACCGAAGTCGGCATTGCTCTGAAAGACGTAACATTGAAAACACCCATCATAAACCCACTCGATCTTCTTGCTGATGACATTATTAAGAAAGCATACGCATAGGCAAGTATAGTTCATGAGGCTTTATTATACCACCCTTATGCCGGAAACGGATAATACCTACCCATGGAGGTTGATTTGAAGAGACGTTCGCTTGACACTATTCTTGCCCAGGCAGGACATTTCGTGGATGGCGTGACCGGCGCGGTTACGCCGCCGATCCATCCCTCAACAACGTTTGCACGGGGCGACGACTATGAACTCATTGGCGACTATATCTACAGCCGCTATCAGAATCCTACTTACGATCAAGTTGAACACCTCGTCGCCGAGCTTGATGGTGGCGCCGAAGCCAGCCTGTTCTCCTCCGGAATGGCCGCCATCACCGCTGTCTTTGAGACTGTCAACATAGGGCAGCATATTGTAGCACCTACAATTATGTATCACGGAGCACAGGATTGGCTGCGGCGAATCTCCGAGAAGAACAACATCGGGCTGACCCTGTTTGACGCAACAGACCCGAATGCTCTGCGGCAAGCAATCAAGCCCGGCAAAACAGCCATCGTCTGGATCGAGACACCAGTCAACCCCACATGGGACATTATTGACATTGCCGACACAGCCGAAGCTGCCCATGACGCCGGCGCTATTCTCGGCGTGGACTGCACTGTCTCCACCCCAATCACGACACGGGCTTTGCAGCTAGGCGCTGATCTCGTCTTCCATTCAGCAACAAAGTATCTAAACGGGCACAGTGACGTCACCGCCGGAATTTTGGTGACCCGGGAAACTGACGAGCGTTGGCAAGAAATCAAGTTCATTCGTAAACATGTTGGCGGCGTTTTGGGTGCCTTTGAAGCATGGTTGCTACTCCGCGGCATGCGGACGCTTTCAATCAGATTTGAGCGCGCTTCTAGCAATGCCCTGAAAATCGCGCAGCATTTTGAGGGCCACTCAAAGATAAAAACGGTGCTGTATCCGGGCCTTGAGAGTCATCCGGGACATGTCATCGCCAGGCGCCAGATGACCAACGGCTTTGGTGGTATGTTATCGCTTTGCGTGAAGGGGGGTGCTACGGAAGCAAAAGCGGTAGCCACAAAGCTAAAGTTATTCGTATCTGCAACCTCGCTTGGTGGTGTTGAAAGCCTGGTTGAGCACCGGGCTTCGGTGGAAGGTCCGCTGAGTCAGGTCCAGCCGAATTTGTTGCGACTTTCAGTGGGTATTGAGGACGTTGACGATCTGATCGCAGATCTTGAACAAGCTTTTGAAATCATTTGAACTGCTCTGAGGGTGGTTGCGCGCAGTGGCAGAGTAAAAGCAGGAAATTATTCCTTTTGACTTAAGAGTCTTTTCTCAATGACCTTTATTATCTCTGCACATGCAATGTCTTGAGTTTCTACGATTTGTTCTCCTTGATGCAGGTGATGTGGGTAGGTGGCGATATCTCTATGATAGGGGGGCATTATCCCACCGCAATATTAGCTCTGAATTGGATAATTGCCAGTGATAGGAATAATTTCTTTCATTTGCATCAACGTATTCTCTGATATACAGTTCGGTAGAGTCAATCAACACTGCCTCAATCCTTATATAGAAACCACTCTCAAAAATTTTAATATCCAGGACGAATTCGGTGACTGCGGTGCTTTTTTCAAGACACTTTATAATCTCCAATTTCTATGTCCTTTTTTTCTGCACGGTATTTAAGGAGAAGGTTCTCATAGGCTTTCCACTCCATATAGTCATCCCACCTGGTAAAATTTTCTTTACCACTGCTCACCATATCTTGTTCAAATTGAGCAAACCGGCAACTGTATTTATGCTCAAAGAATTTTTTCTTCTCCTCAAGCTTGTGAATCTCATACATTAAATTCGCACAGTAGAGGTCGAGAATGATTTCCGAATTTATTATAGTCATCGCTCTCAGCAACTCCTTAAAGAAAAAGACAGGGTTAGTAAAATTACTAATAGGGGTAAAAAGCGTCGCAGTCAAGGGAAACACTCTATGAATATAACAGCAGCAAATCTCGCCGCACCTGGTCAAAAGATTCGAGTATCTGCGGATTGGCCAACGCACTGTGATTAGAAATAGCTCGTCCTGCAAGAATCGCTTTCACGCTCAGCTCAACGGTTTTACCGCTTCGCGTCACCGGCACTTCCGATATCTGGAAGATGTGCTTTGGGACATGGCGCGGTGAGAACTTACGCCTAATGGTCTGACGCATTCTTCGCTTGAAGGACTCATCCAGCCTCGTTCCATCGGCCAGAACCACAAACAGAACGATCACTTCATCAGCCTCCGCGGGAGGAACCCAACCCACAACAACCGAATCAGTAATTCCCTCGACGACATCCAGTGCAGAATAGATTTCTGCGCTGCCGATGCGGACACCACCCGGGTTCAGCGTCGCATCGCTGCGACCGTAAACAACAGCACCGCCGGCAGGTGTGAATTCCACAAAATCGCCATGGCACCACAATCCCGGATAAACATCGAAATAGGCTTTATGATATTTAGCACCATCATCATCGTTCAAAAATGCAACCGGCATCGAAGGAATTGGCTGACGACAGACCAACTCTCCCGGCTCACCGACGACAGCTTCGCCTGCTTCGTTTAATGCCGCGACATCAACGCCTAGTCCTTTACACTGGATTTCACCTGCATGTACAGGTAGATTCGGGTTGCCGAGTATGAAGCAAGAAACGATATCAGTGCCGCCGGAAATACCCGCAAGGTGAATATCGCTCTTGACATGCTCGTAAATCCAGCGAAAACCATCCGGAGACAAAGGTGAGCCAGTATATTGGACGGAGCGCAGCTTGTTAAATGCCGCAAAACCCCCAGGTTTAAGAACAGGCTGTTGTTTCATGCAGCTTTCTATAAAGCGGCCACTTGTGCCAAAATGAGTAACCTGCCACTGGTCAACAACACGCCAAATAGAAGACAAGTCAGGATATCCAGGGCTGCCATCATAGAGACAGACCGTTGCCCCGAGAGAAAGCACAGAGAGTTGCCAGTTCCACATCATCCAGCCGCAGGTCGTAAAAAATAACATAGCGTCGCCAGATTTTATATCACAGTGCAACTGCTGCTCTTTGCGGTGCTGCAAAAGGGTACCTCCCGCGCCGTGCACCATACATTTCGGCGCACCGGTGGTACCGGAAGAAAAGAGAATAAACAACGGATGCGCAAAAGGCAAGCGGTTAAACTCTAGAGGATATGTGGTTTTCTCACCCAGAAACTCAGTCCACAAAACATCCCCGACCGCTTCACTCTCTCCAATCGGGTATGGGACAGAAACGATGCATTCAATTGAAGGGATTCGTTGTTTGAGGCCGGCAACAACTTGAGCGGTATCAAACGTTTTACCACCGTAGCGGTAGTGTGTGCTCGCAAACACCAATCTGGGCGCAACTTGCTCAAACCGATCGGTAAGCGCGTCAAGACCAAAATCGGGAGAGGCGCTGCTCCAGACGGCGCCAATGCTGGCGCAGGCCAGACAGGCGACGATAGCCTCCGGTACGTTGGCAATATAGCCGGCGACCCGATCACCTGATTTGATGCCAATATTTCTTAAAGCGTGAGCGCACCTGGCAACCAGTTCTCTCAGCTCAGAAAATGTAACTTCCTGCTGATAGGCCGCATTCGGCTGGCCAGAGTCAGACTCAATGAATAACCGTATTGCAATACCGGCGAAATCTCTTCCAAGCAAATTTTCTGCATAATTAAGTTCCATACCACGGCACCACTCTGCACCTGGCATTTTATTATCTTCAAGGATTTTATCGCAATTACCACCTGAGACAAGATCTGTAAATTCAGCGAAATGCTGCCAAAAAGATAGCAGGTTTTGTGTGCTCCACGCATGCAGAGCAGCATAGTCGGATAAAGTTTTGCCAGTATTTTCGCTCACAAACCGCGAAAACGCTGTCATGTTTGATTGCCGAACACAATCGGGAGAAGGACGCCAGAGACAGTCAGGCTTCATATTGTTTTCGTTGTGGTTTAAGTGTGCAGCCAATCACAGAGACGTTCCGTTGCATCTAACAAGTTGGAGCAGCATGTACTCAACGACTCAACGCTATAATTTTTGGAAGTCGACATCTGCGAACTAAGTTTAAGCGCTTCGCTACCATTAAAGTCAACGTAAGCGATACGAGCCGTAAGCTCCTCAGGCTTTCGACCAAATACTGTGCCCGGCAAAATCGCCACACCGGTGTCAACAAGCAGGCTGTTACAAAGCTCCTCACTGCTCGTGATGCCCCGCGCCTTGAGCTTTTCCCTAAAAGGCGTAAAGTCGGGAAACAAATAAAATCCGCCTTTTGGCTCTTGCAGCCAAACACCTGCTTCTGACAACTTCTGGTAAACATGCTTACCAAGCGCCCGAAGCACCCTGCGCGAGTGTATCAAATAGTTCTCTATTTCAGCGCCACCGTTAAATGCAGTGACTGCCGCGAACTGAATCGGCGCACTCGTGGCAGTATAAGTTTCGCTGGCCACCACGGCCATGGCGTCAAGCAGCCACTTGAGCGAATGCGGAAACGTAAAAGTACCAAGACGCCAACCACCGGCGCCACACCATTTACTAAGACCACTGCTGATTATTGTCCCCTCGGGATAAAAGCGCGCGATAGAAACGTGCTGCCCTTTATGATGAAGCTCGCCATAAATTTCATCGGAAAGCAAAATAACCCGGTAGCGTCTGGCTATTTGCGCCAAAGCTTTCAACTCTTCCAACCGATAGGTGCCACCACTTGGATTGTTTGGATAGTTTAAGATGATTAATCTTGGTCGCTCGGGATCCTGCAAACACAACTTCTCAATTTCATCTGGAGTCAAACGCCAGCCATTAACAGCATAGGTTGGTAACCAGCGAATGTGGCGGCCAATGATATTTGCTTGCGGTGCATAAGAGACCCAGCTCGGCGTCGGGATGACGAGGTCACCGTAATAAACGAGCTGCATCAGGAACATTAACTCTTTTGAGCCCGGCCCGATTAATACATCCTCGCCATTATATGCAACACCTTCACGGCTCCGATGATATTCAGCCACAGCCTCGCGCAACTCCGCCAGCCCGGTTACGGGCAAATAGTCTTTTTGGTGGGCATTTTTTTTTAGTTCCTCAACAACAGTTTCCGGAACCGGAAATGGAGATTGTCCTAGACCAAGCTTGAAAACACGGCGACCTTCGCCAATCAACGCTTTGCTGTGTTCGTTTATGACGAGAGTGGCCGACCGCGGCAAGCCACGCACATTTAAATTGAGGTTTACATCAGGATGGTATTCTTTTCTTAATTTCATGGCTCGACCCCGATTGAGAAAATTTCGGTATCATACAAAAACAAATCTTAAAACTCAAGCTAAAAGACTCAGATTTGATTATTGCTCAAGCGTATCGGTTGTCGCTACGGTTTAATGCAGGAATGGTCTACAGATAGTGCTCGGCCGAAAACTCCAGGCTTATCTCCATTCCGACGCCTATGTCCAGAGAGCGGTATCTGCAGCGTGGAAATTTATCGAAAATAAAAACAATTTTCTAACGCCAAGGTGTAGATGTGTTGTCAAACTTATTCCACTCGGTCGAAAGGCCAGGACGCAAGTTTTCGCTCAATTACAAATTGAGCGGAATCTAAGTTCCAACAACTGTAAAACTGGTAACAGACTGCGATGTTTCACCGCTCGCCAAATCTTTGGTTGGAAGAAAAACTGCGCATAAACCTTTTGAAACACCTCACAAACTTGTTTACAGTTTGACATTTTCTCAGACTTTATGTAAATAGAGACCAGTCTTTATACCGATTAATTTCATCCACCACATTTTTGGGTTCTTATCCAGGGAGAATTCTATGGTCGAGCGTAACAAACACAAAGAATATTGGCGCAGCAATCTTCGTCTTGTCACAGTCTTGCTTACTATCTGGTTTCTGGTATCCTACGTTTTCAGCATTTTATTTATCGACACGCTAGACCAATTCCGCATCGCAGGCTTCAAGCTTGGTTTCTGGTTTGCGCAACAAGGTTCGATTTATGTCTTTGTTATTTTGATTTTCACCTATGTTGCGCTCATAAATCGCCTCGACAAAAAATACAACGTCCACGAAGAATAGAAGAATAAAGGAACTCTAATGGGAATACAAGCCTGGACCTACACACTGGTCTTTCTATCGTTTGCAATTTACATTGGCATTGCCATTTGGGCGAGGGCCAAATCCACCAAAGACTTTTACGTTGCCGGAAAAGGCGTGCATCCGATTGCCAACGGTGCAGCCACTGCTGCTGACTGGATGTCAGCCGCCTCTTTCATCTCAATGGCCGGCCTTATCTCATTTTTAGGCCGAGATGGCAGCGTTTATTTAATGGGCTGGACCGGCGGCTATGTGCTGCTGGCACTGCTCCTGGCCCCCTATCTAAGAAAATTTGGTAAATTCACCGTGCCGGATTTTATTGGCGGACGCTACTATTCTCAGACCGCCCGGCTGGTGGCAGTCGTTTGTGCGATATTCGTGTCCTTCACTTACGTTGCCGGACAGATGCGTGGCGTTGGCGTGGTTTTCTCGCGATTCCTGGAGGTGGATATTACCCTGGGCGTGTTCATTGGTATGACCATCGTTTTTTTCTATGCTGTAATGGGCGGCATGAAGGGCATCACTTACACACAGGTGGCACAATACTGCATCCTCATTTTCGCTTATATGGTGCCGGCAATTTTCATCTCCGTCATGTTGACGGACAGCGTTATTCCGCAAATGGGTTTTGGCAGCACCCTCGCCGATGGCTCCGGCCTTTCTCTGCTGGATAAGCTGGATAAACTGCATGTTGAGTTGGGGTTTTCTCAGTACACTTCCGGCAGCAAAAGTACAATCGATGTATTTTGCATCACCGCAGCGTTGATGGTCGGCACGGCTGGTTTGCCCCACGTCATTATTCGATTCTTTACCGTGCCAAGAGTCAAAGATGCGCGCATCTCGGCCGGCTGGGCTTTGCTGTTCATTGCCATTCTTTATACGACCGCACCGGCCGTAGCGGCATTTGCACGCACCAACTTCATCACCACCGTGCATGGAAAATCCTATGCAGAAGCGCCCAACTGGTTTAAAAACTGGGAGAAAACCGGGCTCCTGACGTGGCAAGATAAAAACGGCGACGGCAAAATGCAGTATTTTGGAGAGAACAAAGCACAAAGCCCTGGTATCGGGGAAAATGAACTCACGGTTGACCGCGACATTATGGTGCTGGCCAACCCGGAAATTGCGCAATTGCCAAACTGGGTGGTCGCCCTGGTTGCAGCCGGTGGCCTGGCCGCAGCCCTGTCAACTGCGGCGGGTTTATTACTCGTGATTTCGACCTCCATTTCCCACGATCTATTAAAGAAAGTCCTGATGCCGAATATCACCGAACGCAAGGAACTCCTTTACGCCCGTCTCGCCGCAGGAGGCGCTGTTCTCGTTGCCGGGCATTTTGGCGCCAATCCGCCCGGGTTTGTTGCACAGGTCGTGGCCTTTGCCTTCGGTCTGGCTGCTTCGTCTTTTTTTCCAGCTATTATCCTGGGTATTTTTTATAAGAGGATGAACAAAGAAGGGGCCATTTCCGGCATGATCGCCGGCATCGTTTTTACAGCCGGATACATCATTTATTTCAAATTCATAAACCCGGCGGCAAACACCAGCGAAAACTGGCTGTTCGGAATTTCACCGGAAGGCATTGGCACAATCGGCATGCTTCTCAACACGACAATCGCGCTGGTGGTCGCAAAATTCACCGCCAGCCCACCGGATGAAATCCTGAAAATGATTGACGATATTCGCGTGCCGGTCAGCACCGGCAGAAATATTTAACCAGCATACAAATACAGTTAGCCTGCTTTATTCATGGCCACGGAGGCACAGAGAACTCAAAATTTAAAAAAAACAGTTCGCGCTGACAAAGATCGCCTGGCATTGTTTACATAAATTAGTCGGCGTAAAAAGTTAATCCTGAAAATCCTGTTTATCCTGTTTATCCTGTATAGTAATTCTTTGGTTGCGGATTCGCCGGATTCTGTGACTTCGTGACTGCATTTATGAACAGTTCAAGTTAAAAAGGAAAACCCATGTTACTAGAAAACAAAGTGGCCCTCATCACCGGCGCTTCCAGCGGTATTGGCCTGAGCACAGCGTTGCTATTTGCAAAAAACGGCGCAAAGCTAGCCATTCTTGGTCGCCGGCAAACAGCGCTTGAGGAAGTGGCGGCAACGATAAAAAGCCAGGGCCATGAAGCCCTCATCATAACTGCGGATGTAACCGATGCAAAAGCCTGTAAAGCGGCCATATCAACAACGATTTCAACCTTCCACAAACTCGATATTCTGGTAAATGCGGCCGGTGTTATCGGCAATGGCACCATCGAAAACACATCCGTCGAAGCCTGGCGCAACATGCTCAATGTGAATCTTGAAGCGGTTTTCAACTTGATGCAACTGGCTATTCCCCACCTTGAAAAAACCAGGGGCAACATAGTCAATCTTTCCAGCATCACCGGGCTGCGGGCCTTCCCCGGCGTGTTGGCCTATTGTGTCAGCAAGGCTGGTGTGGACCAGCTCACCCGATGCGCTGCTCTGGAGCTGGGGCCAAAAGGCATTCGTGTCAACGCCATAAACCCGGGTGTGGTCGAGACCAATCTGCACAAACGTGGCGGCTTTGATGATAAAAAATATGCTGAATTTTTAGAGCACGGCAAATCCACGCACCCGCTGGGCCGGGTTGGTCAACCCGAGGAAGTCGCCGAAGCTATTTTGTACCTCGCGTCAGACAATGCTGCGTGGGTTACGGGCGAAACCCTGAGCGTGGATGGCGGCAGACAGTTGACTTGTGCGCGGTAAACGAAATGGAATCGGCCGCACAATTTCTCCCTTCGGAGGGAGACAGCTTATCGCTCGTTCAGAACGATAAGCAGAGGGAGAGCTTCGCCAACAGCCGTAATTCATACCATCTGTTATGAATTTACTAACCGGCGAGAAAAGCCACGGATATACACCGATAAAACACGGATAGAGAACATTTTTTTGAGGCAGATTGACTCATTAACACCAACCCTGTCATTTCGAACCCGGCGCTTTTTAGCGGGTGTGAAAAATCTGTTGAAAAACAATATGTTACTGTTCAATTCCGTGGGTAATTGCTGCAACTTCGCCCCATGCTAAAGCAGATTCCGCCGGCGCTGAGAAACCCACCAGCCGAAAGTCCCCCTTTGAAGGGGGATTTAGGGGGATGTTCCCCTCGCCAAAAAACACAAGGCTTTTAGACAGAATTAACTGGATTTACAGGATTGGCTTTGGAACTCATTTCACGGCATGAATGTCCTGGTACATGGTTCCCTGTTCAACCGCACCCTGTCATTTCGAACCCGGCGCTTTTTAGCGGGTGTGAGAAATCTGGCGAAGAATAACTACTGCGGTTCAATTCCGTGGGCAAGTGCTGCAACTTCGCCCCATGCTAAAGCAGGTTCCGCCAACGCTGAGAAACCCACCAGCCGAAAGTCCCCCTTTGAAGGGGGATTTAGGGGGATGTTCCCCTCGCCAAAAAACACAAGA
>JAJDAG010000063.1 GCA_029262005.1 Candidatus Zhuqueibacterota bacterium | reverse complement strand
TAAATTGTGTATCTTTGCTCATGGGTTAATTGCTTATAGGGCATTACGTGCTCCAGTTTGTGGTTTTGGTCAATTGCGAACTTAATATAATGCAATTAACCCATTTTTAAAACTGTCGCACTTGGAACTTGAAACTAAGATAAAATAACATCCTGTTCTGCTACCAATTTCTGCTTTTTTTGATGTGACATCTGCTTGAGTACGACTCAACGACTGCGGAACCGATTCTGGAGATGGAGATGGGTTTTTCTGACAATGATTTTCCTCTGTTCCTTGAAGTGCTGGCAAACCAACGCCACAAGCACTATGAGGCATCGTGGCGTGAATTTGAAAAAAAATACAAAGACAGAATTCTCGCAAAATTACACCTGGCGCTCAAAGATGAAGAGGCTGTTCAAGATTGTTTTTCCAAAGTGCTGGAGCGTCTGGTACTTCATAATTTTAAAGCGATCACAGATTTTCGCGAGCGAAAAAGCGAAAGTGCATTTGTCGTTTACCTTCTGCGGATCGCCTGGACCATTGCATTGAGCCAAATCAAGGGTCGTGTAAATTTGGCTATTGATGACCTCCAGTTAGAGGCAAAGCAGACCTCTTACGGTGATGTCGAGAGAAAAGTGCAAAAATGGCTGGTGCTTCTTTTACGCAACACTCTTTCCTGTACCAGGAAAGAGTCATTCACCCTTGAACGCGGCATTTTTATTTTTGTCATGCGCGTCGTCGGCAATTTTCACTCTAAAGATATTTCCACCATCCCCCTTCTCGGCCTTAAGGATGAGCACGCGGTTGACGTTATCAAGTCACGATTTAAAAAAATAGTAAATAAATCAAGTAATGTTGAGAGGTTCCGCACAATAAAAAACTCTTAATGAGTGCCAGACGAATTCAAAACTTTAAATCGCGTGACAGACTAACATGGACGAAGGTTATGAGTGAACGACATTTACATTTCCGGCCAGGCACCCTGCTTGCCGTTGTTGAAACCAAAAATCCGGGCGCTGAATTTCAGGCCCACTTGCAGGCCTGTGATGCCTGTATGAATGCCTTTAAGCTGTTTCAATCTCTGACAGATCGAGGGAGTTTACGCACAGAGCCACTGGACAGCGCTTACTCCGAACATGTCTGCCCGCGAACAGATGAAGAGACCGCGCTATTCCTCCTGAAATTTTTACGAAACGGTTTGCCCGAAGACCTTGCACTCCCATTTTATAAACATTTAAATAATTGCCAGGATTGCCGGGAGATATTTTGGGTGAACTGGGCCGCCTACTGTGACGCGAAGTCATCAGCAAAAAACGAGGATGACAATGAGAAAAACTAAAGAACATCTTTCGCAGCAGGCATTTGCCGGAACAATACAAGAAAACGGCCTGCTGGACAGCAGCGAAATTGAGCACATTTCAAAATGTGATATCTGCGAACAAGCCATGACTTTGTTCAATCGAACAAAAAAACTTGCTGGAGATGAAACGGTTGATAAGCGCCCTCAGTCTTGCTCGGTTGAAGACTTGTCGTTAAGAATTACTGGTGTTTACGATGGTTCCCTTGACCAGAAGGCAGCGGCAAATTTTCTTAATCTGGCGGTCACTTCAGATAGTTGCTTTGCCGAAATCTTTGCCATCATCGAAGAGTCGCTAACACCCGTTTCCAAAGACTTGGCGCAGGCGCTCCAAACTTATTCGGATACACCCCTGGCAGACGCTGTGCTGGAAATGGCGCCGCCAATCCGACCAGATTCGTGGTTTTCACATTTAAAAAAAAATGTAGGAAACTTTGAAATCAAGATGCCCAAACCTGCGATTGCATGGGCGGCTCTGGTCTGTTTTGCCTTTGCGTTAGGCGGCACCGCCGGCTGGCAATATTGGCAAAGCCGGACGTTTTGGGGCACATTTGTTTATGATGAGAATACCCCGGTTAAATTTGATACAAGCAACTTGCCAATGAGACTCAGGTCCGGCCTTATTTTTGATCGTTCGCAACCAGCGGGGCAAGCAAAAATTCCATCAGGACAGACAACGCTTCCGCCTGAAGCTGAACCGGGTGATGTTTCAGCAGGCCCTGAATCTTATAAGGATTTGAAGCAATTGGCGTTAAAGCCTGGCATAGCACCACGCGAAAACGACTTGGAAGTTTTCCTGGCACATTTCGCTACCGCAGTGCGTGATTACAGGTTGCTCAAATATGAAAAAGCCATTACCCGTTTGCGAAGTTTTATCCCTCTGGTAAACAGCTTGCAACAACAACGAGTCAACAAAAACTTAAAAACTATACACGACTATCACTTCCTTTTAGGAATGTCATTCTTTGCGCGCTCACGCAGCAGCGAAACGGCCGACTTAGACGAAAACCAGAGGCGTTGGCACAATGAGCAGGCAATCGCTCATCTCACGCAGGCGCAATCTCTGGCCAAAGAAAACGACCTGACCAATGCCGATGCAGGAGCATATTTTCTTGCCGTAGCTCACGGCTTTGCCGGAGATGCCCGTAAAGCGCTCAACCAATTGGCAGCCATTGATTCAAGCAGTCGATTTTACCAACGTAGTTTAGAGTTAAGTGAGAAGTGGCGTAGCGAGTAGAACTAAAACTTAAGGAGGGAAAGCATGGCAGACACAGTTTTTCTTCTCGGTGTAGAATCGCCCCGGCAAAGGCAAAGGCTTGTGACCAAAGATGATATCATCACCACAGACCCGCCAACCAAAAGAGGATCTCTGCAAAATGTTGTGTTCAACCAGAATATTAGGCCTTATAATATTACTGGCACGGGAAGCACTCCGCTCAATGATCCACGCCGGAAAGGCGTGCTGCTTGTAGACACTGTTGACAATGAAGACGCCGATGATTTTAGTGGCAGCTTTATTTCCGGCAGAGTGAGCAAATTAGGCGGCACATCCGGGGACAATACCACCGTCTTCCTCTACCTGGATGACAAACTCGTGGTTAATATGAATTTTGGCAAGGCGCGCCTACTCAACTTAAAGGATGGTAACAACCCATACGGCATAATGCTGCACAGAAGCAGCGACACGCCCCGGGTGCTCACCCTCACCTTTGGCTTTGGCGTACCGTTGCATTTTTCAAAATCGTTGAAGCTATTTGTCAGGGTGCAGGAAGCCAAAGTACCGAAAATTGAGTCAGCCATCCTTTTTGGCAAAACCGGCGGTGGCGGTGGCGGAGATGGCACCGGCAGCGGCGAAGAAGGAGAAGGAGATTTTCCGTAAAAATATTGTGGCGTTTCCAGCAGCCCTGGTGGAGATTGGCGCTTACATTCTCCGCCAGGAATTTAACCAGTGAACAGTGCCGTCCAAACAAAACCAGAATGCATGCAAAAAAAACTCTTTTAAAAATATTACTGCCACACGTTTGGCAGGCGCTTCTTATACTCCTGGCATCTGTTTGCTTAGCGCAACAGCCCCTGAACCCTGGCTCAACAGCCCGGTATTATCAAATGGTTCAGTCTGCTGTTTCGGATACGACCATTGACCTCATTGCTGAGCTGCAGGACCATATCAAAAAAAATCCACACTTTAAAACCGCTTATCTCAGACTGCTTGAAGAATGTAATCTGGCAGGCAAAACCCAACTGGCTGATGATTTTTTCACCGACCGCGCTGCGGAAAAGGCGCTTATGCACCACAGCAACTGGATGCTGGCAAAAATCCACCAGCAGAATCACCAGATTGATGCTGCGAACCAAGCTTTTCAGCGAGCGTTGCTTACGACAACGAATCCGTCTTCAAACATGCTTATAGATTATCTTATGTTTGAAAACAAGTATTCGAAAATAATTGATGAATTTTTTCTTGATCGCCTGACCTTCGACCTTGTGACCCGGGCGCGCATTGTCTGCCTGCGGGCTTACGCCAGAAAACAGTTCGAAACCGCTGCAACAGAATTTCAGAAACTTCCTGAAGCAGTCAGAAATGCGTCAGAAAACATATACGCCTGGGGCAATTGCTACAAATATCTTGAAAAGTACGACCAGGCTGATTCACTTTGGCAACTCGGCCTGGCCGTGACAAGAAAAGAAAACCAATTGGCCGTTCTCGCGAAACTGTATGTCAATCTGGCTATTTTGCCACAGCACCTTGGCAGCCCCCTGGAAACGGCATATCACGATTCTTCTTATGCCATTGCCACGCGGCTCGGCGATCGCACCAGGCTAGCCACAGTAGCGGGAAATCGCGGTATCATGTACACAAAGCGGGGGGATTTTATTAAAGCTGAGCAGTCTATTCAACAGGCCATTGCTATTGCCAAACTTCAAAAATCAGAGCGTGCTCTGGCAACCTGGTATCTCCATTATGGGCGCTTGTTAATGGAGATGCGACGTTTTGACGAAGCGAATAAGTACTACGATCTCAGCGCCGGCTCAGCAGATTCAGTCGGATACAAAGAAAAGCTAATCCACATTAAAAGGCTCAAAGGCGACCTCTATCGAAACGTCTCACTAAATCGGCTTGCCATTGCTTTTTACACTGAAGCAATCAGACTGGCCGCTAACCACCAACCGTTGCGATTGTTGCGTTCAAAGGCCAGAATCGGCATTGCCGATATACATTTGGAAACAGGCCGATTCAAGCAAGCGCGGGAAATATACTCAGCCGAAATCAGGGCTGCCAATAAAATTGAAGGTCTCGCCCGGGATCCATACTGGTATTACAGGCGGGCCCGCACATACATAGAAGAAGGCAACCTTGATAAAGCTACGAAGGACCTTCTTGCTGCTGAAAAGGTGGCGAAAAGAATACAAGATGAACAAGGCAGAGTGTGGGCAATATATTATTTAGCAGAAATTGCCCTGCGAAAAGGGGACATCAAAACAGCAGAAGACCGGTTGCTGTCAGCGTTAAATGAAGTAAGCGCACTTGCCGACAGCAGTGCGCTTGCAGCTGTTTACTTCGGCTTGGGTCGCCTCAGGCAAACGACCGGAGATTTCCAGAGCGCCATCGCAAATTATAAAAAATCATCTTATCTTATAGAAAACACACGCGGTCATTTAAGAAATTCTGATTTCAGAATCGGCTATTTTGCTAAAGGCACTGACGTCTATGACGGCCTGATAGATTGCTACTATCAACTTTATATGCAAAATAATGAAGTCAGTTACATGGATGCACTTCACCACTTCATCGAAATGAAACGTGGCCGCTCTTTGCGGGAAATGGTCAAGATAACGTCCAATGAAAACTTGGGAACCGCGGAAGCAGCAAATTACAGCAAAGCGTGTAATAACCTGCAGCGCAAGTTACGTTTTCTGCGCACCAACGCTGCCAATCTGCAAAAAGAACAACTGGCTAAAACGCTTGACGAGATTGAAGTAGCACGCATGTCTTTGCTGTCGCAGCGGCTGCGCCTGACCCGCAGTGGGTTAAGCAGTCAAAGTGAAACGCGCGGCCCAAATATTCCGACGCTGCAAAAGAAACTAAAAGAATCTAAAATGGGATTGGTGCAATTCCACTTGACGGATGATGTCTCTTTTGCCTTGGTATTTACCGGTCAACAGAAAAAATTCGTTCCCCTAAAAATCACCGCAACCGAGGCTGAAAACAAGATAACGACCCTGGTCGCACCTTTTCACAAAATGACCGCGGGCACACTATTCAAAACACCGTTTCACGCAAACCTGGCGCACGAACTTTACCGGGAATTGGTGCTGCCGTTGGAGGCTAAAGTAAACCTTCCCGACAAACTGATCATCATTCCGGATGTGGCCCTGCTAAATCTCCCATTTGAATTGCTGTTGAGAGAAGCCTCAGCGTCGGCTGTGTTTCTACCAACTCAGGACCCGGTTTATGCGCGTGATTTTTTGCAGCAAGATTACGCCTTTGTCTACCTGCCGACATCGACTTTGCTGACCAGACCGGAACGCTGGTTTTGGCAAAAACCGAATTTGCTGGTCATGGCCAACCCTTTTGAGGATTTGGCGCTTTTAACCGATAGTCAGCCCATTGAAGCCGCAAATCAAACAGCGACAAAACAACTACAGGATGTGCACATGCGCAGTGGATTTAAAATGGAGCCACTGCCTGACTCGGAAATTGAGGCAGACGATATCAAACGCGCTTATGCGCGCACAAAGGTATTGACCAAATTGGCCGCAACCGCAAAAGCCATGCTGGCCGGCGTTGATGAATATGACTTGTTGCACATTTCAACACACGGAATTGTCGACAGCCTCTACGATTCTTTTTCAGGCCTGGTTTTGGCTTTGGCACCAAAAGACACGCTTGACGATGGCTTGTTGCTCGGCTATGAGATTTCAGAACGTAACTTTGACTATGATTTGATTTCCCTGAGCGCTTGTGAAACCGGCAGAGGCCGCCCGGTGAAAGGGGAAGGTATTTTGGGGTTACCCCGGCTTTTCCTGAGCGCCGGGGCCAAATCTGTCATCATGACCCACTGGAAGGTTGAAGACGCTTTTTCAGCCACGCTTATGCCGAACTTTTATGAGCAGTTTCTAAACGGTAATCTGTCCAAATCTGAGGCATTGGCCAAAGCCAAGCGCGACATTTTGAACGGAGAAAATTCGCGGTTTAAGCATCCGGTTTTTTGGGCTGCTTTCACGCTTTATGGCGATCCCGGGCAAGGGAACCGAATTTATTTAGAGAACTACTTTTTACCGAGTGCAGTTTTTTCCCTTCTATGTTTATTCAGTGTTTGGTATAACCTAAAAAGGAGAAAAGCATGGAAAGATCAAGACGATCATTAAGAAACGCTGCCATTGGTTTCAGTCTGCTTGCCTGTTTCCTGCTTTTCGTAACCGCGGCATCCTGGGCCGGCATCGGTAAATTTAACCCGACTACTGGGAAATTCGATTTTATAGTATCAATTCAATTCGCGGCAAGCGATGCGCAAATTGATGCGGTCAAGGCCAGGTTTATCGCCGCTTCCAAGGTTTTCCACACTGCCACACGCGGAAATCACCAGTTTGGAAGAATAACAATCTGCAATAACAGCATGGCAACCGGCTATGCAGATTTTCTTATTTTTGATACACGCTGTGCCAAATCACGCGCTACACCCGGAGGATATGGCATTCGTTTTGTTAACGAGGATGAACCGAAAGTGCCGGTTTATGACAGCAGTCCGGAGGATGTCATGAACCGTGTCAAGCTTTATTGGGATCGTATCGAAGACTCAGAACGTGGGCATTTTACTATTGCGCATGAGTTTTCACATTTGGTGTATGACATTCGCGACGAATATGAAGGTCCCGGAGATGTTCCCAGTGAGTGTCCCGGTAATGCAACAGCCTGCCTCATGGATAGTTATTATACCAGACCTTCCTCAGGTACATTTATAACGGATGATTGTGGTAGATATGTTCGTGAAATCCCGACCTTAATTCAATTTTGTGACACTACGAATCATGACCCTCTAAAGAACAACTATCAAAACGAAACGCATTCAGGTAAGTCCTGCTGGGAGGTCGTTTCTACGCAAACACGTTTCCCGCTTACCGGTGTCAAACCACTGGTTGGCCCGACTTTTCTGGATGCTACTAATGAACGTCGTATTGTTATTCTTCTCGATCGCTCTGGTAGTATGCTACCTGAGAACAACATCGGAGCGGAAGACCGGCTGACTGCTGCCAAGGATGCAGCCACTGAGTTCATAAACGCGCTACCGGACACAGATGGTTGGGGCAATATTTATCAAATCGGAGCCGTGTCATTTGCCAACACTGCAAATGGCGAGGTTGCACTTGAAAATGTTACCGCAACAAAGCAGACCACAACCACAACCGTTATTGTGAACATACCGGGTGGCGGTGCAACCGGCATGGGCCTTGGAATTGCAGAAGCACTTAGCCAGATGCCTGCCGATTTCGCCTGCCCTGAGATATTTATATTACTGTCGGATGGACAACACAACCATGGTGTTCATCCCGACAGCCTAATTCATGAAATGCTGTCGAGAGGTGTTATCGTGTATACAATAGGGATTGGCAGTGAGGCTGATCGCACGATTCTTAAAGCATTGGCAGACACCACAGGCGGCATGTATATCCCGGTTAATGTGTCTGAAATGCCGATTCCGTTTACTTCCAAACACCTGCTGACTGCTGCTCCTGCACAAGATTTCCCACGGGAGAATGAGGCCACAATACGCTTAAGATTGGCATTGCAGCGAGCTTTCACTGAGCTTTTCCGCATTGTGGAGGGAGGCGGATACATTGTAAACAAATTTGATAATATGAAGGCTAAATTATAACGAGGACTGATTGCAAGTGTTAAATCAGAGACCACCATCCCATCATTTTTTTGTAAACCGGAATGATGGAACGGACTAAGCCTCACTGCTTTTGGCCAGCCGCCGGAACCAGTTTGAGCGTTTCAAATAGACAAACAAACCGAGACAGCTGCCAACAGCATCTGCAACAATGTCGGGGATTGTTGATTCTCGGCCAGGCACGAAACTCTGGTGGAATTCATCAGAAACGCCGTAGAGAGTTCCGATGAGAATTGCCCAGCCAATCCGCGTCCAGGTGGCTTCGATGCCCTCGTGGATCAACGCAATGCCAAGGGTAAATCCGAGGGCGGAATAGGCGATGCAGTGCATAAACAAATCCTCGAATTTTAAGCCTAACGAAGGTACCGAAGAGCCGGGCAGTGAAGACAAATAGAACAAAATTGATGCAACCAAAATTGCCGGAAAATAATACTTAATCGAATTCAACTTCATTTCTTCCTTTCATTTCAAATTCTTTTCTCGCCAATGGTAATCGCTGCAAGACATCGCTTGCCACAAGGCCTGATTCGCCAACCACTGCCCTTGCGAAATCACCGGCCAGGCCATGCAAATAGACCCCGGCAATGGCTGCTTCTGCCGGCGCCAAACCTTGCGCTGCCAGTCCTGCAATGACACCGGTCAAGACATCACCCATTCCAGCCGTTGCCATGCCTGCATTCCCGGTGGGATTTATGAAAACATTCTCTATTGGTTTTGCTGTGACAGTTGGGGCCCCCTTTAAAACTACGGTTGCATTGAGTCGTTTGGCGGCGACTTTTGCTGCTTCAACAGGGTTGGCCAGGATTTCCTTAATAGTGCATTTGCTCATTCCGGCGAGCTCGCCGGGGTGCGGCGTCAAAACCAGTTTCCCTTTTGCTTTCACAATGGCAGCAGAATTATTTGCCAGACAGTTCAGCCCGTCAGCATCGAGGACAATGGTGCCGTCAAAAGTTTGCAGCAGCCATTGCAACAATTGACCGCATTCTTTGTCAGTGGTCATTCCCGGCCCCAACGCAAGCACATCTGCCCAGGCAAGTTGCGCAATCAGTTGATTCTTTGCCGCAAAACTGAAAGTCTGCGCTGAGGTCTCGGGCAGAGGCAAGGTCATTACCTCAGTCAGTTTTTGTTCAAGAATCGGGTTAAGGCTTGCAGGAATACCCAGAATCGTGAGACCGGCGCCAATTTTAAGCGTAGCTTCAGCAGTGAGCGCAGCCGCGCCGGTCATGCCTGGCGAACCAGCCACCACCAGCACTTTGCCGCAGCGATTCTTAAATGTATCCGGACTGCGGCCGGGCAACATTGATTCAACATATCGGTGCGTGACTCGGTAGCAGGTTGAACCCGACTTCTCCAAGGCAAGCTCGGGAAAACCGATATCAGCCACATGGACCTGACCGGCGTATTCACGTCCCGGCGAAAACAGAAGACCGCGTTTCAGGTTGCCGATGGTAACGGTATGAGCGGCGCGCACACATTCTCCTGTTACCGCACCGGTATCCGTTTCCAGACCGGTCGGCAGATCTACAGCTACAACCAATGCCGGACTGTCGTTTATCTTCCTAACAATTTTTGCGATTTTCTCTTGTAAAGCGCCGGTCACACCCGTGCCGAGCAGGGCATCCACAATCAAGTCGGCACCGGCAAGGGCAGGTGAAAAATCATCACTTTTACAAAGTTGGGTACTAACACCCACTTTATCCAGAACTATCAAATTTGCAGCCGCGTCTCCTTTTATATCGCCTGGCTCTGCAGTAGTAAAAACCTGAACTTGCGCTTCTGCATTGTGCAGATAACGTGCGATAACATAACCATCGCCACCATTGTTGCCCTTGCCGCAAACAATGACAACATTTCTCCCCACTGGATTTCCCAGCGCTTGTAAAATAACCGCAACCACTTTGCGGCCGGCGCTTTCCATCAACACCCTTCCGGGAATGCCAATTTGCTCGATTGTAAAACGGTCAACTTCCGACATTTCCTTGCCGGTCATCACCCGCTTTAAATAGTGATTGTTTTTCATAGTCGCTTCAACGGAACCGTGAGTCCTTTAGTTTGTAAATAAATATATCTTAATACGCTGTGAGTTTCAAGGCTTTATTTAATTGCAATTGAATCTTAACTATTTGCAAATGAAATATTTTGCCCCACCGGCCGTTCTCATACGTGGAGGAGAGGCGCTTGTTAAAGTACCAAATTAAATTCCTTGCTATTTTGCCGGTGTCATGTTATCATCAATTATAGTCATTCAGGCATTAGCATTACGGCGTTTCCCGAAACAAATACGCCAGGAATTAAGTCCTATACAGCGGGTGAGGTTCTGAGTGTTTCCATGTCCCCAATGATTTGGTTTTAATCCCGAACTTAAACTCAACTTATCCGGATTTTTTTGATGCGCAAGGATTCTCAATGAGCCAACAATCTAACCTGGAATTACAAAGACAGGTCTTTCACTTGCAAACATTGTACGAGATTGCAAGTGCCCTCCACCATTGCAAATACAGCTCTGAAATATATCGCGAGGTGCTGTCTATTTTGATGGGAACATTTGGTGTCGAACATGGCCTGGCCCTTCTGAGAAGTAACCAGAAAAAATGGAGCGTGATTGCAGAGCGCGGCTTTGAAGGATCAATTTCAGCCTCATTGGAACAAAATTTGAACACCAAATTTCAGCGAATTGCGAGTTCAGAGCGTGCATCGACACTACAGGATTGGTTAAGTTCAGGTGGATTCTGTGAGGCATCAGACAATCCAGGTGTTTGGGTTGAATTTCCTGGAAGGGAACAATTGCTGGGCGGTATTTTTTTGGGAACGAGATTGTCACGTGAACCCTATTCAAGCGGCGATCATGAGCTTATTGCAGCGGCTGCGAGCCAAATCGCCATTGCTCTTGACAACCTCAGGCTGAATGAAGAGCTGCGGGAAGCTGAGGAAAGATTGCATCTCGAGAATATCGCACTGCGGGAAGAGGTGTTGAAAGGGTATGAAGGGGGCCGTATCATTGGGCAAAGTGAATCGATTTTAAAAGTCCTGCAGCAGGCCAGGGTTGTTGCAAAAAGTCCGACCAATGTTTTGATTTTTGGTGAAACCGGTACCGGCAAGGAGCTGCTGGCCAAAACGATTCACTATCTGAGCCCACGCAAAGACCGTCCGTTTGTGGCTGTCAATTGCACTGCCATTCCCGATAATCTGGTGGAGTCCGAGCTGTTTGGCATTGAGGCCGGTGTTGCCACAGGCGTAAAAAAACACATCGGTTTTTTTGAGCAGGCCGATGGCGGCACGATTTTTATCGATGAGATTGGAGATATGCCGTTGACCTCACAGGCCAAAATTTTGCGAGCATTGCAAGAGCGGCGTTTTCGCAGACTGGGTGGCACGCGGGAAATTGCTGTGGACGTACGTGTGGTGGTGGCAACAAACAAGGATTTAGAAGAGGAAATGCGACAGGGGAATTTTCGCGATGATCTGTATTATCGTTTGAGTGTATTGGAGTTGCACATGCCGCCACTTCGCAACCGGCGCGATGACATTGCTTTGCTGGTGAATCACTTTGTGAAAAAAGTCTCCGATAAAATCGATATTCAAATCAAAGGCTTTTCTCAAAAAGCAATAAAAACGATGAACGCCCATGATTGGCCGGGCAATGTTCGCGAGTTGGAGAATCAGGTTGAAAGAGCAATCACGCTTGCCGGCGAGGGTGCAATCATCCAACCGGAAGACCTCTCTCTGAAGAGCAATCATGGTAGTTCAAAGTTAGAATTGCCAGGCGCGTTGCGTGGAGAAAATCTCCGTGAGGCTGTTGACGCGTTGGAGACTTTTTTGATCAAGGAGGCAATGAACAAATATAATTCGAATAAAAGCGAAGTCTCCCGCCGGCTAGGATTAAGCCGGTTGGGTTTACAGAAAAAAATGGAACGACTCGGCATTCAACCAGATGAACAGGGGGCCGCGTGAGCTTTCGAGCGAAACTAATTTTGGTGTCGGTCTTGTTGATTGTATTGACAGTGGCCATGGCAGGTTTTTTGGGTTACCGTGAATCTAAATCGAAGATTAAGCAACTTGCCCGGGAACTGCTGATAGCACAGACTGAGCAAGCATTTGCATTGTGTGCGCATCATAACAAGACTTCGTCAGTTCCATCCGAAGAACTGATGCAAGAAATAGCTGCGCTTCAGATCGCCGAAACCGGGTATATGGCGGTGATCAAGAACGCAGATGGCCCGGACAAAGGCATACTGATCATTCACCCCGAAGAAATTGGCACGAATCTTTACAACAATAATTTCAAACACATCAAAAAAGTTATTGATGATATTGATAAAGCCGGGCAGCAGAACGGTTTTTCAGGCTATACTTTTTACCGCCAGGGCACGAAAACTCTGGGGAGGTTAGGCGACAAAAAGATAGGCTACTACAAGTATTTTGCTCCCTGGAAGTGGGTCATTCTCGCGACCGGCTATGAGGATGATGTATTCTCAAGCAGAGACCAACTCCGTGCAACCCTATTTCAAATTGTAATTCTGGTAATGCTTGTGGGTGTGATTATTGTTTTTGGCGTTATTCGGGTCATGTTTAAACCCGTTCAACGACTTACAGAGATCACAAAAGAGGTTGCGCGAGGCAATTGGAATGTTTCAATCAACTATCAGTCCAATGACGAAATTGGCGCTTTGTCACAAGCATTTGATCGAATGGTTAAATCTTTACGCGAGAATGCAAGTCTCTGGCATGAGTTCAATGTTGCGCGTGACATGCAGGCGCAAATGCTGCCCGCAAGTTCACCCAAAGTAGATGGTCTGTCTATCAAAGCCAGATCCATTCCGGCCAAAGAAGTCGGAGGCGATTTTTATGACTTTCTTGCACTCGAAGATGGCAGATTCGGAGTTGTGATTGGCGATGTTTCAGGGCACGGCCTCTCAGCAGCCATGGTTATGACTGCGGCCATGGGTACTGTTCGGTTTGCTGCAGAGGGAAAAACTCAAACAAATGAAGTGCTTAATATGGTCAGTGCGAGACTCAATAAGGATACTCAAAGCAATATGTTTGTGGCGCTTTTTTACGGAATTTTTGATCCAAAAACCAAACAACTGCACTATACAAATGCCGGCCAGACAATGCCCTACTTGCACCGAAACGGCAAAACTGAATTCCTGCCGCAGGCAGAAAACAGCGATCGCTTTCCCCTCGGAATCGTACCAACGACTATTTACGAACAACTGACCATCGATCTCCACTCCGGTGACCGGCTTGTGTTTTATACGGACGGGATTGTTGATGCCATGAATGGCAACTTTGAATCTTACGGCTTTGATCGCTTCTCTGAGTCTATCAGGCGAAACTCAGACTGTACCCCTGCGGATGCCATTGAGCGTTTGGTG
Organism: Candidatus Zhuqueibacterota bacterium; assembly: GCA_029262005.1. Classification (GTDB taxonomy): domain Bacteria; phylum Zhuqueibacterota; class Zhuqueibacteria; order Oceanimicrobiales; family Oceanimicrobiaceae; genus JAJDAG01. The sequence continues at coordinate 39,022 of JAJDAG010000063.1, read as the reverse complement.
GCTGGCATGAAGCTTTACAGCGGAGACGCGAACTTTCATGACGATGTGACCCTGGTTATTGTCGAAATTGAATAGTTCGAAAAATACAATGTGCTAGCTAAAAAGAAATTTGTTTGTTCCGAGGTCGATTATGAAAAACAAGGAAAACGTCATCGAAATCCATATCCCGTCTGTTTTAGGTTATGAAAAAGTAGCGATGGACTCTGCTGCGGCAATTGCAGAGATCATGCATTTTCACAAAAACAGAGTTGAGGATTTGCGGACGGCTGTTTCAGAGGCCTGCTTAAATGCCATGGAGCACGGCAATCGACTCAACACCAGCATGGCTGTGTTGGTGACATTGAAAATGGGTAAAAGCAGCCTGGAAGTGAATGTGAAGGATGATGGCAAGGGCATGGCAGACAACATCCCGCAGCCAAGCATAGATACGCAAATAGCGTCCTGTGACGACGACCCTCGCGGTTGGGGTGTATTTTTGATTAAGAGCCTTGTGGATGAATATGAGTTTAAAAAAATACCACAAGGCGGCAATATAACCAAAATGGTGATTCATTTGAACCGCGAAAAGGAAGTTTAAGAGTCTGTAACTTTACTTGCATTAATATTTAATTTTTAGTTTCTTAGCTAAGGCCGATGCTGGTTTCACTGGCCACATAGTTGGCAGTTCTCCTTTCTCAAACTCAGAGGCATGATCCACTATTTCCTATCAGACCTGCTGCGATGATTGTGTGATAGCCCTTTCCTACCCCCTGACTAATATTAAGGTCTGAAAATCTTTTTTCGTTGTGCCACTCCAGAGAAATACTTTGTCGCGTGTAGAGGTGTTTATGAAGGCTAAGACGGAACACAAAGCAAACAAAACCATTGACAGGCTGAGACTGCAACTTGGACGAATAAGCCTGGCAAAGAACTCGTGTATCGAGGCTGAAGCCGCATTGCAAGACAGTGAAGAATTGTTAAAACGCCTGGTGGGGAAATCGCTTGTCGGCATGTTCATTATCAAAGATGCCGGCTTTATTTATGTGAATTCCAGATTTGCCAAAATTTTTGGATACACACAAGATGAGTTGCTGCAACTAAAATCAGTTGCAGAGCTGGCTGCGCCCGGATCGCGGGCAAAGGTCAAGAAATCGCTAAGAGGGGAAGAAAAAACAGAACGCTTTCTCCACTATACCTTTCATGGTTTGCGCAAAGACGCGCAACACGTGGAGTGCGAAGTGCTCGGTTCCCGTATTTCATTTAATGGTAGCATTGCCGTAATCGGTACCACGCTCGACATTACAAAACGTAAGAATATGGAGCAGTCTCTTCACCTTAACCAAACTCGATTGAAACTGATGCAGCGCATTTCCTCCAGCATGAGAATGCGGGTTTCTTTGGATGAGAGGATTAAAAGAACACTCAATGCGATCAAGGGTAGTTTTCGGGAGTTTTGGTTGTTCTATGCCATCGTCGAGCCATCCGGAAAACTTAAAATTGTGCATTCTATTTTTCCTGGAAACAGCGATGCGAGACTAAAACAAAACCACGATGTAGTACTGCCTGCCAAATTCCTCGGACGGGTGCAACCAGGACATCCGATCATCATTAAAGCAGTGGCAAACAAGCTGCGACTTCAACCTTTTGCAAACATCGCAAATGCTTTTCAGGTCAAATCCGCTTTGCAAATTCCTCTACAACATTCGAGGAAACAAAAGGGCCTGCTGTGCCTGATTTCTGATAAGGAGCGGTGCTGGGAAGCACATGAAGTGCAGGTGATGATTGAAATCGGGGATTACCTGGCAATTGCCATTAAAGATGCACAGACCCAACATGCTAGAAAAGTGGCAGTTGAACGACTCAAGAAAAGTGAAGAAAGGCTGCGCAAAGTCGTACAAAATATGCCGGTGATGGTTAGTGCATTAGGCCCTGACGGCACAATTGCACTTTGGAATCGAGAGTGTGAACGCGTCACTGGCTATCGGGCTGAAGAAATAATCTCTAACCCCGGTGCATTCAAATTGTTGTACCCTGATGTTGATCTGCGATGTGCTGTGCTTGAGGAATTATCTGTACATGACCATGATTATCGACATCACGAATGGGAGCTGACCGACATCAACGGCAATGTCAAGACAATTGCCTGGTCGAGTATATCGAAGCGCTTTCCAATTTCCGGCTGGTCGGCATGGTCTGTTGGTGTCGATGTTACCGAACGAAAACAAGCTGAAAGTAGAGTAAAGGAAAGCAATGAGAAGTACCGCACACTTTTTCAGGAATCCAGAGACTCGATTTATATTTCGAATGCAGATGGTCTGGTTGTGAATGCCAACGAAGCGTTTCTGACCTACTTCAGATATGATGATAACGTACTTGGAAAACTCAAAGTAAAACAACTTTACGCTGAAAGCAGTGACTGGGATGAACTCCGGCAGCAGTTGGCATTACACGGTAGTATCAAGAATCAAGAAGTACGGTTGCGTTCCAATGATGGCACGGAAACATTTGGCCTTTTAAGCTGTACCAACCGAATCTCTGAAGCCGGAGACTGCCTCGGGCATCAGGGGACGATCCACGACATTACTCTAAAGAAACAGTCAGAAGATGCTCTGCGGCATGTTTCTGAAAACGTTGCCGCTTTTACTGGAGAAGCATTTTTTAATTCCCTGGTAAAAAGCCTGTGTAACTCGCTTGACATGGAATATGCGTTAGTCGGCGAGTTGCTCTTACAAAAAAAAGGCACTATTCGCACCATCGCCATTCATTCCAATGGCGGGGCAATCGATAACGTTGAGTACAGAGTCAAGCAAACGCCTTCTGCAAAATGCATCAAAGATTCATTTTGCATATTTACCAGCGAATTACAAAAGAAGTATCCCACCAATCGTTTTTTAAAGGAAATAGGCGTTCAAAGTTACGTTGGAACGAGGCTGTGTGATTCTCGTGGTCGAACCATGGGAATATTGGAAATAATGGATACCAAGCCAATCCAAAATGTGGAATTAGCCAAATCCATCGTGCGGGTTTTTGCTGTTCGGGCAGCTGCAGAACTTGAGCGCAAACGCGCTGAGGCGGCGCAGAGGGAGTCAGAAGAAAAGTACCGGCTCGTTGTGCAGACTGCCAGTGAAGCCATTCTCATTATTCAAAGAGGCAAAGTTAAATTTTTCAATCAACAGGCCACAGAGTTAACAGGTTATTCGCAGGAGGAGCTCCTAAAGAAAACACTGATTGAGCTCGTTCATGACGAGGAGAAGGCTGCAGTTAGAAAGCATCTAAAGAATCTCCGTAATACAGGTGTGGCTGGCCGGATAGAGTCGTTTCGCCTGGTTAGAAAGTCCGGACAGGTGAAATCGATTGATGCCAGTTTTGTGAGTTTGAATTGGGATGGTGCTCCTGCTAAACTCTGTTTCATGTATGATGTTTCAGATAGAAAAAACTTACAGGAGGAACTTGCTCGTGCGCAACGGCTTGAATCGGCTGGCCGGGTCGCGGGGCAAATTGCACATGATTTCAACAATTTATTATCGCCACTGACAGCTTATCCAGCTCTTATCCGGGAGGAACTCGACGAAGATCATCCTGTGGTCGCCATGGTGACAGCCATGGAAGAATGCGCCGATAAGCTGGCGCAGATCAACCAGCAATTGCTCACACTGGGCAGGCGCGGTCACTACACAATGGAGCCAATTGATCTGAATGAACTTATTTACCAGGTGGTGACATCCAGGAACTTTTCTGCCAAAATTACTATTGTTGAGGCAATCTCAAAAGAGCTGCACCCAATTAAAGGCGGTCAGGCCCAGCTTTCAAGAGCACTGGTTAATCTTCTAAGCAATGCGGTAGAAGCGATGAATCATCAAGGGCAATTAACCATTAAAACGGAGAACGTACAGTTCGATGAACCCCAAACCGGTTTTGGCAAAATGAAAGGTGGGAAATTTGTCAAGTTGCAAATATGCGACCAGGGCTGTGGCATTGAGCCCAAAAGCATGGCGAGAATATTTGAACCATTTTTCACGACCAAACGGATGGATAAGGAACGTGGTTCCGGCCTGGGCCTTAGTGTTGTGAATGGCATCGTTGAGGATCATGGCGGCCATATTTCCGTCGAGTCTAAAGTGGGTTCCGGAACAACATTCACCATACTCTTTCCGGTTGCCAAAAATCTTCTGCCGGCAGACAAGGCGCCTGCGCGCAAAATTGTGGGCGGTCGGGAACGTATTCTTGTTGTCGATGATGATCCGATGCAATGCAAAGTTGCCAGAAACCTGCTGAAACGTCTGGGCTACACGGTTGATGTGCTTGCAAGCGGTGAGATGGCGGTGCGGCAAGTGGGCAAAGTTGAGTACGATTTACTGGTTTTGGATATGGATATGGGCGCAGGAATCGATGGCACTGAGGCATATCGGCAAATTCTTGAGTTTCAACCTGAGCAGAAAGCAATTGTGCTGTCCGGTTATGCCATGACTGACCGTGTTCAACAGGCTTTGCGGCTTGGCGCAGGTTCGTTTGTCCCCAAACCTATTTCTCAAACGGCTTTGGCAGAGGCCACTCGCAGGGAGCTTGACAAAAAGCGGAACACAAAACTCCGTAGCAGGGCGCAATAATATTTTGTAAAAGTCATTTCGTCCGTCACTCTATTAAAAGCAATAAAGTCGGAAACAAATCTTTTGACTTTATTGCTTTTCCATTTTACATTTACCATACATTTTGTTAATGCGGTTTTGTTACTCAAACAGGTAGATTCATGTTCCTCTTCGGTGTTACAGGTGGTATTGGCAGTGGTAAGAGTGCTGTTTGTACCTATTTAAAAGAGAAGGGTGTCGATGTTCTTGAGGCCGATCCCCTCGCAAAACAGTTAACAGTATCAAATTCGGAAATTCGTCAAGAGCTTATCAAGTGTTTTGGCAAAGACGTTTACACCCGCGACGGTGAGATTAACAAAGAACGTATGCGTGAGCTTGTTTTTTCAAAACCGCAGTCGCGTGAGCAAATTAATCAAATCATCCACCCACATGTTTTGCAATGGATTGACAAAGAGGCGAAGCGTCTGAATCGGGATATGGGCCGCAGCTTGATCGGCGTTGAGGCTGCGCTGATTTTTGAATCTAAGATGGAGAAAATTCTCGATGCTGTTGTTGTAGTACATGCGCCGTTAAAACAGCGAATCCACTGGGTGCAAACACGAAACGGGTTGTCCCGCGAGGAAGTGGAAAACCGTATGAACGCGCAAATGTCTGTGGATGAACAAATTCGACGCGCTGATTATGTCCTCAATAACTCGGGTAGCCTGGAAGAATTGCGCCACTTGACAAATGAGTTATTTGACTGGCTGCGAGAAAGGGTTTAGAACGCGTGGGAACCCCGCATCAGCACGCACGCGCGCTACCTGCATTAAAAGTGCTGCTGCCGTATGCTTTGGGCCTGTCTGCCGGTAAATATTTTGACTGCTCCCCGGTTTCCTTACAAATTATCTTTTTTGCCTCTCTGCCGCTGGTGGCGTTGTTATTCTTGCCGCAAGTGCGCCAGTCTCATTACTTTTATTTCTTGAGTGCTTGCTGCCTCCTTAATCTTGGCTTGCTGCAGCATGAGCTTGCCGGCGGTTTCTTTTCTACTCACCACATCACCAATTTCACCGACCAAAAAGAAGCTGTAACGCTGGTCGGTACGGTCACGGCCTACCCGGAAGTCCGTTCCAGGAAAACGCACTTGCTGGTAGAAATGGACAGTCTTCTGATCTCAGAACGGGCACTGCACGTCGAGGGCAAAGTGCTCCTCATCATTCCGAAAGGGCCACCATTTTTCAATTATGGTGACCGGCTCCGGTTCGCTGGTCGCTTAAAAAAGCCGGCCCGGAGCCGAAATCCCGGTGAGTTTGATTATCGCGAATACCTGGCAGCGCAGGATATTTTTGCGACGATGTCCGTTACAAAATTTCAACAGATTGTCAAAATCTCTACAGGAAATGGAAACTGGTTTTTTCGTTCTGCTGTCGTGCCCACAAAAGTTTACCTCGATGAGTTCATTACAAACAACCTTCCTCAAGACGAAGCTGCACTGTTACGCGGTTTGTTAATTGGAGAAAGAGGTGAAATATCAAAAGAAATCAGAGATAATTTTTCGAAATTGGGGGTCATTCATATTCTTGCTGTTTCGGGACTGCACGTCGGGTTTATCGTAGTAGCCTTCATGACTTTGGCAGGTGTTCTGCGTTGCCCCTATCGCACCCGAGTTGTGCTAACCATTTTGCTTCTTATTTTCTATGCATATCTCACAAATTTGAAGCCCTCGGTTTTACGCGCAGCAACAATGGTTAGTTTTTTATTGCTCGGAACGGTGGTGGAAAGAAAAACGGTTTTCTATAATTCAGTTACGCTTGCCGCATTTTTGATACTTTTGTTTCGACCGCTTGACCTGTTTCAGGCGGGCTTTCAATTGTCCTTTGCAGCGGTCTTAGCCATTGTCTATCTTTACCCAAGACTGCGTTTGCTTTTTCCAATTAAAAATATTTATGCGGCCATGCCTGCCTGGCCGCTCCTGCAATACCCGCTAGACCTTTTCGTTGTCTCGCTGGCTGCGTTTATTGGTACGTTGCCATTGACCGCACTCTATTTTTACCGGCTACCAAACCTGTCTTTATTAGCGAATATTTTCGTTGTGCCACTGTCGTTCGTCGGCCTGGGCTGCTCCATGGCAGGTGCTTTCGTCAATCTGGTTTCAAGCGGACTCGCTGAAATCTACATGGCCACAAGCTGGTTAACTTTACACGCAATTATCAAGCTGGTCGAGTTTGGCAGCAGCATTCCGTATGCTTATTTTGCAGTCTATTGGTTCGACCCAATCGTATCATGCCTGTACTGCGCGTTGCTTCTGCTATTGTTTGAATGGAGAAATATTGGCGTACGGCGAGGCTGTATTTTTTCCATCCTTTTGCTCGGCAATGTCTGGCTTTGGAGGGGAAATTTAAATTATCATCAGAAAATGCAGGTGACTTTTGTTGATATTGGTCAGGGAGACAGCGTACTTTTACATTTTCCAGACGGCCGTAAAGCGCTGATAGACGGTGGTAAACGAAGTCTTTATTTCGATGCAGGCAGCAGTATCGTTGCGCCGTATTTACGGCGACACGGAGTTCAAAAGATAGATGTTCTCATTTTATCACATGCAGATTCAGACCACCTTGGTGGTTTTCCATATTTGCTGCGTCATTTCGAAATAGGCGAAGTCTGGGACAATGGTCAAAAAAAGGAAACCAAACTCTTTAAGGAATATCACCATCTGATTGACAGCCTGAATATTCGCCATCGCTTTCTAAAAACCGGTGACGTTATTCGTGATTTTGAGCCGGCGGTGCTTTATATCCTGCATCCAACAGATAATTTCATTGCTGATGCCGGTCATTCAGCAAACGATGCATCATTGTCCTTAAAACTGAGTTACGGTCAAACGGATTTCCTTTTTCTCGGCGATATTGAAAAAAATGGTGAGGCGCTCGTAAGCAGATTTGGCCCGCTCCTGAAAAGTGAAGTGCTCAAAGTAAGTCATCATGGCAGTCGAACTTCAAGTACTTCACGCTTTCTAAAATATGCTTCCCCCGAGTTGGCCGTGATCTCTGTGGGGGAGCGGAATAACTTCGGACATCCGACACCGGAAGTTTTGCAGCGCCTGTCAGGCATGGGGACGAATATTATCAGGACAGATCAGGAAGGAGCTATCATATTAAGGACGGACGGGCAGTCTGTTGAGCGGATTAACTGGCATTGATCTTCTTCTTATATTTCTTTCTTTTGGCGCGAAAAGTTCTATATTGGGCGCTGTGAATCTGTTGCGCTTTACCAAACCGGAGGAAGAAATGACCACACCAGGTATCAAGTTTATTGTCGTCGGTTTGTTGGGGATGATGTATTTATTGGCCTGTTCCAAACCGGGCACGCAATTTGGGGATGAACTGACACTTTCTGAAACCACGATTATTTCTGACATTCTCGCTAATCCGGAAAATTTTGTTGGTCAGAGAGTTTTGGTGAAAGGTTCTGTTCTGGATGTCTGCGCAATGAAGGGCTGCTGGCTCGAAATTGCCGGAGCAGATGAGTCGGAAAAGATCAAGGTAAAAGTTGATGACGGTGTCATTGTTTTTCCCATGGATATTAAAGGGAAAAGTGCAATCGTTGAAGGAAACGTTGAGCGCATTGAGTTAACCGAAGAGCAGGCCGTTGGGTGGCGCCAACATGAAGCCGAAGAAAAAGGTGAAGATTTCGATCCGTCTACTGTTGCCGGCCCGGATACCATTTATCGCATCCGTGGGCTTGGCGCCTTCGTGGCCAAATAAATCGAGTCAGGACACCTTTGGGCAATAGTTTCAAGCAACTGAATGCACTTCTTTACAAATCTCAATTCTGGACGATGACCCCTCGGGGGGGCGGTCGATCTGGATTTGGGATTTTTTATTGTTCAAAAATCTCTCGACCGGCTTGTAAAAAATGAATCTCACTGCATTTGTCTGGCTACTTCTCAGCCTCATTTGGGGAACGACCTGGTTGTTTATTAAGCTCGGTCTTGACGTTCTCCCACCTTTTACTTTCGCCGGACTCCGCTTTCTTCTGGCCTCTCTGCTTCTTGCCATCATGCTGGTCGCCCGCAAGAAACGAACCCCACAATCACGCCGGGACTGGCTTCTTATTGCCTGGACCGGATTTTTTACTTTCACGATGAACTACGGTTTGGTTTTTTGGGGAGAGCGCCACATTTCATCGGGTTTGACGGCAATTTTCTATTCTACTTTTCCACTCTTTGGTTTGTTTATCGCGCATTACAAATTATCGAATGAACCGATAACCTGGGGTAAAGCATCGGGTGTTGTACTGGGAATTGCCGGCGTGGCGTTGGTATTTTTTGACCAAGTCATAACTTTCAATCCTGCCGCCATTGCGGGCTCCACCGCGATCATCTTAGCAGCGCTTGGCAGTGCTTATGCCAGTGTACAAATCAAGGCGAGTGGTTCGCACATCGACCCTCTGCTTTTGACTGTGGGGCAGATGGTCGTCGGCTTTATTCCGCTGCTGGGCCTGGGTCTTTGGCTTGAGGGAAATCCTCTGCAATACGATTGGAACCTGAGTATCGTCGGAGTTCTGGCCTACCTTGCCTTTGTCGGTTCTGCCCTGACTTTTGTTTTGGTGTATTGGTTGATGCAACGAATGGCGGTGACCAAAACTCAGTTAATCCCTTTAGCCAGCACCTTGGTTGCAGTTATATTGGGCAAGCTCCTGATGCATGAAAATTTCGGTTGGCGCGTTCTCGTTGGCGGAGTTGGAATTCTACTCGGTTTGGTTCTTGCAGTCCGGGATTCCCGAAAGCGACGAGCTGGTTGATTTTTTCCAACTTGTTCCGCTTGACGCGCATAGGGAGTTGTTTGTCGATACTTATTGGTAAAGACTTAACTAAAGAGCATTTCACGGATGGAAATCTACGTCGCTGCCTGGAATTTCAAACAACTAATTCAGAGTAAAAAACTGCTGCTTGAAGACTTGCCTGAGCTGCTTACTCAACATGGTTTCCAGGGTATTGAAGTGATGGATCGTCAACTTCCCCTGTCTGATTCTGACTATTTATCCCGATTTGCCAAACGCCTAAAGCGGTTTAAGTGCGGCTTCATTCTTGATATAAGCAGCGACCTGACGCACCAAAACGAGGATGATTGGCTGAGGCAAATTGATTATGTCCGCAGCATGATTGTTCTGGCTGAAAGTATGGGGGCAAAAAAAGTACGTATCCTTTTAGGTGGCCAGACCTTGAGTTTCCAGAAATTGTATAGCAAGCTCAGAAACAAAGAGCGCGCCAACTCAGACCTGCTGCGTAAAAATCCACCGACGCTATTGAAACGCTTTTTAGCGAGTCATATTGCCGCTAGGTTGAGCCACAAAGTTCGACGCAATACCAACGCCTCTGTCGGCCAAACAGCAAACAAGAAGGAGCGGGCTGTTCTCGCTTTGCATGAAATCCTGCCCGAGGCTGAACGACTGGAAATTGCTATTGTGATAGAAAATCACTGGGGAATTTCCAGCCAGCCTGAAAACGTTGTGGAAATCGTAGAAAGAATCAAGTCGGATTTCCTTGGCACTTGCCCCGATTTTGACAACTTTCCGAAAAATGTTGACATGTATGATGGTTTGGCGACGCTTGCCGGACACGCACAGCATGTGCATGCAAAGAGCCGAAAATTTACACCGAAAGGGGAAGAACAAACCATCGATTATTCCAGATGTTTGGCTATTCTGAAAGAGTCGGGTTATCGTGGAACCATTGCCATTGAGTATGAAGGGCGAGGAGATATTTTGCGCGGTTGTCTCAAAACTGGAAATCTCATCATGCGGCATTGGCCAACTTCCTGAATGCTGCATTCCTGCGGGTAGGTCTTATTTCTTTTTGAACAGGTCGTTTAATTTTTGTAAAGACTCTTCCTTGCGTTGTGAGCCCTTAAAGCTCGAAGTAGACATGACTTCAAAGAATCCGCAATAGTTTGCCTTTGCCTTTTCTTTTACTCTTTCTGCCTGAGGTTCTCTGCATTCATTATACGCCACCGGATCGTGGAAACGACAGGTCAGGCAACAGCGCAAGTAAGATGTGCACTTTGGGCAGGTTGCACTTTTGGGCAGGCGTCCCTCAAACTTTGATGACGTTCCGCAATCATAACAAATAACCAGGATATCTTTCATCTGCTTGCCACTTTTGCAATGTGAATCTTATTTTACGGGTGAGGCATAGAACCTTTTTTTGTGCTGGCAAACCCGTTGCTCACGTAAACAAACTTAGCAAATACCCTGGAAAAATCCAACCATTAACTCGCAAATTAAAAGAAAAGTCGTTACTAAAAAAAGAAACGTCCTTTAAAACAAGGATGATAGAAAGTGGGAAAGGACCTGCATTATTCAGAATGAGAAACGAGTTCGGCAACCTGGTCGGCAACTTCTCCAAGTGAAAGAAATGGCTTTTTAATAAATAGATCTACGCCCTGCTGTAGTAATTTTTGCACAGACTCATCTGACATGATGTTACCGGACATTGCGACAAAATGAGACTCCGGGTGTTGAGCCAGTGCAGCATGTAGCACAGCCTCACCATCCGTACCATTTGGCAGCAGCACGTCACACATAATCACATCGATTTGCTGATTTTCCAAAATGTCGATTGCAGTTATACGATCCAGAGCAGCATGAACAGAAAAACCCATCCGTTCGAAACGCCGCATCAGAATATCCACAATGATTTCCTCGTCATCAACGATGAGGATATTTTTCGAAGCTGTCTCGTCACTCATCAGTGTTTCCGATTTGGTCCCCTTCTCTCAAGCGGCAGACTGATTGTAAATTTTGAGCCAACATTTTCCTTTGAGTCACAGTATAGTGTACCTCTGTGCTCTTTAATGTTTTCAATTGTCATGGCTAACCCCAGGCCGGTACCTTTATCCGCCTGCTTGGTGGAAAAAAAAGGATCAAATATTTTCTCCTTAATGTTTTCAGAAATTCCACAGCCATTATCTGACAAAGTGATGATAATCTCCTTTGTTGCCACAAAAGTTGTTTCAATCTTAATTTGTCTGTTTCTGGTATCGGTCAGGTCGTCAAAGGAATCTTTGGCGTTTGATAGAAGATTTTGAAAAATTGAACCAAGTTTTGTTTTATGCCCCCAAATTTGTGGCAGCGGTTTTGACAAATTAAGCTTGAGTTCAATCCCCTGACTCAGCATTTGTGGCTTCAATATCAACAACGCATTTTCGACAATTACATTAATATCAATTTTTGACCAAGACGTGTCTTCGTCGCGTCTGATGTATTGGCGGATATAGTCAATGAGGCAGCGCATTCTTTCTGCACATTGTTTGATATTTTTTACAGAGACAACGGTTTGCTCCGCCGAAAGGCGTCCTGCCACAATTGAATCCAAAATCTCGTCCGCTTCGGCGCTGATGACGGTAAGTGGGTTGTTGAGCTCATGTGCAACCCCGGCACCCATGGTCCCGAGCGTTGCCAGCTTATTGGCCTGCTTTAGTTCCTTTTTTAGTAGCTTGATCCTTTCTTCACCAAGCTCCAGTTCTTTTCTTAGTTCATTGTTTTCATCTTCAAAACGGCGTAACTCACCCAGCGGTTCTTCGTGATCCTCAACGGTGTGAACGGGTATTGGATGTGCGCCTTTTTTCTCTTTGAAATGCAAATCGTCCATTATCATTGCGATGGGGGGTAAAATGACATCCTATCGATTAAGTTATCGACTAAATGAGTTTTTTCTATAGTTTTACAAAATAGGTTGACAAACCTGTTTTCGTGCCTTATATTACACGCGATGGAATTTGTACGCCTGAAATCGGGTATGTCTCTCTCCGTTTTGGCGTTATTGGAGGGGCAAGTCAAACAGTTTAAAAATAAAATAACCGCAGTAGGTCAATTCTGATGGTAGAATCTCTTGAAGAATGGGCTTGTTTGTGGTGAATTTATTTCACTTTACATGTCTACAGGACGAAGACTGATAATTGAGGCTACAGGGACGTTGTTTTTGTGGTTTAGTGTTTTATTTTCATCCACTCGTATCAGATGAAACCAATAAAACACTTAACAGTATAACAAGTCGTATCATTTTATAATTTATGTTGTTGCCTTAATTTACTCTTACAAAAAAGATTATTATAGAAATAGACATGGCAAAAAAGCAAAAAAAAGCAGAAAACAGACCGAAACAGTCCATTGAGAAATATTTAGAAGAAATAGGAGGGTTTTCCCCCCTCCCTCCTTCAGAAGAGATTGAATTAACCCGCAGAATCAGAAAAGGTGAATCCACAGCGCTGGACAAACTGGTTAAAGCAAATCTTCGTTTTGTAATTAGCGTGGCAAAAGAGTATCAGGGGCAGGGGTTGCCGCTTCAGGATCTTATCAGTGAAGGTAATTTGGGCTTAATTAAAGCGGCTCAGCGGTTTGATGAAACGCGCGGGTTTAAATTTATCTCCTATGCTGTTTGGTGGATTCGCCAGTCGATTCTTCAGGCGCTCGCTGAGCAGTCCAGGGTTGTGCGCTTACCGCTCAACCGCGTTGGCGCCATTAATAAAGTGGGGCGCGTGCTGGAAAAGCTGGAAAAACGCTATGGCCGTGAACCGAGCATGCATGAAGTTGCCGACACCATGGAAATGACCGATTATGAAGTGGCGGATGTTCTTAAAACGTCTGCTCGCCATCTTTCTCTGGATGAACCTTTCAAAGAGGAAGAAGGCAATAATCTGCTCGACGTGTTGGAAAGTGACCGTTATGCGCCGCCTGATGATTCCTTAATGGTTGAATCACTCAAGGAAGAAATTGATAAAGTCCTTGTAACCTTAAAACCACGTGAGGCGGAAATCATTCGGCTCTATTTTGGCCTTGAAGGCGATCGGCCACTGACGCTGGAGGAGATCGGTGAACATTTCAAACTGACCCGGGAGCGTGTCCGCCAGATTAAAGAGAAAGCACTGCGTCGAATGCGCCACCGCTCACGTCTGGAACCGCTGCGAAAGTATCTTGGATAGACTACGATTTTTCTTTTGACTTTATAACGCCCTTGTTCAATGCAGCAAGGGCGTTTTTTTGTGCAATTGTGTTGCAATAGGTCATTTTTTTTGTTAAGCTTGCTTACTTGAACCTCCCTCATTACAAATCCTCAGGAGGTTGTTCCGCACAAATTGAATGGCATCATAATTATTGACACACTCAATGGGAGAAAATGCCAAAACTTGTCAATATTGTTTTTCCACTGCCCGTTGAGCAGGCTTTTACTTATATTGTGCCGCGGGGACTTGAGGCCAGCGCACAAATTGGAAGCCGCATCATCGCGCCGTTAGGCCCGCGGCACCGGACTGGCTTTATTGTCAGTTTTCAGGATAAGGCAGATGGTGTTGCGCTCAGAGAACTTGATGATGTTCTTGATATTCAACCCATTATTTCTACTCAAATCATGATGCTTGCTGAATGGATATCAAGATACTATCTCTGTTCTTTGGGTGAGGCACTCAGGGCAACAATTCCTTCGGTGTTTTTACAATCGAGCAAGCACCAAATCACTTTGCGAACCGATCGGCCAGAACACTATGTCATGCTTCTAAGTCGATCCGCCCCACGCCAGAGTCAAATTTTACAGCATATCAGCTTGAACGGTAAAACAACTGTAGACCAGTTAAAAAAGAAGCTTGGGGCAAAAAGTCTTTATTCCAGCTTAAACCAGCTACGCGCAAAGCAGCTCATTGAACTGACCCAGGTTTTTTCAAGCCGGACGGTAAAACCGCGGACTGAAAAATATGTTGAATTAGCCCCACCACTGGCTGGGCTGAGTACGGATGAGTTGCTCAGTCAACTCAAAAGAAAAGCGCCTCGTCAGGCCGCTTGCATGGCTTTTTTACAAAAAAGAGGTGGAAAGATTTCACAAAGAGAATTGTTGCGCAGCACAGGCGCTCAACCTGGAACAATACTGTCTTTGGAAAATCAGGCGCTCATCAAAGTATCAAGAGAAACTGTATTTCGTGACTACTATGACTATATAAAGACGCTTCCGCCGCAAGTATTTGATTTGAATCAAGAGCAAAAACAAGCTCTTGGCCGTATTTATTCGGCGATTGATTCTCAAATCTATAAGACGTTTCTACTTTTTGGTGTAACCGGAAGCGGAAAAACACAAGTCTACATAGAAGCGATCGCACGAACGTTACGCCAGGGACGAGATGCCATCGTGCTTGTGCCTGAAATCTCCCTGACACCACAAACAGTGCAACGTTTTCGTGCTCACTTTCAAAAAGATGTCGCTGTCCTGCATAGTGCCATGTCCGCTGGTGAACGCTACGATTCCTGGCATAAAATTAAAAAAGGCGGTGCACGTGTGGTCATCGGACCAAGATCTGCAATTTTTGCACCTTTGGAAAATGTCGGCTTGATCGTGGTTGATGAGGAACATGAATCTTCATATAAGCAAAGTGACGTATCGCCTCGGTATCATGCGCGTGATCTCGCTATTGTGCGTGCTCAGCAGTCCAATGCTGTTGTCGTACTTGGTTCGGCAACGCCGTCTTCCGAGTCTTTTTACAATGCACAGACCTCGAAATATAAACTACTACAGTTGCTGAAGCGGGTCAATGATGTGGCCATGCCGGCAGTCAAGATTATTGATATGATGAAAGAACGGCGGTTATCTGGAAACAAGGGAGCT
Source organism: Candidatus Zhuqueibacterota bacterium (assembly GCA_029262005.1). Classification (GTDB taxonomy): domain Bacteria; phylum Zhuqueibacterota; class Zhuqueibacteria; order Oceanimicrobiales; family Oceanimicrobiaceae; genus JAJDAG01. The sequence goes on along the minus strand of JAJDAG010000063.1, from coordinate 23,830 downwards.
GAGCTGATCTTTTCACGAATACTTGTACAAAAAATTAAAGAAAAAATTGCTTTGAATGAGCAGATTATTCTATTGCTTAATCGACGCGGTTTTTCCAGCTACATAAAGTGTCACGATTGCGGCTTTGTCGAGGTATGCAATAATTGTAATATTAGTTTGACTTATCATTTGAGCGGCCGTCGGCTACGGTGCCACTATTGCGGGTTTTCGAAGAAGGCACCGCCTGTTTGCCCAAAATGTTCTGGTTTGGACATTATATTCAAAGGTCTGGGCACACAGCAAGTCGAGGAACAGTTGAAAACGGGCTTTCCAGATGCACGTTTGGTTCGTATGGATCGGGACACCACCAGCAGGAAACGGGCACATGACAAAATTCTCAGTGACTTTGGCGCCGGTAAGTACAACATATTGCTCGGCACTCAGATGGTTGCAAAGGGGTTGGACTTTAGTCGGGTAACACTTGTGGGTGTCATCAATGGCGATGTCGGCATGCTGGTTCCTGACTTTCGCGCATCTGAGCGCACATTTCAATTACTGACCCAGGTAGCCGGCCGGGCTGGCCGGAAAGACCTGACCGGGGAAGTCGTTATTCAAACTTACTCACCAGATAATTTTTGCTTGCTTTGTGCGCAAACTCACGATTTTATGCGCTTTTATTCGGGTGAAATTGATGAGCGCCGCGGGTTGCATTACCCCCCTTTTGGCAGACTCATTTGCCTGCACTTTCGTGGTGAAGATGAGAACAAGGTACGACAGGCTGCAGGTGCTTTTGCTGACATTCTGCAGGGTATGCGAGGCTCTTTGCAGATATTAGGGCCATCTCCGTCTCCAATTGACAAAATTCAGAATAATTATCGCTATCAAATTCTTATCAAGGGACAGAAGCGGTATGACGCAGGTGCCAGAAAAATCAGGGATGTAGTGAAGCGAGCACATGCTGAGTATATGAAACGATTTTCACATATAAAGGTCACAGTGAATATTGATGTTGACCCAACGTCCATCATGTAATCGACTACAGGCGACTCAATTTATCAGCGGATTGTTCTTGCCGCTATATTTGATAATCATATCTACAACGTGTGAATAGCTGAGCCTTCCTTCCGGAATCCGATTGACTTTCAGGTAAATATCATAGGTTACACTGGAAATATTTGAGACGAAGCCTGAGTGAGACTTCCACCTTTCGCTGACTGCGACCAAGTCAAGTCTGACTCCTTCGGCAATCATGGCGGTATACTGCTGCCTTTTTTCCGGAATCCTTTTGGAAGACTGTAAAAAATAGCCTAAAAGACTGAAGTAACCACTATATTGAATCAGGGCCTCATCGGAGTTAATACAAACCAGAAAAGCCAGGAAGTTGGCTTCAGCCTCGCTTGTGTAACCCATTTGGTGCGCCTTTTCGTGTGCCAGAACGAATGGTTGTTCGATAGCCAGTATGTCTTCGTTATAGTGCACTTCATGAAAAAAGGGGCTATACCAGCCACTTGTGGTGGTTTTGTTTAGGAGCCAATTGTTGACGAGTGATTTCAAGCGTTTTGAGCCAGCGACTTGTTTTAAGTCAAGGCAGTTAAGCACTTCTGGGTAAGATGCTTCGATGGCCTTGTTTATGAAATCGATATCTTGAATTGCATAAGACAAGTTCAGTTCGTTTGTATTATTAATAATATTTACGAAAGTCGAGTCGAATGCATCGATTTCCAGTTGTACTTCATCAAGGCCTAGTTTGGTTGATAAAGGCAGGCGGAGGTAATTTAATCCCCAGAACAGATAAAACCACAAGATTAAGAGTGATGCCGCCATCGTAATGTTCAGAAGGGCTCTGGACAGGCTCATTTTTTTGCTAACGATTCTACCGACAACTGCCGGCAGTAAAATCAGCAATGTGAACCATGTAGCGAATTCAGAGATGGAGAAATTGAACTGGCCTGTAATGCCGGATATAAAAATCGTAAGGATAGGGTACAAACCATTGGAATAGTAGGTCTCTACTATTTCAGGATAGGCAGAAAGCCACTGGACGATTAAGAAAAAAGCCAGTGCAGTGCCGATGACTCCCGCCCTGAATTTTGTTGGTGCTTTCATAATTTATTTGTGAAACCTGTTATTCTAAACCCAATTCAGGTGCAATTTTCTGCAGCGCTTTGATGACATTTTCGATATGTTCGTCTAATGGCAGCTCAAGCAGTTCAGCGCCATGATGAATTTCATCCCGGCTCACATTGGCTGCAAAAGCTTTTGATTTTATTTTCTTTTTTACAGACTTCACGGCAACGTCCATGACACTCTTTGAAGGACGCACCAAGGCAACAGCGGTGATAAAACCACTTAATTCGTCAACAGCGCATAGTGATTTTTCCATGAGACTTTTGGGTTCAACACCGCTATAACTCGCATGCGCCAATATCGCACGCTGAATTTCTTCCGGGTACCCTTTCTCCTGCAATATTTTCACACCAACAAAAGGGTGTTCTTCCTGTGTTGGATGTTGCTCGTAGTCAAAATCATGCAACAAGCCGACGATGGCCCACTTTTCTTCATCTTCGCCAAATTTTTGTGCATAGAAACGCATTGCAGCTTCAACTGCTAACATGTGCTTGCGCAGACTATCGGATTGGGTGTATTCTGTTACCAGTTTCCAGGCTTCCGCTCTTGTCATCTTTCTCACTTTCTTATTTTTATAGGCTCTAAACGTTAAAATGCGTGCATAAATGACGCTGTTCTGAAGCGAACCGAAATGATCGTACAATGTGGCTTAGAAAGTTGTTGGTAATTTCGAGTCCGCACGCTTTCAATTACGCTCGTGGCTGATAATATCTATTGCGGCCGGTTGAATTTCGAACTGTGCGGGCAAGAGACCGAGCCATTCTCCATCCGCTTCCACAAATGTTTCTGAAGATGCCGCCAGGCTCACTTTCTTTGCCCGCATGCTGGTCACTTCAGGATGGTCAAGCAATGAGCCGTTGTACAGCTTATGAATATTTTTAAGTACTTCGAGCTTTGAAATATCTCCTATAATAACGATGTCAAACAAACCGTCGTCCAACCGTGCTTGCGGTGCAACCCACATGCCGCCGCCGAAAAACTGGCCGTTGGCAACAACCACCGCCAGTGCGGTCATTTCCCTTTCATTGCCGTTGTCTACTTGAATTCGAATTCGGCTGTTTTTGTAAGTGGCCAGAGTTCGTAGCAGGCCGGTAAGATAAGAAACAAACGGTCCAAATACCTTGCTAGTTCCGTTCACACTTTGAACCAATGTACCACCAAAACCAGCATCTGCAATGTTGACAAAATAATGTCTGCTGGGCTGGTCGCTTTTAGTGTTGAATGTGACACAACCCAGATCACACTTGCGCGTTGCGCCCATTTTTATGTTCAGCAAGATTTCCTCAAGATGTTTCGGGCCGCCCAAGGTTTTGACCAAGTCCCCGCCGGTGCCCATTGGAATGATGCCCATCCTTGCATCTGCAAGGATGACCCGGCCATCCTGAAAAAAACCATTTACCACTTCGTTGATAGTGCCGTCACCACCGACCGCTATAATCGTATCATAACCATCTACAAGGGCGCGGCGCGCAAGCAGGGTGGCATCTCCTTGTTTTTGCGTTATATCGTATGCAACTTCCCCCAAAATTATTTGTGCTTGTTTAAGAAATGAGTCCCATGACCGACCGGCCTGACCACTGCCCGCAGCCGGATTTACAATCATTTTTATTTTGTTTCTCAATCGTGTTTTGCTGCTTGTCTCGAAAGATGCCGTGAATTGTTTTCAGTTTTTTTCTAACATATTTACCACATGGTCTTGTCGCCCTGAGTGATCCACCAATACATGACGCCCAGATAGCAAAGAAGGAGAAAGACACCTTCCAGGCGCCCGAGTTTTCTGCCGGTGCGTAGAAGCGGAAACATGAGAAGCGTCAATCCGACCATTATTGGCAAATGGTTCGAACGTAATACAGCCGACACAGGCAGTGGATGTACAACAGCGCTTGGGCCGGCAATGGCCATCATGTTGAAGATGTTCGACCCAATAATATTGCCGATACTTATGTCGCCTTCGTTTTTAAGAGCTGCGACCAGCGAGGTAGCCAGTTCCGGCAGCGAAGTCCCGAGTGCAATAATCGTGAGGCCGAGAATAAGCTCGGAAATACCAAATCTGCGGCTCATTTCCGAAGCTGCATCAACAATCCAATCAGCGCCAAAGCTCAGGCAGGTAATGCCAATGACAATGGCAATAACCTGTGGCGTTTTTCTTTGCCTTTCACCGGAGAGGGATTTGTATTTCTCCTCGTGCACCTCTGAGCCTTTTCGAGCGCCTGAAATAACAATGATAAGATAAATGATAAATCCCACAAACAGCAAAAGCCCATCGAGACGGCTCAAGACATCATTCGCACAAACAACCCAGAAAAGCACAGAGACTGCTGCAACAAGAGGCAACTCAAACTTGAGCAACTTCAGGTGGACGTCTATCGGTCTTGCCAATGCAGAAACGCCTAGAATCAAACTGATGTTGGAGACGTTTGAACCGATAATGTTTCCCAAAGCCACGTCTGTTTTCCCCTGAATGGCCGCGAACATGCTCACCAGGAATTCCGGCATTGAAGTGCCGAGCGCCACAATGGTCAGCCCAACAATGAGCGGATGAATCCCGAGAATTCTTGCCAATTTTGAACTGCCTGCAACAAGAAAATGGCCACCGCCAAAAAGTAAAGCGAGTCCGGTTACAAACAGGGTGACAATCCAGGGCAAAGCCCATTGACTTAAGTCCATATGCAGTGTCAGGCTCTTTTTTTGAGATTATCGGTTTGAAGTTTATGGCCTGAATTCAGGCATTGTCGCGAAGCAGTTGCAAAGCATGTTTCATAAGCTGAAAACTAGAAAGATTTTGCCTAAACACAAGTGATATTTGGACAAGAGTGTCTGAACGTGCTGCTTCCGGTGCGGGGCTGGAAAAAAGAACCATACATTTTTCATCCCAGGCGTCCATTTAAACATTCTTACACTCTCCGACAGCTTGCTGAAGCCTGTTGACCGTATCTCCTTATCCTGAACTTGCCGGCTTACGTGTGTCAAAACTTTCACAGTTAAGCAGAGCAAATGCCTCAACTTTATATGCCTGCGGGCGAAATATTCGATATGTTCAAGATAAAACACTTTTTCTCAAAAGGGCTATCACCACTGACTGTGTTTCTTCAGTGTACACTGGTTTTCGCAGGAACAGACAGCAGTCGTGTGCAATTGAGTTCCTATTTCGCTAAAACCACGCGACCACGCTTTTCCTACGAAACGTATGTTTTTTCTGCAGAAGATCAGCGCATAGCCCGCGTTCGGGTTGTGGCTGATTTTGCCAACGACCTGATACAATTTAAAAATGCCGGCGCTGAATTCATTGCTCAGTATGAAATACTGGTTGACATGCTTGACAGCAAGGGCATTCGTCTTGATGGCTTTATAGAAAAAGGCAGCATTGCTGCCACGGCGTTTGCAAAAACAAACTCTTTGAAACAGCTCAATCGTTATTGTTTTGATTTTGATTTACCACCGGGCAGCTATGAAATGTATCTTGAAATAACCGATCAAGTGACCAAACGCCGCCTGGTTCGGCGGCAGAATGTGGCTGTGCCTGACTTTCGCGACACGCTGGCTATCAGCGATGTCATGCTCATGAACGCCATCAAATTTGATAAAGATTTGCTGCCGCGAATGCCAAATATTATTCGGGTCTACGATAACCCGGAGTCAAAATTTGTCGCCTACTTTGAGCTTTACTCAAGTCTGAAGGATTCCATTCGCATGAACTACCGAATCTACGATCAGGCCGGGGATGGTTTTATAAATATTAAAGAAGATGTGGTCGCCAACAATGGTTTTGTGCGAAAACTGGTGCCTCTGAAAGAACTTATATCTTTGCCGGGCCGCTATTTGCTTATTGTTGAAGCACGAGTGGCGAATCGGAAAGTTATGCAACGGCGCTCTTTTCATATTCAGCATTGGGAACCACCAAAATCAATCTATGACGACGCTAGCGATACAGGTGCTGTATTGGCGCTAAAGCACATTTCCAAATCGCAAGAGTTTTCAAAAATTGTGCGTGCCAAAGGCACTGAACGGCAGCAACTTATTGAAGCATTCTGGTCTGAACGGGATCCGACCCCCGAAACACCGAAAAATGAGTTGCACGATGAATATCTTGAAAGAGTGCGGCACACGGTAGAGAATTACTCAAATGTCGTGCTCGATCAGCGCGGACCTGATACAGATCGCGGCAAGACCTATATTGTCTACGGTCCTCCAACCGAGATAAGCAGAAACACGCTGCCTTACACCACACGAACCTATGAAATTTGGTATTACAAAGATTTTGACAAACGCTTTATTTTTGTGGACAAGAACGGCTTTGGGATTTATAAATTAGTGCATAAAGAGTGAGGTAGCGTTTGCCGGCCGCATCTTAAGACTGCAAACATACGGGATAAAAAAAGCACGGTGAATTTTTCACCGTGCTTTTTTTTGACCTAATTCGATTTTTTTGCCAAAAACAGGCGTGTTCAACTACGAAGTTTAACTTTCTTTCTTCTCTTGCAATAAGTCTTTTCTGGTCAGATTTAGTTTATCAAAACTTTTGGATGAAATGACGTAGTACCACTTGGCAAAACGTGCGTTAAGCTCGGCGGATCGCTTCTGGCCGGCATCAATTTTAGCAGCCCAGCCGTTGTGCTTATCTTGCAGCACTTTGCTTGCCCGATCTGCGTCCGTCCATAAACTGTCGGCCTTGCCGGCGAAATCAGTGTTCTTTGGTTGGGCCGGTTCCTTAAATTGGCTGCCGTCAAATGAAGTTGTAACAAAAAGGTAGCGGTTCTCGCCGGTGCTCGATTCTGGCTTTTCTGATTCAGTGCCTGCGGACACGGCCAGGCCGGTGCCATAAAGAACTTCACCGAAACGCAGGGTGTATTGCAAGCCATCCAGTGTGTTTGCCTGAATTTCGCCTTCATTGGAAACGAGTTGACCTTCGCGTGTAAAATAGTAACCCTTTGATTGTAATGACAAAGCAGCGTCCTGACTGATAGACATCCCTTCTGAATCTGATTTCCGTAACGACTGTGACAAGCCATCCGGTTTCGGGCGCACACCAACAATCGACAATTCATCAAGTGTTTTCAAAAAGTCGGTTATTTTTGTTTTGTTAACTTCTTGTTCGGCAGCCATTTTTCCGGCTTCCCAGGTATCGCCGTCTTTTGTCAAAACAACGGTGTCCCTGTCTTGCAAGCTGCCGCTACGCTCGTTGATGGAATAGTCGCGGATTGTGACTTTGTTGATCTCGTCTGTATTTGTTTGCAGCAGGTCTGCTTCAATCCAATCGCTGAAATTGGTTGAAATATCAATATCCATTCTGGAAGCATACACGCGTTTCTGTCCTGGAATTCGAACGAACCGAAATTTTTCCTTGCCTTCAACTTCTCTGCTGACAATGAAATCTGCCAGAACCTGGTTGTTGGCGCCTCGCAAAGTAATGCGCTGGCCACGGCCGTCGAGACCGGTGGCAGTCTCATCCAGTGGGTCCATGACTTGAAGCGCGTTGTGGTCTGCCGGGTTGTCGGAGCGAAATTCATCTTTCTTTATACCGATAACACCGGCTGCAGTTTTTGCCAGGCGATCTTTTCCATCGGCGGGATACTCATGATGCGAAGGAATTGACCACAGGCCGTCTTTGAAAGTTACTTTAAAAGGAATAGCCGCACCGGCCTCTTTATTGTAGTCGATAACTTCCAGTGTTACGGCAGTATTAGGGTCGGTAAAGTCCGCAAAAAATAGCTCACCTGTGTCTGAGTACGCCTCCGGCGTAACCTGGCTCGGTGAGGTTAAAAAAGCCAGCAGGGCAAGCATTACGGCGGCCCCGCCGAACACGATTGTTTTCTTAAGTTCAGTCATTCAGTTACTCCTTCAATTAGCTTCTCAGTCTTCTGGCAGCCAAGGCCCCTTCACGCTCACGCTTTTGCCTCTGAACGAAAATCCAGACGCCAATTACAAATACCGGAATCGGTGGAAACAAAACGGCAAATGTTTTGATGTTGCTTTGAATGCTGCGGATGGAGACTTCCATATTTTCCTTACTGGCGCTTACCTTGGCCTCCTTCTCAGCTTCGATATTTGCCTTTTGTGCTTCAAAACGCCGCTGCTCTGCTTCGCGCAAATTGTTGGCCATGATGTTTTTTGTGCGCTCGTCAAGATCTGTTCGCTGCCGCACTTTGTCAACATTTTCATTGAGACGGCGCTGGGCCTCGACCAGTTCGCTCGAAGCCTCACTTTCAGCAGTCTGCTCCTCCTGCGTTTTCCGCTCAATAAAACTGCGCATTTGGTCTTCAACGGTTTCGAGGGTTCTATGCCGCACCCGCTTGTTCCGCAGGGCGATGAAAGACTCGTCGCCAACCAGCACATCCATGCAATTCAAAAAGAAAGAAACATTGTCAAAATTGAGGTTGCCAACAGCGCGTTTTCGAATTTCAAAAAATTCTGTAGAAATAAAATCTATATCAGCAATCGCCACTACATTTACGCTTAACGGTGCTGCGGTGGAATCTTCACTTGACCTTTCACCTTTTACGTGTGCAGCCAGCGTATAGTCCAAACTATTGGCGCGCCGCCGCAAAAACCGACTATCCGCCAAAGAAGTTCCAAAAAAACTCTTGTTTACGAGTTGCGAATAATTGAGGGAGCCGGATTGTTCTCCTGTTTTGATCAGCGGTGTGAACTCGAAACTTGAGCCGGCTGCGCTTTGGACATAACCTGGAAACAGAAAGACCAACTCCTGCAAGTTTGCGCTTCCCCTGTGATTCTGGTTGAAGACTTCCGGGTTTTGATTTCCCTCACCAACAAAAATGACTTCCGGTTGCAGTTGCGCAAAATCAGGGTGAGGGTTGTACGTATCCCAGGCGATCTGAGCCTTGTTCCAACTCAGGCCAAGCTCAGTGAGCAATTGGTGAATATTGCCTTTTGGCTTAGGTTGTGGCCCTTGATTTTGCATAAAAGGATTTTTGTTGCCTCCGGATTTTTCTGATGGCGCCAAGCCGATGTTAACAATCGGTAGCGGATCCAGCAGCAGCATGGTTGGGTTGCCCTGAAGCATATATGCTATCAGATTGTCCATTTCTTCCTGAGGCAGCGCAGATGGCAAAGCCACGAGCAGGCCATCAAGTTCATCGGTGATTGGGCCTGTGGCTGCAACTTGCACAACTTCATATTGTTTTTTCAGTTCATCAACAACCGGCCAGGCAGGGCTGCTGCGCATGCTCTGAAAGTCAAACCCGCCGAACAGCTTTGCTTCGGTTTTAAGAATACCAATTTTCTTGCGGTCGGTTTTGGCGACAACCCGGATGCTGCGAGCCAGCTCATATTCCACCGGCAGGCCACGATCGAAAAATGGAATAACCTGTTCTTCAGCGCCACACTTGAAGGCCACACCAAGAAATGTTTGCATTGTGCTGGCGCGGGCACTTCCTACATTTGGAATCTCAACCGGCATGATACCGAACTTTTCACGAGCATCGCGTGCTTCCAGGCTATATGGTTCGGTATCGTGCAGAATCACTTGCACTTTGTTACCACCAACTGCATCCATTTCTTGCAAAAAGCCAAGGAGATTTGAGCGTGTTTGCACGTAGTGTTGCGGCACATCTTTGCTGACAAATGCTTCTATAAATACCGGACGGTCACCTGAGATTTCGTCCAGCAAGTTTTCAGTTTCATCTGCCAGGGAATGCAACTGTTCTGCAGTTACATCCAAACGCAGACTGGCCCGGCCAAAAATCACATTCAGGCTGATAAGCACAATCACCAGGGCAATGGCACGGACTGTATGGTGCAGCCACATTTTATACCCATCCGCTTCTAAAGGCCAGTGTCGGCGACCAATAAAAAGGACATTCAGGTAAATCATCAAACCTGTGATTGAAAGGAAATACAGCACACCGGAGAAACTCACTATGCCGCGGGCAAAATCACTAAAATGAGAATAAACCCCGAGCGGCTTTGTCAAGTCAGCCAACCCGGCACTGATACTAGAAACCGCCCCATCGATAAAAACAAACAGCGCACAGAAAACCGCGCCAAGAATAAAGGCAATAGTGATGTTGGAGGTTAGCAATGAAGCGAGCATACCAACTGAGATGAGCGCTGCACCGATAAACCAGTAGCCCAAATAATTACCGAGCATAAGCCCAAGATCCGGACTGCCAAGCCATACAAGAACAATGATGTGGCTCAGCGACAAGATCAATGATGCTGAATAAATGCCGAGCGTGGCCACGTACTTGCCAAGCACGATTTCCAGATCTGAAGCAGGCAAAGTGAGAAGCAGTTCATCCGTGCCCTGTTTGTTTTCATCGGCCCACACACCCATGGATAGTGCGGGAATAAAAAACAACAGCAACAACGGAAACAGTTCATTGAGCTGGTCGAGGTTTGCCAGGTTATTCAGGAAAAAGCGCTCCTGCCAGAAAGCGGCGGCTGCGCTGAGAAAAATGAAGAGTGTGATAAACACATACCCGGTCGGGTTAGAAAAATAAATGCGCAAATCACGCTTGACAATGGCCTGAACCACAGCCCAGTTCAGGTTGAAATCATAATTTCCTATTTTGAAATTCATACAACTCCCTCCTCCCTTGCCGGTAATGTTTCAGGTTTTCCATGATTGGTCAGACGGTAAAAAGGCTCTTCTAACGAACCCTTTTCTTTTAAGTCTTCTGGCGTGCCTTCAAAAACCAGTTTGCCATTGTTGACAAACAAAACATAATCTGCGATGGCTTCAACTTCTTGCAGAAGATGGGTTGAAATCAGGATGGTTTTTGATTTGCCGAGTTGTTTGATGTTTTTGCGGAATTCACGGATTTGATTTGGATCCAGCCCTGCTGTAGGTTCATCCATTATGAGAACATCAGGATCATGCAACAGTGCTTGTGCCAAACCGACACGTTGTTTGTAACCGCGCGACAGTTTGTCGATGGGTTTCTCCAACACCAGTTCAAGTGAGCACTGGTCAATAACAGCGTCCACTCTTGTACGCGCCGTCCCGGCGTCCATGCCGCGGGCTTCGCCGAAAAACAACAACAGTTCCAGCGGTGTCATGTTCTGATACAAAGGACCGTTCTCCGGCAAATAGCCAAGCCGCCTTGATGCCTCCAGGCGATTCGTTCGGATATCGAGTCCACCAATTGAGGCTGAGCCCTCGCTTGCCGCCAGGTATCCGGTCAAAATTTTCATTGTTGTAGATTTTCCGGCGCCATTGGGGCCGAGAAAAGCAACAATTTGTCCCTCCGGGATTGAAAATGTGATATCTTGGATTGCGACGAATGGGCCGTAGTACTTGCTCAGCCCCTTTGCCGCAATCATCACCTTATCATCTTTGGACATAACCTACCCTCGTTTGTGTTGATTAGAGTAAATAGTTAAAAGTCTGTAGTTTTTAGTCTAGGCTCGAAATGAGCCATCGGTGAACTCACAAAGTTAATATAACGCCTTTTGCATGAAATCGGTTCCACAAAAATATGCTGATTTTTATGCAAAAGTTAGTTTTAAAAAAAGCTAAACACCTGTAACGGAGGCATTCAAAGAAGCATGAGAACAAGCAAACTATTCAACCGGTTTTGAGCGCAAAAAAGCCGGGAGTAAACGTCGCTTTACTTTAAATTTCGAATATTGAAAATCGCCATGATCATTCGGGAATAATTTCAGAATACACATGTAGCTTAACCATGCGTCGGTATTTTCCAAAACAAAAGCTTGCACGGCGGAAAGGGAGGTACCGGCGCATTTTTTAATAGCTGTTCGTCCGGGCAATACTGAAATTGGGTTAATGCAATTTTGCCGCTTCTTCCAGGCTGCTTTCATGAAATAATTTACACAAACAGTTGTAAGGAAAAAAGCGCCCTGATCTTTGGTTGGGAACGGAGTAGTCCGGAAACAAAGAAGATACAGCAAACTTTACCACTCCCCCAAATAGCGAATTTCTTCTGCCAGACTGAGGTTGAATTTAGCCTTCACTTCCGACTTAACGTGGTCGATGACTGCCTTGATGTCAGCAGCCGTAGCGTTGTTGACGTTGAGGATGAAATTGGCGTGTTTTTCCGAAACCTGCGCACCGCCGACGGTGTAGCCTTTTAAGCCGCACGCTTCAATGAGCCGGCCGGCATAGTCGCCTGCCGGATTGGTAAAAACCGAACCGGCGCTTGGGCCTGTTGGTTGGGTTTTACGCACGCTTAGATGTTCAGCCATGTTTTGTTCAATTAATTTTCTACTACGGTTCTGGCCTTGCAGCCGGGCGGCAAGAACGATTTCACCACTGCGTTTGAACACACTATTGCGATAGGAAAAGTCAAGTTTATCAGACAGGATCCAAGTGGTTGAATTGTCGTTGTGCAGGACGAGCACACTGTGGAGAATGCTGCTGAGCCACTCGGTGCGGGTGCCGGCGTTTACAGCCACAGCCGCGCCAACAGTACCTGGAATGCCCACGAGAAATTCAAGGTTGCCGATGTTCTCTTTGCCGGCTTCCCTGGCCAGAACAGCCAGATTTGTGCCGGCATCCGCTTCAATAATTGAATCTTTGAGAAAGGATATACGTTGCGCTCTGTTTAAAATCACCAGGCCCCGGATGCCCTTATCGGCGACCAGAACGTTGGCGCCATAGCCAAGAATCGTGACGGGTTGAGCATGTTCCCTGGCGCAGATGATAGCCTCCTTCAGCTCATCAGTGTTGCGAACAACCACAAATAAATCAGCGGGTCCACCGGCGCGCCAGTTGCAGTGCTGTGCGAGTATTTCATTTTCATGAATTCGGTCCGCACCGAAAATAGATTGGAGTTTCTGTTTAATATCGTTCATACGTTTTTATAAATTTCTTCAGGAACCCTAAGATGCAGATACCTATTCCGGTTATTCGGCCCCAGTGTGCAAGTATAAATGTGCGTAAAGGTAGTGAGTGGAATTGTATTAATCAAGTTTCTGTTTACATTCTTATCAAATAGCTGAATTGGTCCACCCAGATGCTGGATGATTATTGCCAGGAACTGAATTGACATAGCCGGCGTTTATCGATTTGTGAATATTTCTTTATTTTGAATGCTTTGTCTGCCTTAGCTTTAGGTTGACTTTGACGATTATTCTCCGTTAGTTTGACTATGCATGTTCCACCTGAGCGTTCCTACCATGCTCGAGTGTCGATGATTGTCGGGATCGATGATGCAAATCAATAAACAACGTGCGCTATAAAACCTCATAAGATACTCAGGTAGCGCCTCAAAGAGAACTGTGGAATAGTCAGCATCTTAAATAGGTTGACTGTTCTTTTGAACAGCTTTGTGCAATCGTTTGTTTTTCAATGGAATAAAACGAATTTAATAAGAGAAAAACTGAAATGTCTGAAACAGCACGAGGCGTTCTGCAACGCCTGCAGCGGGGTGGTGGTTTTTTACGGAATTCCAAACAGTCTTTTCAACCAGACTCCACAGATGTCTGGGTTTCACAGAAAACCATGCGCGAATACGGTCTGGTGGACGGTGCGGTTGTCACCGGCACTGCGACTCGCGGCAAAAAGGGCTATCAACTCAACACTGTCGAGTCTGTTTGCGATTTGACACCTGAGCAGTTCAAGGCCCGTACTCGATTTGATCGCCTGGTTGCGATTAGCCCGGAAGAGCGAATTTGTTTGGGCGATGGTGGCAACATTTCCATGCGGGCAATTGAATTGATTGCCCCTATTGGTCGCGGAACGCGCGGTCTGATCGTTTCACCCCCAAAATCCGGTAAAACCCGCATGCTAGAAGAGATTGCCAATGCCATTCATGCATCTGACCCGGATACACGTATTATCGTTTTGCTTATCGACGAGCGTCCGGAGGAAGTAACCCACTTCCGCCGCAACGTGAAAGCGGAAGTGCTCGCCAGTTCCAATGATCAGAGTTTGGAGTCGCATGTTAATCTGGCTGAGTTAACCCTGGCCCACATTCGTTGTGAGTTGGAATGTGGGCGCAACGTTGTGATCCTGGTCGATAGCATCACCCGGATGGGGCGTGCTTTTAACCTGCACGGTGCCGGCGCCAGGCGCACCATGTCAGGCGGCATCGACGCAAAAGCGCTACAAATTCCAAGACGCTTTTTCGGGTTGGCGCGAAATGTTGAAAATGGTGGCTCTGTCACGGTGCTCGCAACTGCGCTGGTGGAAACCGGCTCGCGCATGGATGACTATATTTTTGAAGAATTCAAAAGCACGGGCAACAGCGAAATTGTCCTGACTCGCGAACTGGCTGATGCCAGAATTTTTCCTGCAATCAACTTATTGGCCAGCAGTACGCGCAGAGAAGAACTGCTTTACAATGAAGATGAAATGCTTGGCCTGTCGACTCTGCGGCGTGGCCTGTCAGGCAATGATCCCAAAGCAGCCATGAAGACTCTGCTCAAACTTCTGGAGAGAGCCCCCACCAACAGGGATCTGTTAAAACAGCTCAAGCAAGTAAGAAGATAAAATACCTTCAATGGAAAAAAAGACCAGCCGAATTTTTACGAAAACCTCTTACCCTGCCGTTTTTGTGCTGGCACTCAACATTTGCCTGTGCTCTCAGCCCTTGAGTGCCCAGCCTTTTGCCACCAACCTTTTAGATGATTTTTTCGATAAGTGTAATTACAATGAAGCGCTTGCTTATCAGCAGTTACAGGCTTTAGGCGATCACTGGGGATATGGTTATGACACACTTTTGGTTGACCTCGACCGTTGGCAACAAAGCCCTTATGTGACCGTTGATTCCCTTGGAGCGAGTGTGCAAAATCGAGCTATCTGGCAACTGAAAATTACAGCAGATACGCCGCCAAGCCAGCCAAGACAAACAATATTTATCCATGCGCGTACGCATCCGGGCGAAGTGCAGGCGTGGTGGGTAACTGCCGAGTTGATCACACTTTTGCTTTCTGAAGATGCATTTGCCCAATTCATTCGGGAAAACTGTACCATCTACATAATTCCTATGTACAATCCGGATGGCGTGGAACTTGAGTTCGATCGTGAGAATGCCAACAGAATCGACCTTGAGAGCGACTGGAATAGCAACCCTGCTCAGCCTGAAGTCGCCACACTTCGCAGTCGTTTAAGCGAACTAATGGCCTCAGATGCACCCATTGAAGTTGCTTTGAACATGCACTCCGCTTTCGCCTGCAAGCGATATTTTGTCTATCATGATTCAGCAGGTACTTCGCAGGATTTTACTCTGCTGGAAAAAAGTTATATTGGCGGTGTTCGCTCTTATTTTGAGGGAGGCGTTCAACCGTGGTATTATTTTGTAAGCTGGAAGAACGGAACGCCTTTGGTTTATCCGGAGAGTTGGTTCTGGCTAAACCACGGCGAAGCGGTGCTGGCTTTGACTTACGAAGACATGAATTGCACTGCTGCCGGTGATTATGACAAAACCGCTTTTGCGCTGTTACACGGTCTGGCAGATTATCTTGGTTTAATTGTAACGGCCATTGCAGGCCGGGACACATCACCAATTCGGGATTTTTCGCTCCGGCAAAATTACCCGAACCCGGTTCGGTTAAGTCAGAATTCTGCGCTGGCTACAATTGTTCAATATAGGCTGGAAACAGCCCAACCGGTGAGATTGACACTTTACGATATTCTCGGGCGGCAAGTCAAAGTTATGGACTCCGGCTTTCGTCCAGCAGGTGACCATCGAATATTTTTTGATGCCGCGAATTTACGCAACGGCAAATACTTTTATCGCTTGGAAACACCAAACGGAACTGTTGCCAACCAGCTCACCATTCTAAGGTAGAATTTGTGTTCAGTTACAGCATTGAAGCTTACGACTGGCCGGAACGCGTGGCATCCTACGATGCAGACATGGCGCTCATGCACCCCAATCGTGCCAAAATGGTGGATATTGCCTTGCAAGTTCTGCATTTCCCTGAAAACACCCCTGTTCGCGCGCTTGACCTCGGCACCGGTACTGGCTATTTTACTGCACGCTTCCTGCAAAAATATGCTGCTGTCCAGGTTGTTACTCTGGACGGCGCTGCCACTTCAGGAAGATTTGCAACTGCTTTTAGAGGCTGGCTTTGACAATCACACTATTTTTTGGACCGAGTTCAGAGAAGCGGTAACGGGTGCAACAAAGTATAAAAATCAGTACTTTAGGTAGCTGCCAAACTTGAGTTACTGTTTATATTTTCATAATTTTCATAACAGTCACAGGGAGATAAAATGTTACGCTCAGCAGCTTTTCTCTTACTGTTGTCGTCGGCAGTCGCGCTGGCGCAACCCTTACCTGACTACTACAGTCGTTCCAATTTTCTACTTGCGCCACCAGCTGGTTATGCCGGGGGCCTGGCTGGATTCAGCAATCCGGCAAACCTGGCATTTCTCACTGCTCCTGAGTTAAAGTTATTCTGGAGCAATGACAGAAAGAGCCCGTTTCGTATTGAGAATTGGGGTGCCTTTGCCGGGTCTCACTCTTTGGGCCTGGCCGTTCAGCGCCAAAAAGTCGGCGGCATTTCTGTGAAAGATTATAAACTCTCCATGGCAGGCGGCTCGAGGGCACTTGCTATGGGAATTGGTTACGGCTGGTCCACGGGTTCAGCCAACGCGTCTCGCCGCGAAAAACACCTCACTCTTGGCGCGATCTTCCGTCCGTCCAAATATTTTTCAACCGGATTTATTGCGAACCAATCGGTGCAAAGCGCTCAGAGGGAAGGCGTCAGTGAGCTTGGCATTCGGCCTTTGGGAAATTCTCGATTGACACTTTTCGCTGATGCTGCTCTGCAGAAAGGGGTGCGTTTTAAAGATGCACAATGGAGTGTCGGTGGCGCTGCAGAACTTTTTCCCGGTGTGACTGTGCTGACACGTTATTTTGACACAAAGCGTTTTACAGTCGGCCTAAGTTTTAATTTCGGCAAAAAAAGTGTCGGCGCCCAGGCGCATTATGATCGCGATACAAACTACACCGGCACCACCTATTTCAGCCGGTTTGGCGCGCACGAAAGAGGCAGTGTGACCGAACGTTTTGACAAATCAAAATATTACGTGCCGCTGACGCTCAAAGGTCGCGTCAGCTATTTGAAGTACAAATATCTGGACACAGATAGCCCTCGCCTTCTGGAGATTTTACGCAATATCCAGGCCGCCATCGCCGATCCGAGAGTGCAAGCGCTGGCACTCAATTTATCCGCGATGCAGGTGCGGCCGGAACATGCCTGGGAAATTCGCGAAGCCTTAAAGCAGGCAAAAGCAGCAGGCAAAAAAGTGATCATTTTTATAGACAATGTGGGGATGACCGGCTATCATCTGGCTAGCGTAGCCGATCAGGTGATTTGTGACCGGCAGGGTAGTGTGATGTTGGACGGGTACGCATTGGGCCGTACTTACGTAAAAGGCACGTTAAAAAAACTTGGCCTTGGCTTTGACGCGTGGCGTTTTTTTAAATATAAATCGGCCGTAGAAAGTTTATCCCGAGACAGCATGTCCGAAGCTGATCGCGAGCAGTTGCAGGCTTATGTGGATGACTGGTATGAACTGACGCGTTCCGACGTTTGCACTGCCAGAAAAATTTCGCCTGAACAATTCGACAAATTTGTTGATGAAGAAGTTTTTTTCATGGCCGACCATGCGCTCGCAGCAGGCCTGGTCGACACCCTGGCGCGTTGGTCTGATATTGATGGTATTATTGCAAAGGCGACCGGCAAACCGGCGGTTGGATTGTCGGTAAGTAATCTTTTCGAAAATGCCGGCGCAATTAAAGATTGGGGCA
Organism: Candidatus Zhuqueibacterota bacterium; assembly: GCA_029262005.1. GTDB lineage: Bacteria > Zhuqueibacterota > Zhuqueibacteria > Oceanimicrobiales > Oceanimicrobiaceae > JAJDAG01. The sequence goes on along the minus strand of JAJDAG010000063.1, from coordinate 6,041 downwards.
GTCGTGATAAAATTGCAATTGTCTATGCCCTTGGCGTGTGCGAAATGGATTCCGGCATTCGCGCGCGCTGGCTTGAAAAAGTGTTTGACACCCTGACCGAGAACTCCTCGATAAAAGCAGTGGTTTTTCGTGTGGACTCTCCCGGCGGCGACGCTATGGCCAGCGATTTTGTAGCGCAGGCAGTTAAATCCTGTGCTGAAATAAAGCCTGTTATTATTTCTCAAGGCCAGGTTGCCGCTTCAGGCGGCTACTGGGTTTCTATTTACGGCAGCAAGATTGTCGCCGGGCCCAATACTGTGACCGGCTCCATCGGCGTGATTGGGGGTTGGCTTTATGATGCTGGTTTTGGCGACAAGCTTGGCATGACCGCCGACCTTGTGCAGCGTGGCCAGCATGCGGACATGGGCAAAGGCGTCCGCTTGCCTTTTACGCCATTGGAAATACCGGCACGGAATGTTACACCGGAGGAACGGGAAAAAATAAAAACGTATATTCTAAAATATTACGACCAATTTGTCAAACTGGTAGCCGATGGCCGCGGTCTGGATGAAGCGCGAGTGCGGGAGATTGCCCAGGGTCGTATTTATTCAGGCATTGACGGCAAAGAAACTGGCCTTGTTGATGAAATCGGCGGGCTTCTTTCTGCCATTGCCATCGCCCGAAAAGAGGCTGGTATTCTGCCTGATGAGAAAATCGATTTGGTCGAATTACCGATGACTAAAGGCTGGTTCAATCTCAGTGAACAACTGCTACCCGTAAAAGCAGAAGTCAAACAAGAGACACAGTTCCTTAAGCAATTGCTGCAACTCAACGGTAGGCCTGCGCCATTTCTTTTGCCCGGCGCTTATCCGGAGTATGAGAAGTAATGGCTTTACTTTGTTTCAAAGTTTATAAAATTGTTAAGTTGTTGCTTGAATTATCAAGCTATTTTGCGTAAACTCATTAAAATACAATAACAAAATACGGAGGGAAAACACCATGTCTCAAACCTACAAGACACATCATCGTTTTGTACCTATGTACCACTTTGTAGCGGCGCTCATTCTCCTTGCTTCTGCAATTGGCGCATTTGTCAATTTATTTAAGTCCCTTGGCACGGCTGGTATTTACAGCGCATCGTTGATTACCGCTTTGGCAATCGCATTGATTTTAGTGTGGTTTTACACACGGGTGTTTGCTTTAAAGGCGCAGGACCGGGCCATTCGAGCCGAGGAAAATTTACGCCATTTTGTTATGAATGGTAAATTGCTTGACCCCGGCCTTTCAACCCGGCAAATTATTGGTTTGCGTTTCGCTTCTGACGAAGAATTGCTTGAGTTGGAAGCAAAAGCAGTAAAGGAAAATCTTTCAGAAGATGGAATCAAGCAGGCGATCAAAAACTGGAAGCCGGATACATACCGGGTTTAAGCAAACTCGCCAGTTAGAACTGACAACGACAAATTTTAATCAGATTCAGAACACAATGTCACCCGGCGTCACCTCATTTCTTCATGACCAAGCGGTGGCGTTTTGTTCTGAATTGTTTCACGTCCTGTTTTATAGATCACCCTGGCGAGTTGTGCAGGATAAAATAAACTGTTTCGTTTCGACACCTGACTTACTCGGGATTGACAGTCAGCCTTTGGCTTGCTTCACTCCGGTGAGCAAAGATTACAAAGATCTTTGGAAAGAGTAGTATGTTTTTTTATGATAACGGCATTGGCATCACCAATAGCGCTCTCTGGCTCGACGCTACCCGCCGTGTCGATACCTGCGTTGTTTCGCATGCGCACTTGGATCACGCTCGTAAACACAAACTAATTATCGCCACCGAACCAACCCTTCAATTTCTGAAAAAGCGGATTGGGCTTGCCCGGTCTGTCGGTTTGCAGTTTGGCGAAAAATATGCGTTCGATGGCGGAGATGCGACGCTCTATCCAGCGGGCCATATTTTAGGCTCTGCGCAAACCCTGATCAATGTTGATGGCAGGCGCCTGCTTTATTCCGGCGATTTCAACATGGAAACCAGCGCCACGGCCGAGCCCATCGAAGTACCCGAGTGCGACATCCTTATTATGGAAAGCACCTTTGGGCAACCACAGTTTCGATTTCCAGAACGTATGTTGGTGATTGAGCAGTTGCTTGAGTTTGTTGCTGCGGCTTTTCGCCGTGGCTGCGTTCCGGTTGTTGCCGGTTATACTTTGGGAAAAACCCAGGAAGCGATGAAAATACTCGGCGATGCAGGGTTTGAATTGAGTGTGCACGGTTCGGTCGCTGTGCTTGCGCAAGTTTATGAAAACTTTGGTGTCAATTTCGGGCAATGGCAGAAACATAAAAAGACCGAGCTTGAGGGCAAAGTACTCATCATTCCGCGTATTGCGCTCAGATCGAGGTTAGTACAGAAACTCGAGCGCAAACAGGTTGTTTTTTTGACCGGCTGGGCAGTAAATCCAAAAGTAAAACAGCGCGAGGGCCTTGATGACGCGTTGCCTTTAAGTGACCATGCAGATTTTGATGGCCTGATAGCATACGCGCGTCAGACCAAAGCAAAAAAAATTTACACGACTCACGGACCTGGCCCGTTCCATGAAACCTTGCGTGGACTGGGTTTTAATGCCAGTCCACTTGCGGCGTTGAATACGTGAGTAGCACGACTGACGTATCCTGAGTGGATATATTTTGCGATGCAGATAAATTGATTTTTTCGGTAGATGAGTAACATAAGCGACTACATTTCCGACGAAGCGAGATCGGCGATTCGGAGTTACATTGTCGACGCCGGCACCAATGAGGTTTTTCTCGTCGGCCATGTAAACAAAGACAGGTTGGTTGCGGAAGTTCAAGTGCACGCCAGAGGGAATGAGTTTTCCGCTCCGGCTCTGTTGCAAGTTGCGCGGCATGGCGATGTGGTGATTCACAACCATCCGAGTGGTGTACTCCGTCCCTCCTCCCCCGACCTGCACGTGGCCTCCATTCTTGGGAATGATGGCGTCGGATTCTACATTGTCAATAATGAAGCCTCTGATGTTTACGTTGTTGTTGAGCCGTTCGAAGAGAAAGTACTCATTCCGCTGAATGCAGACCTCCTGGTTTCGATTCTTTCCGAAGGAGGCCCGGTCGCCAAACAACTGCAAGATTATGAGAAGCGAACCGAACAGCTCGAAATGGTGCGTGCCGTGAGCGCAGCCATGAATGAAGACAAAGTTGCTGTTATTGAGGCTGGAACCGGTACCGGGAAGACCCTGGCCTATCTGTTGCCGGCCATCACTTATGCCCTTAACAACAAAGAACGCGTGGTCATTTCGACCAATACCATCAACTTGCAGGAACAATTGATCAACAAGGACTTACCATTTCTACAAAAGGTTCTAAACGAAGAGTTCAAGGCAGTGCTTGTAAAGGGGCGCAGCAATTACGCCTGCAAGCGCAAGCTCGCCGATGCGGACATGGAACTCGATCTTTTTACTGACGAGCAACATTTAAAAGAACTGAAAGCCCTTGGTGAGTGGGCTGCCACAACCCGCGATGGCAGCAAATCAGACTTAGGCCATGTTCCTCGCTATGATATTTGGGAAAAGGTGCAGTCTGAAAGCGATACCTCTTTGCGGACAAAATGCCCGTTTTACAGTTCCTGCTTTTTTTATGCGGCCCGGCGCAGGGCAGCCGTTGCAGATATTCTGGTGGTAAATCATCATCTCTTGTTTGCCGATCTGGCAGTTCGTGCAGCCACAGGAACTTCTGAAAATGCGATCTTGCCCAGCTACGACCGCATTATTTTTGATGAGGCGCATAATATTGAAGATGTGGCTACGCGCTATTTTGGCACCCGCGTGACTTCAATGGGCGTTGCGAGTTTGCTCGACAAGCTTCACCGCAAAAGCGGTTCCCAGGAAAAAGGACTTTTGGTCTATTTCTCACATCGTTTAACCCGTCTCGGTGCCAGTTTGCCCCATAAAGATTTCATTGCCATTCAACACTCTTTGCAACAAAATGGCATCTTGACTGTTGAAAATCTAAAAAAGCAAACGCGCGCTGTATTTGAGGACATTTATGCAGCCGTCACCGCCGGCGGCAACGCAGATGCAGGGTATCGTGAAGTTAAGCTGCGGCTCACAGAAACGACTCTGGAAAGCACCGAATGGCAGGAACAAGTGAGTCTGCCGATAAAGTTGGCTGTTCAGGCAATTAGGAAATTCACAGCCGCTCTTGCCAACATCGTTAAACGCATTGAGCAATTACCGGCGGTTGATGATGCGCAAATCCAATCGATGACCGTCGATTTGCGCGCACAACTTGACCGGCTGGATGCTGCGGCCACAAGCATTGAGCATGTTCTGCTAGAACAGGATTCCACCAATGTTCGCTGGTTGGAAGTCAAGAAGGGCTATAAAAATGCGGTTATTGTTCGTTTCCTCGCGTCACCACTGGAAGTTGCACCCCTGTTGAAAAGCGCTGTTTATGATCGTTTTAAAAACATAATTATGACGTCGGCAACACTGACTGTGGACAAAAGTTTCAATTATTTGCGGCAGCGATTTGGGCTCAATCACTTGCCGCCTGAAGATATCCTGGAGTTGAGTTTACCTACCCCGTTCGACTACAAACAACAGGCGATGGTGGCCATCCCCCTGGATATTCCCGACCCCGGTAGTTCCGTATTTAGTCAATCCCTGCCGGATATTTTGTTTGATTTTATTCAGCTTTCCAAGGGGCGCGCTTTTGTCCTGTTCACTTCGTACGGCTTGTTGCACAATAGTTATGTCTCGTTGCATGAACGGCTGGAACGCGTTGGCATTAATTGCTACAAGCAGGGCATGGAAAATCGGCATCAATTGTTGGAGCGATTTAAGTCGGATATTTCTTCCGTTTTACTTGCCACCGATAGTTTTTGGGAAGGCGTCGATGTTCAAGGCGAATCGTTAGGTTCCGTGATTATTGTCAAGCTGCCGTTCAAGGTACCCACAGAACCGATTGTGCAGGCACGGGTGGAAGCCATTGAAAATAATGGCGGCAATGCCTTTATGCAGTATTCCGTGCCACAAGCCGCCATTCGATTTAAGCAAGGTTTTGGCCGATTGATTCGGCGAAAAACAGATTGCGGCACGGTTTTGATTTTGGATAAACGCGTGGTGCAGAAACGCTACGGCAAGGTTTTCCTAAACTCCTTGCCTGCTTGTCGGATGGTCGTGGGCGATACAAAAAAAGTCTCGGCTGCCCTGGAAACCTTCTATGAAGAAACCCTCGGATAATCAAAAACTTCACGCAGTTTTTTCCCTAGCGCTCTTCTACTATACGGCTTCTGCAATATGTGGACTAGATGTTTCTGTGGACCTTCTTTCAGATCTTCAATCCTGGCATGTATTTCGTATCCGGTCACAAAAATAACCGGCAAATCAAATCTGAGCGCCAGCATCTTTTTATAAACTTCCGGGCCACTTTCTGTTGGAATCACAACATCCATTAAAACAAGGTCAATATCCTCATAATTCTCGGTAAAACAAGCCATGGCTTCATCACTGTTTGCAGCGGTTCGGATCTCATAATTAAGGCTTTTCAATATCCTCACCGTGACATTGCGTACGGTCTCATCATCTTCAACCACCAATATTTTTTCATAGCCGGACATAACCTGTTTGGACTGTGTTTCGCTTTTTGTGGTAATATGTTGTTCTGTCGCAGCAGGCAAGTGGATTTCAAAAGTTGTTCCAACAGCCAATTTACTGTGCACATGAATGTAGCCATCGTGTTGCTGAATGATGCCATAGGTTACGGCCAGGCCAAGACCTGTACCTTTGCCAACTTCCTTAGTCGTAAAGAACGGGTCAAAAATGTGAGACAGGGCTTCGGGAGATATTCCCTCTCCAGAGTCTGTTACAGCAATTTTAACATATTTTTTCTTTCGCTGCTCCTTGGGTAAAAAATTTAGTTCCCGGCCATCAACCGAATCTGTTTTCAGAGTCAATTTTCCGCCATTCGGCAGGGCATCGCGTGCATTCGCACAAAGATTCATAAGTACTTGCTGCAACTGACCGGAGTCTGCGGTGACAACAGGTTGTTTGGCA